>UQLN01000015.1 GCA_900541965.1 uncultured Parabacteroides sp. | reverse complement strand
CCTACCGTGCCAGCGGGTTCTCAGTGCGTTGCGTCCAAGAATAAAAAAAGGTCGGCGAATTGCCGACCGCATTCGATTGATTTGATTGATTTGATTCTTTTATAAAGCCCCGCCTTCAGGCGGGGCGATTTGGGTCTAAATAAAACAGGTATCATGAATCTGAAAGATAAATTAGAAGCTGAGCTACAAAATGAACCACTAATCTTTTTATATATGGAAGGGATGTTCTGGAAGGCATACGAACAATCGGCCATGCGATTTACAAAAGAGGTGAAAGCCTACAAATTGCAGAAACGTTTTGTAAAGATTGTGAATTGTGAGGTTGTCTCTATGGGCTTCCCTGATGGTAGCTTGCATGAGGTTTTAAAAGGGCGGGAGTTTTTGCAGATAGATGACAAGCGGATTTCATTTTATGTGGATATGGCTTTTACAGCTGTGGAGTTTGAAGAATGGAAGTCTACCCTTCCGGCTGAAAGTGAAAACGCTTTTCTTCCTTCTGCTATAACAACTATAGGAAGACCTGACATCTGTATTTCCGAAGCTGAGCGTAATGTCTTATCGCAGTTGGCTGCATTCAGGGTCGAAACAGCTTCCCCTTTACAATGTATGATGTTAGTTTCTGATTTACAGGCTTTGTTGAAGCAATGATTTATGATAACCTGCCTGTCTACAAGGCTACATACGATTTATTGTTGCTGGTATTCCGTATGAATCGGAATTTTCAGCGCGATTATCGTTATACATTGGGGGAGAATGTGAAAAATGAGCTGATAGCATTACTTGTCTGTATTTATCAGGCTAATTCCACAGCCCAGAAGATGGTTCATTTACAAAGGGCGAGAGAACATGTGGTTGTGGTAAAGTTGCAGATACGTTTATTAATGGACTTAAAGCAAATCAATTTGAAACAGTATGCTACTGCTGCCGAACAGATTGAATCTATTTCAAAACAATTGGCTGCATGGTATAAATCAAGCGAAAGAAAATAAATAGAAGGGCGATTCATGTCCGGAGTATCGGTGGTTAAGGCTACCGATAGTGAGACTTGTAAATTCAGTAACCTACTGGTAGAGTAAAAGAACGTGAGGGAATAAAGGCGTACCTTATGTTTCTGCTAGTTAATTACCCGGTTGTCATAATGTTTACTTAGGTGTATCCGTTTTGATAATTAATAAAGTGGTTACTTTTTTGCCTGCTGCGGGCAACCGTAACAACAGTACCGGCGCTTCCAACAATCAGAGTATCAACGGTTACTACTGGGCGTCATCGGTTCCGTCAGGCAGTGTCAACGCGAGCAACGTGAACTTCAATAGCGCTACGCTGAATGCGACATCTTCCAACCGTGCCAACGGGTTCTCAGTGCGTTGCGTCCAAGCATTTACCGGTCGCCTTTTATTTATTAAGAATTAGTACATGAACTTGATAGAAGACATATTTAAAGCTTATTTCGATGCTCGGGACGGGAAACGGAATTCGACGAATCAGCTTCGTTTTGAACTGAATCTCGAAGAAAACCTGATAGCTCTTTACCATGAAATAGAGGAACGTAAGTACCAAGTGGGACGGAGTATTTGTTTTATGGTGGATTATCCTGTGAAACGTGAAGTCTTTGCCGCCGATTTCCGTGACCGTATCGTGCATCATCTGCTTTTCAATTATATTTCGCCGATATTCGAACGGATTTTTATTGATGACTGTTATTCTTGCCGGAAAGGCAGGGGAACTTTGTTCGGAATAAAGCGTCTGGATAAACATATTCGTAGCTGTTCGCAGAATTATACGCAGGATTGCTATGTGTTGAAGTTGGATTTACAAGGGTATTTCATGAATATTGACCGGCAGATATTGTATGATTCTGTCTGTAAAACCTTGGAGAGATACGGGCATCTGGAATTGCCGGACAGTATTCATTGGGAAGATTCAGAAGAGTATGAATTGGTAAAATATCTTTTGCCGCTGGTCATATTTAATGATCCCACCCAAAATTGTATACGACGTGGTGATGTATCGGATTGGGAAGGTTTGCCTCCTTCAAAAAGCCTGTTCCATTCGCCTACGGGGTGTGGTTTGCCTATCGGAAATCTGACATCACAACTGTTTAGCAATATTTATCTGACGCCGTTCGATAATTATGTAAAGAGGATTTTAAGTATCAAACATTATGGTCGCTATGTTGATGATTTTTTTCTTGTTCATGAGGATAAGGAAGTACTGAAACGACTGATACCTGAAATCCGTAATTATTTATGGGATACCTTACACATAAGGTTACATCCGCATAAAATAGTATTACAGCATTATGAGCATGGAGTTGAATTTCTGGGTGCAGTGGTAAAACCCGGGCGTATTTACATTCAAAATCGTGCAAAAAGGAAGTTTGCGGCTGAAATGTATTATTGGGAGAGTAGTCTGGATACTAATCGTGCACCTCCCGAAATATATCTGCGTGAGATGTGTGCATCCATCAATTCGTATCTGGGCATCATGCGGCATTTTTGTACTCTGAATATAAAAAAAGAAATACTGGGTCGTTGTTCGCTGGTTTTTCTGTATGGATATTTTGGTAATGGGTTGAATAAGTATATACTCCGAAAACACATAAAAAGTGTGCAATAAAGGACAGAGTAAATCGCGAATAACTGTTAGAGAAATGATTATTTATAATTAAAACAGGAATAATATATGAATAAAAGAAATTTTGTAAAACGTATATCGGAGCAGTTGTCTGTACCACAACAAGATGTTCATCATTTTATTGATGCGTTTAGAAGGGAATTGATGAAGATATTGAAGGAAGATGGTCATCTTGTACTGCAGGGATTCGGATCTTTCCACTTATGGATGCAGTCCGAGCGTGAAGGACGTAATCCTAAGACCGGTGAAAAATGTATGATTCGTTCCCGGTCGAGTGTGAAGTTCAAGCCCGGTAAAAAGATGCTGGAGAATCTGAATGGACAAGTAATTTCTAACTGACAGTTTCATAAACATTATTAATAAACAATGTAATCAAAATCTTAATTGGTTTTACACTTATACACAACAAATAATTAGTTTATGCGAACGCCTGGGATGTGATATTTCGGGCGTTCGTCCGTTAATAAATATTACTATCACTACTAATTTCAATTACTATTGCTACTAGTTGAAATTACTACCGGTACTAATTTTTATTTGCAAGGGTACTATTAAAACCAATCTTTTTTGCGCATATAAAACCAGGTGGCGATTGCCGTAATCAACATTACAAACCAAGCAATAGCATATCCGTAAGACCAATCCAGTTCAGGCATAATTTTGAAGTTCATCCCCCAAACGCCGACAAGGAAAGTTAGCGGGATGAAGATGGTGGATACTACAGTAAGCCGTTTCATGATGGCATTCATACGAAGATCGTTGTTGGAGATATAAAGGTCTACCAGTGAGGATATGATTTCCCGGCAGCTTTCCGTGGTCTGTATCACAAAGAGTAGCTGGTCGGACAGGTCGTTGTAGACGGGGAGCATATCACTGCTGATGATACCGTTTTCCGTACGGAGCAGTTTGGCGAACTGTTCTTTCAGCGGTTGGCTGTTCTTGCGGATAATCATGTATTCGTGCCTGCGTTGCTGGATAAGCGGCCCCATATTGGTCTGGTCGCTTTTTATGTCCAGTAGCGTCTCTTCGATATCTTCCAGCATTTCTTCCACTTTGGAAACCGACTCCACCAGATTGGCAATAATCGTATTGAGCAGGAAGGCGAGGAGCAACCCGCTTCCTTTTTTGCGGAGATTCAGCATATTGGATTCCAATGCCTTGTACGTGCTCTCGAATACGGGATTGTTGCTTTCCGTAAAGGTAATGACTACATTTCCTGTCACCAGAATACTGATATGTTCGGATTTTATTTCCGTATTGGCATCATAGTAGGAGGAGTTGAGGACAATCAGCATATGCTTGTCGTATTCCTCAATCTTTACCACATGTTGCGGGGTAAGGATATCTTTTGCATCCAGGTTGTGCATTCCAAATTCGTTTACCATACGGGTGATGGCTTCCGAATTGGTAAGGCCGCTTACCTGAAACCAGTTGATGCAATTAGCATCTACATGCTTTTGGAAAGAGGCATCCCCTGTTTTGACATCATGGTTGCGGAGGATGCTCTCATTGTATTGGGTGAGACGAATATCGGTAACCGTTTCATGCTCGCCGGCATAAAAATATTTATCTGACAGATGGCGGTTTGAAATATGTTTCCGTTTGTGCAGATGGGTGTTGTCTTTTCGTCTCATACGCTTTGTTTTTATTCAAGTTCAACTACCGTGATACCGGCGCCACCGAACTGTATATGTTCGTCGTGGTAGTTGCGTACCCCCGGCACCGAATGCAAGTAGTCGCGTATCAGTTGCCGCAGGATACCGGTTCCGGTACCGTGCAGGATTCGAATGCGTTCTGCGCCAACCTGGATTGCATCGTCTACAAAGTAGGTCACGGCCTGCAGCGCTTCATCCCCCCTCATACCTCTAACATCTATTTCCTGCTTGAAGTTCAATTTCTTCTCGTGCATGTTGTCGGTAGTCAGGGTGCTGACGAACGTACTTTTCTGTATTTCCTTCTTAATCTGTCCTTTGCTGACCTTTTCCAGTTTATCCAGCTTGACGGTACTTTTAATCATCCCGAAGGCTACGAGAGCCTGTTTTCCCTGTATCTCCATAACCGTTCCGGCGGAAACCTGGCCTTTCAGGCGGACATTGTCGCCCACTTCGATGACGTCGCGGTTGAAGGCCTGTTTAGGTGCGGGCTGCTCCTGCTTTTTCTGTTTACGCTCTTTCCGTTCTTGCAGCTTTGCTATCTTGCGGGCAATCTTGTCATCCTCTTCCTCTTTGGAAAGGACGGCCGATTTAAATTCTTCAAGCGCTTTACGTGCCAGCTTGGTCTGTTCTTTCTCCGCTTGCGCCTCTTTGATTTCCCGGATGGTATTTTCAATTTTGGCATTGGCTTCTGCAAGGATACGTTCAGCTTCCTCTTTTGCGGTCTTGATGATTTCCTTGCGCTGACGATTCACTGCATCCAAGTCCTGCTCATAACGGGCGGTAATATCTTCCAGCTTTTTCTCCTGTTGGCGGATATTTTGCCGCTTACTTTCCCAATAACGCTTGTCGCGAACGATGTCTTGCAAATACTTGTCCATATTGATATAATCTGCCCCAACATTGGCAGAAGCATCGGCTATCACATCTTCGGGTAATCCGATTTTCCTGGCGATTTCTACGGCAAAGGAACTTCCCGGATTACCGATAGACAATTTGAACAAAGGTTGCATCAAATGGCGGTCATATAACATGGCACCATTTACGACTCCTTCCGTATCTTCTGCAAAATGCTTCAGATTCTGATAATGGGTCGTGATTACACCATAACTACGATTCCGGTTGAAGCGGTCGAGCAGAGCTTCTGCAATTGCACCACCGATTTGCGGTTCGGTACCGCTACCGAATTCATCGATAAGCAGGATCGTCTTTTCATTGCAGTTCTTTACGAAGAATTTCATGTTCGTCAGATGGGAACTGTAAGTACTCAAATCGTTTTCAATGCTTTGTTCGTCGCCGATATCGATGAAGATATGTTCAAATATGCCTGTACGTGAACTCTCATATACCGGAATCAGTAATCCGCACTGTAGCATATATTGCAGCAAACCGACCGTTTTCAGGCAGACGGATTTGCCACCGGCGTTCGGACCGGAGATAATCAGCAGGCGTTTGTCTTCTTCCAGCCTGATTTCGAGCGGCACCACCTGTTTGTCCTGTTTTTGCAGGGACAGGAAAAGTATCGGATGTACGGCACGAATCCAGTCTATCTGCTGCTTGTTCTCTAAAGTCGGCTTGATAGCGTGGATTTGTTCGGCAAACAATGCTTTGGCACGTATGAAATCTATCTCTGCAAGAAACTCGTAAGATTGCAGGATATCGGGAATTAACGGACGGACGAAGTTGGTAAATTCCGTTAGAATCTTCATGATTTCCCGTCGTTCGTCTCCTTCCAGCTCCCGGATACGGTTATTTGCTTCCACTACCACTTCAGGTTCGATAAAAACAGTCTTGCCACTGGCAGATTCGTCGTGTACGATTCCTTTTATCTTTCGTTTGAAAGCGGGGGCGACAGGAATCATCAGGCGCCCGTCGCGCATGGTGGGGGTTACGTCTTTATCTACTACGCCATCCGACTGTGCCGCACGCAGGATAGATTGCAATGAACGGGAAATGCCGCTCATTGTAACCGTAATTTCTTTGCGTATCTGGGCAAGGGCGGGGGAGGCGTTGTCTTTAACCCTTCCGAATTTGTCGAGTATCTGGTCTATCTTTCCGATTAGTTGGGGAAATACCAGAATATCTCCTGCCAGTTCCGTTAGGGCGGGGTACAGGATTTCTTCGTCTTCTTCCATCGTAGGGCGAAAGAAGCGGATGATATCGTGTATGGTTTGCAGGGAACGTTTCAGGTCGAACAGTTCCTTTTCATCCAGCCAGGTCCCTTCCGGGCGTATCCGTTTCATAGAGTAACGTACATCGAAAAAGTAGCTGGCGGGAAATTCAACATCTCCATGCAGTATACGGACAAATTCGTCGGTTTGCTCCAAACGCTGGGTAATGGTTGCATAATCGTTGGAGAAACTCATTTCGGCTACCCGCTCTTTTCCCAGCGGGCTTAAACATTTTTCGGAAATTAAATGACGGACTTTATCAAAGCCCGTCTTCTGTTCAAAGTTTTGTGGATATATCACGTGTAATTAATTCTTTATTTGATTTCGACCGTCACAGACCTTCGGATGGTGGGACGGACAATCACTTCCATTTTGTTTTTTCCACGTACAATATTGAATGTGCAGGTATTGTTTCCTGACAAGTCGATGTACGGAGCATAATAAAATAAGTAGGAGAAAGCCGCTTTATTCTTGGAACTCTGGAGTGCATCCGATACTTGGGCGTATTTGAATGTATCCCAGAACATACAATCTTTGAATCCGTTGCTGTCGGTAAAACGTGTTGACGGATCACGATATTTCATAGTATTGCTTATGAATCCTTTATATGCGGCAGAAAACTCCTCGGCAGAGTAGTTCATCTTATTATCGTTAATCTTCTCGATAATGTCGGAATTGCGCAGGCCGGCGGTAGAAGCCGGAGAATTACGGTCTATACTGGCCACCTGTTCCAAACGGTCGATATTGTAGTTCAGCCCTGTGTAATTATAGGTCTTCTGGTTTACCCGGAACGGCACGTTGCGTGTGTATTTCACATATGGAAACTGCATACACATCAACGGTACGAAGATGCGGGCATATTCATCCAAATGGTAGGAGCTTTCCAATAGCTCATTGGCTTCGCATTCCCATAAAATACGTCCTGACACATGGCTCTGGTCAATCAGGCGAATGCCGAGTTGTAACAGGTATTCAGCTTCGGCTTCCGGAGTGGAACTGCTCAGGAACGGGAACTTTTCCATTTTATTTCTCAGCATATTATACCGGTAAGTCGGGTCTCTTTCTATCTGTATTCGATTGACTCCTTTGAAATTCGGATTTTTATCAAAGAAATAGAATGTCTGTATCAATATGTCAGGGGACGAAGTATCTAGGGTAAGCCCTTTTTTGGTCAATTCCTTTTCAATACATTCGTTGATGGTCGTTTCCAGTTTGCTGTTATTCTCGTCAATCTCGGAAAATGCAAAAGTTTTGAATTTGGTGAAATCGACAGGGTCTGCTGTAACACTTGTCTTGAATGGACAAACAAAATCCCGTTCACTGTTTGTTTCCAGGCTATACATGGAAAAAGCGGATGCCAATTGTTCTTCCGTAATCGCATTGCTTTTTTTGCATTCTTTCTTAACCAGAATTTCTTTGGACGGATTAGTGAAATTGCTTACAGTAAGTAATATTTCACTTTTTCCGGCAGGATTAAGCAATTCTTCAATTTCCTTAATCGATAGGTTGTTGGTTTGTACGCCATCAATAGTGAGGATAATATCTGAAGGTTTTATGCCTGCCAGTTCTGCCGGCGAATAAGGTGTTATCCCGGTTACAATGGGCCTGTCTTTTCCCCAAGTGTTATTTTTACTGATATCATATGAGATGCCTGTTCTGCAAATAGTGCGGTTTTGAGCAAAACCATTTAGAAAAGCAAATAATAATAATACGGACAAAATCGTTCTCTTCATAATCAAAATCTTATTATAATGCTATATGAAACACAAACATAGGCAAAGGTAAAGATATTTTTTGAAGTATAAGGGGCAGTTGGCAGTATATTTGCTGGTATAAAGGTGTAATAGTCTTACAATATGAAACCGTATGTGAAGATACGGATTTATTGTAGTGCACGTATACCATTGATAATTAAATAATAATAGAAAAATATAATTTCATATGAGTAAGAAAGATTTTAATAAACAGGAAGAAATGGCAGGCAATCAGGAGCATTTGGATGCTGAAGATGCGACAAATTTGCAGAATGAAGCGGCAAATGCGGCAGAAGAAAATAGCTCTGCTGACAATGTGGCGGACGAACAGGACGGGTTGCAAAAGAAATATGATGAATTAAACGACTCCCATCTTCGTTTGATGGCTGAGTATGACAATTATCGTAAGCGTACTTTACGTGAAAAGTCCGAGTTGATTAAAAATGGAGGCGAAAGTGCTTTGACACATCTTCTTCCTATTATTGATGATTTTGAACGTGCTTTGCAAAATATCCGTAAGACTGAAGATATAGAAGCTATTAACGAAGGAATAGAGTTGATTTACAATAAGTTTATGGGATATTTATCACAACAGGGAGTAAAGCCTATCGAAACCGTAGGCAAACCGTTCGATACGGAAGAAGCTGAAGCTGTTGCTATTATACCTGCTCCGGAACCGGATATGAAAGGAAAGGTTCTGGATTGTGTACAGACTGGTTATACTTTGAACGACAAGGTAATCCGTCATGCTAAAGTTGTAGTGGGAGAATAATAACCGGCAGACAGGCAAATAACGACAAATACAAAGATGGCTAAGAGAGATTATTATGAAGTGCTTGGTGTTTCAAAGAGTGCATCGGCAGATGAAATAAAGAAAGCGTATCGCAAAAAAGCAATTCAGTTTCACCCGGATAAGAATCCTGGTGATGCACAGGCTGAAGAGAATTTTAAGGAAGCTGCGGAGGCGTATGATGTATTGAGTGACCCTCAGAAACGCCAACGTTATGACCAGTTCGGGCATGCCGGGGTTGGTGGTGCTTCCCAGGGAGGCGGCTTTGGCGGCGGAATGTCTATGGAAGATATTTTCTCGCAATTCGGGGATATTTTCGGCGGGCATTTCGGTGGTTTTGGCGGCTTCGGTGGTTTTGGCGGTGGTTCACGTGGCGGACGCCGTGTGAACCGTGGTTCGGATTTGCGTGTGAAAGTAAAGCTGACCCTAAAAGACATTGCCAACGGAGTTGAAAAGAAAATCAAAGTAAAGAAATACGTAAACTGCTCGAAATGTCATGGTAGTGGTGCTGAAGACGAGCACAGTGCCAAGACTTGTGATACCTGTCATGGTAGCGGTTATGTAACCCGTGTTGCCAATACGATATTGGGACAGATGCAGACACAGAGTACCTGTCCTACTTGTGGCGGGGAAGGTAAAATCATTACAAAGAAATGTACCGAATGTAATGGCGAAGGCATTGTTCGTGATGAAGAAGTGATCACAATCAATATCCCTGCCGGAGTGGCGGAAGGGATGCAGCTTTCCATGAGCGGAAAAGGGAATGCAGCACGTCATGGCGGTGTGAATGGCGATTTGTTGATTCTGGTTGAAGAAGAACCGCATCCTGAATTGATTCGTGACGAGAATGATTTATTATACAATCTGTTGTTGAGTGTTCCGCAAGCAGCCTTGGGAACAAGTGTGGAGGTACCGACCGTAGACGGTAAAGCGAAGGTTAAGATTGATCCGGGTACACAGCCGGGCAAAGTGCTTCGCCTGCGTAATAAAGGGTTGCCTTCGGTTAACAGTTATGGAACCGGTGATTTGCTGGTAAATGTGAGTGTATACATTCCGGAAACATTGTCGCCTTCAGAAAAAGAAACGCTGAATGGCCTGGAAAACTCTCCTAATTTCCAGCCTAAAAAGTCGGTGAAAGAGAAAATTTTTGACAAGTTCAGACATATGTTCGATTGATTTCGTATACATGTTATTAATAGAAAAAGCCACTTGGTTTAAATCGAACCAAGTGGCTTTTTGCTAATATATTAATTTCTTTTATTCCTGAATTTTTAAAGAGAAATGAAAAGTAGTCCCTTTGCCCTCTTCTGATTCGAACCATAGTTTACCGCCGTGTTGTTCGATAAAGTCTTTACATAACATCAGACCCAGCCCGGAACCTTTTTCATTGTTTGTTCCATAGGTTGTGAAGTGGGTATTCTGTTTAAGTAATTTGTCCTGGTCTTCTTTCTTGATTCCTTTTCCGGCATCTTGTACGCTTACAATAACGAAATCACCTTCTGTTTTGGAGGAAAGAATAATGTTTCCGTTTTCGTAGCTGAATTTGATGGCATTGGATAGCAAGTTACGGACAATTGTTTTTACCATGTCAATATCGATAGCTCCCATTAGTTCGCTATCCATATTTTCAATTGTGATGTGGATATTTTTTTGGGTTGCCATAGGTATGAATAATTGAGCGGTACTATTAATAATACCGTTGATATCGACAGTTTGTTTGTATATGCTCTGTTTGTTTAAGCGGTTTTTTGCCCATTTTAGCAGATTATCCAGTAGTTGGAATATTTCTTCAGATGTCTTATTCATCATCTGAAGCATTTCGAACACTTCGTCGCTCACTTGTTTTTTATCCACCATCATCAGGATTGCATTATTCATCATTTTCAATGAACCTAAAGGAGAACGCAGGTCATGAGCAATTACGGAATAAAGTGTATCACGTGATTCGATAGTGTCTTCCAGTTCTCGTTTTATGCGTTTAATACTGAATAATTCATAGCGGTGGGCTACACGTTTTACCAGTTCTTCGCGTTGGAATGGCTTTGTTACGTATTCGATAGCCCCCAGTTGATAACCTTTCACAATACTTTGCATGTCACTCAGGGCCGACATAATAATGACAGGAATATCATTTGTTTCAGGGTTACTTTTCAGATGTTGCAAAACTTCATAACCATCCATTTCCGGCATCATGATGTCGAGCAGAATTAAATTAGGATGTTTTTCTTGTGCAATACGTAATGCTTTGGCTCCACCATCCGTTGTTAAAATTGTGTAGCCTTCCTTTTTTAAAATAGCTTGCACAAGCATAACATTTGTAGGCACATCGTCTACTACTAAAACCTTATATTGTGATGCTAAATTCTCCATGTGTTTTATGTCTTTTTGATAATCAACCACTATCGATTGACAAAAGTATTGATAAATTTCGAGAAAATAGGAATATCAGAACAATCAAATCCTAAATATTTTATTTTTCAACCCTTTTCGCTTTTTCCCATATTCCGGAACCTTGATGATGGAAGAGATAAAAAAAGCCTTTTATGACATTGATATTCATAAATGTGAAATAGTAGGGTACAAAAAATAATTTGTTCCGAATATGTTTTTGCTCCATTCGATGTCCTGCAAAAGCTGCCATATAAAACAAAATCTGTAAAAACAGAATCGTTATGTATAGTGTGGAGCCGCTGCAGGCTAATAACAGATTAATCGGTAGTAAGAGGAAAAGCACGATAGGAGTGATGGTCCATCGCAACACACGATGGCTGATATATTGGAAGCTTAATGTTCCGTATCTGGACAGATTCAGTAGATAACGTAATCGCCAGATGGACTGTATTCCTCCTGCTGCAATACGGATTTTACGTTTTTCTTCTTCTTTCATGTTCAGGGATGCACTTTCTAACGCATAAGCATTTTTACAATAGGCGATTTTATAACCTTTTCCGGCAATTCTTAAAGAGAGGATAAAGTCGTCCAGCAGTGTATCGGACGGCATCTTTTCGAATAAAGAGGTTCGTATCGCAAATAATTCTCCAGCGGCTCCCACCGCGGAATATAGACGATCGTCTAGATCTTTTAAAGCAGATTCATACTTCCAATAGATGCCTTCCCCGGCTGTAGCCCCCAAAGCTTCCTGTATTTCAACTCTTTTTTCTCCGGCAACACATCCTACTTTCGCGTTGGAAAATCGATTTACAATCTCCTTAATAGCAGCTTGGTTCAGCATGGTGTTGGCATCTGTGAAGATGACAAATGGGGTAGTTATATACGACATCCCCCGGTTTAATGCCGCTGTTTTCCCCTGACGTTCCGGTTGATATAAAACAGTTACATCCGGGTATTCTCTTAATAAATCATTGGTGGAATCATTGGAACCGTCTGTTACCCAAACAATTTTTAATTTATTCTCGGGGTAATCTAAAGAAAGACAATTCTCCATTTTTTTAGGGATAATACTTTCTTCATTATACGCAGCGATAAAAAGAGTTACATCCGGTAATACTACCGTCTCCGTATTCTTTTTCAAAGGATAAAAAGTCTCTTTTACCTTAACTAATAAGTATAGTAATATACCATATCCTAAATAGGTATAAAATACAATCCCCAGAAATACCCAAAATAGAATTTGGAAAGGATAATATAGATGTTCCATTATGAATGTCAATCGATGAATTGTCTGAAATATTCAATAGTCCGTAGGAGTCCGTCCTCTAAATGCACTACAGGTTTCCATCCGTCTAATTTTTCCTGAGCAAGTGTAATGTCCGGTTTACGTTGTTTCGGATCATCGGAAGGCAGAGGTTCATATATGATTTTTGATTTACTGTTTGTCAGTTTGATAACTATTTCGGCTAATTCCTGCATTGTGAATTCTGCCGGATTTCCTATGTTAACCGGACCTGTAAAATTGTCATCGGTTGCCATCATGCGAATCATGCCTTCCACTAAATCGTCTATATATTGGAAACTACGGGTTTGCTGGCCGTCTCCATAGATGGTTATATCTTGATTTTGTAACGCTTGCATGATAAAATTGGAGACAACACGTCCGTCGTCCGGACTCATGTTTGGCCCGTAGGTATTGAATATTCTAATGATTTTTATTCTTACTCCGTTTTTACGGTGATAGTCCATAAACAGTGTTTCGGCTGCTCTTTTCCCTTCATCATAACAGCTGCGGATACCTATGGGGTTTACATTTCCCCAATAAGATTCGACTTGCGGATGAATAATAGGATCGCCGTAAACTTCGCTGGTCGATGCCTGAAGTATTTTGGCCTTAACTCTTTTGGCAAGTCCCAGTGTGTTGGCAGCACCATAGATAGATGTTTTTAATGTTTTTACCGGATTATACTGGTAATAAGGGGGAGATGCCGGACATGCCAGATTATAAATTTCGTCTACTTCTGCAAAAAATGGAGTTGTAATATCGTGGCGTATAACCTCGAAATTATTATTGTTCAACAAATGTCGGATATGATTTTTGGAACTACTGAAATAGTTGTCCAAACAAATTACATCATGCCCATCATTTAGCAGACGTTCGCAAAGATTTGACCCTATAAATCCGGCTCCGCCGGTAACTAAAATTCTTTTAATTGGTGTTTTCATATAAAGAGAGTGTATAAAGCGACAAAGATAATAAAGTTTGTTGAAAACATATGAAAAACAAATGTTTTCACTCTTTATTTTGTGGAAAAACATACTCGTTAAAGGTAAGAGGTAATGGAATTTAATATACTTTTGTAAAAAGTAAAAAAACGGAAGAATGGAATGTTCCAATAAGAAGGTTTCTATTATCACTGTCAATTTTAATGGGTTCAGGGATACTTGTGAATTGATTGAATCCCTGAAGAGGTACGAGACATATCCATATGAAATTATTGTAGTAGATAATGCCTCCCGGGAGAATGAAGCGGAAAATCTGCAAAAAAGATATCCGGATATTTGTGTGGTTCGTAGCCCTTCGAATCTTGGCTTTGCCGGAGGAAATAATTTAGGGTATCCGTTTGCCGGAGGCGAATATGTCTTGTTTTTAAATAATGATATCCTGATAGATAAGCCTTTCCTTCAAAAGTTAGTGGACCGGTTGGAAGCCAGTTTTGTCGGATTGGTCTCCCCAAAAATAAAATATGAGGAAAATAGGGAACGGATTCAGTTTGCCGGTTTTACCTCTCTGTCTTCAATAACTTTACGTAACCGTATTATTGGAACGGGTGAAATAGATAGAGGACAATATGATCATGCAATTATTACTCCATATGTACATGGAGCCGCGATGATGGGCAAAAAAGAGGTGATAGACCGAATTGGCTTGATGCCGGAACTCTATTTTTTGTTTTATGAAGAGTTGGATTGGAGTGTACAATTTCGAAAAGCCGGTTATACGCTTTGGTGTGAACCGGCAGCCGTAGTCTATCATAAAGAATGCATGACGGCGAAGCGTGGCAGTTCGCTCCGCCTGTATTATATGACGCGTTCGCGTTTGCTGTTTGCAAGACGTAATTTGGACGGTCTGGCCAAAGTATTATCGTGTATTTATCTGTTAACCTTTCCTGTACTGAAGAATAGCCTGTCCCACCTTTTGCATTTGGAGTGGGTACATCTTGCCGCTCTTTGGAAAGGAACTTGGAGAGGGCTGACGGATTCCTGGTGATTATTCTTTGGAATCTTCAGGATGCAGATCCAGGGCCTTTACTATTTTGTTCATCTGCTCTTTCCATGACAGGGAGCGTATCGAGTTTCTTATTTCCTGTGGCGTGAGTGTCTGCTGTTTAAAGAAATCGATGATTTTATGAATATCGATAGCTGTTTCATCTGCCGGAATTTTTAGGATATAAGATTTATTCTCGAAATCACTATCTGTTTCAGAGTAGATAAAAGAGAGTCCACGGGCTGCATATTCTCTATTTTTCAGAGTCTTTATATGGGTAATCCCACTACGATGACGGGCCAAGCTGCCTATTGCCATATCGGCTTGTTCGAAAAGCCGGTCCAATTCTTCTCCATGTTGAGCTCCGTGAAGGATTACATATTTTCCCAATGATTGTTCTTGGAGTAGGGGAAGGATTTCATTTCTTTCCTTTTCTCCGAAAAACTCTCCGACCATATGGAAATAGACCTTATAATCAGGTGATTCTTTGTAGTAATTAGCCAATCCTTTGATGAGCCGGTCAAAACCATGCCAGTAGTGTATTTCTGCCACTCCGATCAGGTGGAGTTCTTTTGTGGTGTTATTGATTGTTTGTTTCAGTTTTATCTGGCTGAAATCAATGCCATTGGAAATGCGTATGGTGTTGACTCCGAAAATGGTATCACAGTCAGAAAAAGTAATGATATTGCATAACTGTTTTGCCAGTTTATGCCTGAATAGTTTGTCTATAATCAGTTTTCTCTTGTCTGTATATTCTTGGTCATATGGGTATGTCGGTATTTCCATTACTACCTTAATTCCAGCTTCCCGCATTTTCTTCACCATACTGATAGTAAACGGGTTTGCATTATGGTTGGACCTTATATATACTAAACGGATATTTTCTTTAATTACATAGTTTACAATAGAAGAAAATTCGATGCGTTTCCATATTTTGCCTTTAATGCCATTTCCATAATTACAAAGGACCTTATTATCTATCATTCGCTGTTTGTTCCCTTTTTTTTCATGTAGATAGCAGAGCTTGATGTCAAGTCCGCATTCTCTAAACGCATTTACCTGATAATGGATTTTCTTGCTAATGCCGTTTGCCGGATTAAAACCATGGAATATGAGGAAGAGAGCTTTCATTTGTGTAATTTGGATTTGAGTAAGTGGATAATGTCGTATTCTTTACTTAGTTGAATGTATAGAACCGATATAAGCATACAGGATATCCCTTTTATCAAGGCAGATGCCAGTACCGGTAAATAATGACATAATTGGTTTATAGGCAACAAGACAGTGATCAGGATGATACTCATCAAAATAGGGGAAACAAGTTGCTTCCAGAAGGATGTCATTGTCTGTTTGAATGTTATTTTATACATCCAGATATAACACAGTACGAAATTAATAGTAAATGTTATGCAAATGCAGTAGGCTACTGCTTCAAGTGTTTTGAATAGGAAAAGGCCCGTAATGAGACCTCCTATATTGAATATAGTGGAGAATACTCCGCATAAGAATAAACTTTTTGTATCGTTTGCAGCCTGGAATATGGAACCTGAGGTAGATAATATGATTTGTATGCCGACAGACATGGATAGTATTTGAAATACAGGAACGGATGGTTCCCATTGCGCCCCGAAAATGATTAAAGTAATCTCACGTGCACAAAACCAGAGGAGTACGGACAGGGGAAAGCCGATGAAGGCAAGGAACCGTATCACTTTTTCGTAGGAAGAGGACAGTTTTTTCAGATCGTTCTGAAAACCTGAAAAAACAGGATGCATTACCGGAGAAATAACATGGGTGATGTTTTGTAAAGGAAGCATCATCAGGCGGTAAGACTTTTCATAATACCCCAGTTCGCTCATATTCATATATTTGCCGATTAGCAATTTATCTAAATTTCTACTGAAATAATTGATTACATTGAATAAAAACTGGTATGCGGAGAAGGTAAATATTTTTTTCATGGCTTGTAATCCAAATCCTCTGCATATTTTCTGTGGCTTTTTCTGAAAAGAGATAATGAAAATAAGAATACTTGATAGGATAGGATTGATAATCAGTGCATATAGCCCTGCTCCCGATAGTGCTGCAATGATAGCAATACACCCTCCGATAGTCTGGATTGCTAAACTGCGATATGCAATAAACTTAAATTCTTTGCTTTTATATAATAATGCATTAGGAACAATATTTATAGCAGCAAAGAAAAGGTTGATGCTAAGCAACTGGCAAATAGTTAATAAAGTATGCTGCTTATAAAACCGGGATATAGGCCATGAGGACAGGAAAAACAGAAAAGAAATACCAATTCCCAGCCAGATGGTAAAAGTGAAGATATGGTGAAGGTCTTTTTCGGATAATTCTTTGTTTTGAATGATGGCTGGTGCAATTCCTAAATCACTGAAAACATTAAAGAAAGCGATGATTACAGTAGCAATGGCTACTATTCCGAATTCTTCAGGAGCAATTAAGCGCGCAAGTATCCCGGCAACAACTAAAGATATAATGATCCCTGAATATTTAGAGATTGCAGTATATAATACTCCGGAGAGAAGTTCTTTTTTTGTATCAGACATAAATATTATCAGTTTATTTCAAGAAAGTAAGTTTTGCTGTTTTAGTTGCCTTTCTGTTATCCAGTGTTTTTTTGATTGAAAATAAGCTTTTGAATATATAATATAGAGGTTTTATTGATTTGTATTTTATCATATATTTTGTTTCATCTATTATTATATGGAAAAAAGCTTTTGTAATAGATTTAGCAAAACTGTTATTAATATTATTCATGTCTACCAAGAAAGCACATGTATACTTTAGATAAAATAACTCAGATGGTTTTCTGGAACGATATTCTCTGTCGTGAACACTTTGTGTATGAGGACAAATACCGGATTTATATTTATGATAATGTATACGTTGTAGAAAGTTATTATCTTCTCCATAGTGATAAAATACAGGTGAAAAGCCTCCGACTTTCATCAGGCATTCTTTTGAGATGAGCCAATGGGCTGCCATCACAAAATCGACTTCGTATATATCTTTATATTTTTTTAGATACAAATCGGATAAAATATTATCCTTGTTAGGTGCAAGAGATAATGAAGCGAAGTAGTTATCTATCCTGTTTTTAGATGCATTCATTTGCATAGGGCTTAACACGCCGAATTCAGGGTTAGCCTTTTGATTTCTTATTAAGACTTCAAATGTATCAGGTTCAACCCAAGCATCTTGATTCAGGAGATAAATATAATCGGCATTTTTTTTAAGAGCATATGCGATGCCTATATTATTGGCTTTTCCGAATCCCAGGTTTATTTTGTTTTCAAATACTACAACAGTAGGATAGTACTTTTTTATATATTGAATAGTATTATCACATGATTTATTATCCACAACTATAACTGTAGAGTTTATGGTAGATTTAAAAACGCTGTCGATACATTTATGAATCCACTGTTCGCCATTGTATGTGACTATAATTACATATAAATTATCCATTTTGCCTGATCCACTCCTTTTTATTTATATCGTAGCGTTTTATTACTTTGGCAGGATTCCCTACGGCTACAGAGTAATCCGGTATGTCTTTTGTAACAACACTACCGGCCCCGATTTGGCATCGTTTTCCGATATGGACTCCTGCAACAATAACGGCATTTGCACCTATATGAGAGTCGTCTCCAATAACCACTTCTTTTTTCACCAGTGCTTGTTCGTTTGAGTCGCGACTGCCATCTTCATATCCATGATTGAAGCCGGATATGAAGACATGCTGTCCCAGTCCCACTTTATTTCCGAAACGTACCGGACCGATTACAACGGAACCAATACCGATACGGGCATTGTCTCCGATAATAATATCGCCGGCCCCATTATTAATTGTTGTGAAATCTTCTATAAGCGTATTTTGGCCTATCGTAAATTGATTCCAGGGAAAAACATCAATGCGGGATCTTCTTCTGCGAATGGTTGTGCCTTTTCCCTTTTTGTGGACCCACGGATTAACAAACCATTTTATCCAACAGCGAGGTTTAGGATTTGTAGGTGATGAGATTAAGTATAAAATGAAATTTTTTAAAGTCTCATTCTGTTTTATTTTTTGTTTTATATTTTCCATGATAGTCTCTTTATAAAGATTGGTATATGTCCATCAGGCAGCGTGCGGTGTTCTCCCATGAAAAATGTTTCGCCCGGTCTAATCCATAGGCAACTTGTTTTTGGTAATAATTATTATCTTCTTCTAATTGAATGAGTTTATTTGCAATCTCCATTTCATTAAAAGGGTTTACCAATATTCCTTCTTCACCTGCAATTTCCGGCATAGCAGAAATGTTTCCTGCTATAACAGGCGTTCCGCAAGCCATTGCCTCCAGCATTGGTATACCGAAACTTTCCCTGAGCGAGGTATATAAGAAGGCAAAAGCGCCATTATACAGATAAGCCAAATCCCTGTTAGGGATATATCCCGGATAGGAGAGATAGGGCTTAATTTCTTCAATATGTTGTTCTCTTAAAATTTCATCCAGTTTGTCTTCATTTAAATCGGCGATTAAGAGCGGCCGTTTCTTTTCTGAACGTGTTAGATATAAACTATAGGCTTTCAACGTACGGGGTACATTCTTTTTGGGATCGGTATTTCCTAAAAAGAAAAGATAATCGTTGGAATTGATATATTTGTGTGTAACCGGAGAGATATCCGATAGCGGCTGGAAATACCGGCTATATCCGTTGTAAATTGCCGTGATTTGTTCTTCGGGCAAATGCAGTACATTTTGTATACGGTTACATTCGAAATGAGAGACCGTAATAATTTTCTTGCATTTAGGAAGTATATGGGGAACCACCATACGCCGGTAATACCATCCCATATTTTGATACCAGGACTTATTGCCTCCTTGACGAGGTTCTAAAAAAATAATATCATGTAATGTCAATACTAATGGTACAGAACAGTTCACAGGCGCAGTATTACTGGTACAATGCAGTAGGTCCGGTTTTATTTTTGCTATGGCGTTGGGTAGCGCAACTTGTTCCCAGAGTGGATAAGTTGGGCATTTTACCTCGATGACATGTACATTTTCTGTTTCATCCAGGCAATGGTCGTCCCCCGGACTTACAAAAATATAATATTCGTTTTCGTGATCTATTTTTTGCAATTCCCGGATGCTTTCCAAGGCTACGAAATCCATACCATGCTTATTCGTACGGAAAATACGCTGTGCTTCGATGGCTATTTTCATATAGATTATTTTTTATCTCCATGACTGGTATGAATAAACTTCTTATCCGCACCGGCTAAACGGAAATGGTTAATTATCATCATTGCAAATAAAAGAGGAATCATAAATACAGCTTTAGATAATTTATAATTCATCAGATATTTGGGAATCGATTGTATCAGTGTTCCTAATAGTATCCCGGTCAGGCAGATCCATTTTATTCCGGCTGATAAATTCCAGCAGGAAATGCCAATTGCAAACAAAGAAACTATTCCGGTCAGGACAACGCGCGAAGGCATGGTCCATTGGAGAAGTTTGTCACAGTAATCCCAATTTTTATTTTTTAAAGCTTGGGGAAAGTCTTTGATACTAAGCGACAGGTTACTGATCTGCGTAGAAAGCCAACGACGGCGTTGATTAAAGAATTTACTGGGTTTATTTATTTTTTCATCATACGTATATACATCTTCCAGATAATCGATAAAAATACGCTTACGAAGTAAGGTGAGTTCCATCTGCTTGTCTTCACCTACATGTTCTTCATCTATTACTATCATTATTTCCCTGAACAGATTAAAATCGAATGCCATTCCCGAGCCAATTAATGCGGACGATAATCCGGCACGTACATGTCCCAACCTGAAAATCGTATTATTGATTTCTTCACTGGCTGCATCCAATATTGCAATATTTGTTTGGGGGGCTTTGGCTGTACGATGCGTCTGGATAGCCAATTGCCCGGAAGTATATGCGTTGTTTATTTTTTTAAGAAAATCCTTTTCTACTAAATTATCCGCATCTAAAATGACTGCAATATCATATGTGTTATTTAGTTGGCTAAGGGCAAAACGCAGTGCTTTTGCCTTCGTACTTTTTTTTAGCTGGACTCTTTCGATGATTATCGGATATGCTTTCAGGTTGTCTAAAGTTTCTTCCAGCATTTGGTCGGAGATAACAACTACATCATACAGGCTCTTCGGATAATTCTGCTTAAAGAAATTGGAAACAGCATTTTCTATTACAGCATCTTCTTTATAGGCTGGAAAGAAAATTACAAAACGATGTAGATTTCCACTCTCCGGGTATTTCCTGTGTCCTTTTTTCCTGTAGGCTGCCAATGAAAAGAACAATAAGTAGAAAACAAGCAGTGAAGCATAAATAAAAATGATCCAGTCTGCTACTTGGCATATATATGCACAAAATGTTAGATTCATAAGCCGTTATGAATTACGTTTAAACCTACCTAAAATACTGAGAACGAATAA
Organism: uncultured Parabacteroides sp.; assembly: GCA_900541965.1. GTDB lineage: Bacteria > Bacteroidota > Bacteroidia > Bacteroidales > Tannerellaceae > Parabacteroides. Next base: position 65,156 of record UQLN01000015.1, on the reverse strand, counting down.
TAATGGCGCCAGTATGATTGCCCGTTGAAAACGTTTGGTAATCATACGGTCCGGAATGCAGATGGACATTGTAATCAACATGATGAGGCAAAGGACGAACCATTTGATAGCGAGTGCCCAATCGATAATGAAGATGAATGCCGAGAACAGGAATAAAAGTCCCAATAGTATCAGGCGGGATGGCATAAGCCATTGGAACAGTTTATCTGCATAATCCCATTTTTCATTTATCAGCGCTTTAAGGATGTTCCATATTGCTTTGCGTCCGGAATCGGCGGATGCCCATCGGCGGCGTTGTTCATAAAAATCGGAAGAACTGCTAACTTTTTTATCGTATGTATATACATTTTCCAGGTAGTCGATATAGATATATTCTTTAAATAACATGGCTTCAATGGGTTTATCGAAGTCTTTCTTGTCCAGCATGAAAATATGTTTCCTGAACCAGTCGTAATCGAATGCCATCCCTGAACTTATTAAAGCAGAAGAGAATCCCAACCGGACGTGTCCTTTGCGGAAAATGGCATTGTTGATTTCTTCAATGAGAGCAGTTAATGCTTCTATATCTGTTTGTATGTCTTTACTTTGGCGATGGGTTTGGACTACCTGGCAACCGGAATAGTAGGCATCGTTAATTTTGGTCAGAAAATCCGGTGAGACTGTATTATTGGCATCCAGTATAACGATCATATCGTATGCTTCCGGCGGCAACATACATGTGGCATATTGTATCAGGCTGGTTTTTGTGTCATCCGAATGGTCGCTGATAACTGTAATAACCGGCATGTCCTGCAAACGGCTAATGGTATCTTCTTTCATATCTTTACAGGCAACCACAATGTCGAAACATTCTTTAGGATATTGCTGATTAAACAGGGATGTTACCGAATTTAAAATGATAGCATCTGCTTTGTAAGCCGGAAATAACAGAATGAAACGATGATTGATATCGGCAGGAGGATAGGGGGAATATTTCTTTTTCTGTGCCGCCAAAGCAAAAATAAACAGATATAAAACGGCTATGGAAAACAGCAGAAATATTATAGCGTCGATAAAAACGATAATATTATAATTCCCGTAGGTGGTTTTATTTTGTAATATATCTAACAAATCATTGAAGTTCATAATTATAGCTTATTTTATCTGATTGTTGGAAATCTATTTCTTTTTGGTATAATTCTCCTTTCAGACAAATTGTAAGAAACATAAATGTCATGATATGGCAGGGGAATTGTCCGAACGAATCGGTCGTGTAAGCACTTCCTAAGAACCCGAATACTCCACAGACTAAAGCTGTCAGAAAACCTTTCAGTTCCTTGTCCCTGATTTTATACATGATGATGTAAGCACCATGTATTACTCCGTAAAGTAGAATCATGATATACAGGGTGAGTCCTACAACTCCCGTTTGAACCCAAATCATAACAAACCATGAGTCTGTGGGGATGGTAGTTGTATAAGCACTGGAATATTTTTGTGCATTTCCTCCAGCCATTCCAAGTCCGACTCCGAGCGGTTTGTTTTTCATATATTCCGAGAGTTTGGCTCTGTTTTCCTGACGGACGATAAAAGAAGCATCTTTCGTTGGATTGAATGCCGTACGCATCCTGCGTATTTGTGCATTCCCTTCTCCAATGGTAGTAAAAGCGAAAAATAGATAAACAAAAACGAGTAAGCTGCCTGTTACTACCATTGCTTTGGCATTTTTGCTTGTAATACAAAAAAGAGCCAAAGCTCCTAAAGGCACAACGATTGCTCCCCGGGTTCCGGACAGGAACATCGCATAAATGCTGAGGACAGAAACAATAAAATAATAGATTTGTATAGGCTTTTTCTTTATATAACAAGCTACAATTAAAAATACAGCTCCGGTGAAACCCATATTGGAGCCAAAATTGCTGGCATCCGTAAAAAAAGAAAAATACCGGATTCCACTCCGGATAATATGGGTTCTTGCACCACCTTCATTCAGCCATCTTATCTCATAAGAGTCAAAACCTACATATTTTTGATAGATAACTTTTACGATAGCGGCTAATGTAAATATGGAAAGCAGGAAGACGAGCGTTTTTACAATCCGGAACTCTTTGCATAAAACTGAGGTGAGAAATACACAAATAAATGTATGCACAATGAGCATACGCATGGAAATCCATGCACTGAATACTCCATAAGGATTTATGATTTCGAGTATGCAGAAAGCCATCCAGCAGAATGTACCTATTGCCATTCCGTTAATAAGCTGGTTCCAGGGTATATCTTGTTTATATACATGGTTTATACAAATAACAACGAAGATAAGCACAAAGAAAATGTCCATAAATACACTGAACCCGCTACCTGAAGTATAGCGGAAAACAGGCATTATAAAATAATTCAATGTAAAGATGAAGTAAAGTCCGAGAATTGGTTTGCGTAAAAGCTGGTTAAGTCCCAATATGGTAAAAGGGATGAAGGCGATTAACCCGACAAGGGCTAACTGGTTAAATACGACGGACAGGAATATACCCGTCAGCCCGATTGCTATTATTAACCATTCCATCTTATCCATAAAGAATACTTTAAATCAATTATTTAACAGCAGCATCTTCTGCTGTAAGTCCCAGTTGGGATATACGGTATAGTTCGCCCTTTTTGACATAAGGAGGAAGCTGACCGATAAATCCTTCTACAATATCACGGCTTGCATTATTTAAAAGAAGCTGCATCGGAGTATCTCCCGATTTTTCTTTTAAGAAACGCAGATGGATATCATCACTTTCTTTCCATACTCTTCTTGCATTAGCTATAATAAGGTTGATATCTGCCTCTTTAAGTAAAGCCGGAGGAATACTTAACTGGCTCAACGGTGGATATTCGACCAGTAGTATATCTATCTCTTCGTTCCCCAGATAAAGGAGCTCCCGTATGCTTTGTGCATATAGGTAATACTTACTAACCGGAGTGAAGTCGGTTTCATAAGATACATATTTGGCATTCACATCGATAGATTCCCAGTAATTCATCATGTATTTGGCTATAAAACTCTTTCCTTCCCCTTTCTCGAAACTGATAAGGTTTATAATCATCGGTTTGTTTTTTGTATGAAAAGAATCTATGTATGCACATATATGGCTGATTGTTTTTCTGTTTATTGCCTTGATATAACCACGGTATTTTAATTGTTTTCTACCTATGAAAGCCCCCAGCACAGGTATTCCTGTCAGGCGTTTGGTCCTTTCCGGATCACGGAGCGTCCTGTCGGATAGTTCTATAACCAGGCAACAGCCCAAAATGAAAATGAAGCTGCCCAAAAATGTGGCCATAACGACAAGCGAACGTTTCCCTCCGTCACTGAACAACGGGTAGGTTGGGGGAGTGATTGTTGTCAGTGAAGATGAAGATAATTGGATGTTTTTTTCCTTTTGCTGGGCGGCATTTAAACCTTCCAACGCACTTAAATAGGAGCGTTCTGTAATATTAATCTCTCTCTCTTTGCGTTTAATCTGAGTCCCAATAGGAGAGAATATTTCATATTTCTGGTCGAAGTCTGCCCTTCTTTCATCCATTACTTGCATTTCAGCTTTTGCTTTGGTATTCCGGATTGTTTCAGCCAACCATTCACTTACAACTTTATCCAAGGCAACCCCTTCCTTGGAGTATTTATATTCATTCATCTGATCTGCCAGACGGCTGACTTTTTGTTCTGCTTCTTTTAGCATTTCTCTATAATCCTGTAATTCCTGATTATTTGAGGCGTCATTATCGGTACTGAATATTTCTATCTCGGTGATTTTGCGGTTGATATTGGAAATTTCATCCAATGCTTTTACAAACTTTTCATTGCTTTTGCTTATTTTCTGCTTCAAAGACATTTGATTTTCAAACTGCTTGATTAACTCGGCAGAACTGTTATATGCTTTTTGTACTTCTTCATATCTGTTTTCGTAGTCGGTATATGAAATGGCAATAGCTTTCGTTTGTTCCAGATAATTTATAATTTTATTTTCAACATTATAATTTGTCAAGGCATCCTCCTGTGCATTTAAGAGGCGTTTATATTTTTCCAGTTGCTCTTCATAATATTTAGTAACATCTTTTGTCGACTTATAGCGTAGGTCGTCGTAGTTTCTTATTAATTCCTTATTGATTAACCTGATGGTATTTAATGCAATTCCAGGGTCGTTTGTACGATATGATATTTCGATAATGTCGCTACTTCCTAAACGCTTTACGGATACGTCTTTTAATGCATTATAACTGTAATGAGGATTTCTTTGATTAAAAAGGTCGAACAGGAAATTGTTCGGTACTTCCTTTTTGTATTGTTTCAAATTGGCAATTGTTTTTTCCAGCGAAGTTTTATCAATTAATTTTTTTACATCATCCGGTACGATTTTCAAAAGGTTTCTATAGTTCAGGGCTGTTATATTTAAATTATCTATCAATGGATCTCCGTACATCATGTTTTGAGCAAACAGTTGGATAGATACATTTTCCAATGTTTTTTTTGCCCGGATTAAGTTTATTAAATTGTCGAAGGAATTGTTTAGCTGCACCCAATCGGTTTTGGTTTCGTTATCTATACCGCTATTACTTGCAAAACCGGTATAAATAGAGGTATTTACTGTATACGTTTTTGGCATGAAACGACTGAAGTACGCAACCAGCAAGGTGGTAATCAGTGTCCCTATAAATAATTTATGCCGGATTCTGTATATAAATTTCGATATGAAAAGCAATATATCCATTACCTATTTGTTTATTACTTTTACGTTCGTTAACATTTCCAGCAGGGTAATTGCATTGTGTAATGCAGCACGTCCTTCTTGATATTCCACAACAGCCCTTGTACGCCGGCTTCTTTCAATGGAAAGCGTACTGATATCAATAGTCCCATCAATAAAATCCTGTTCTGTGATTTTCATTTGCGCATTGTATAAGGCAGCAGCATCCGATTTTGCTTTTAGTGTGGCAAGTTGTTCTACAACCTTGTTGTATGCTTCCAGAATACGTAATTTTCGTTCTTCAATATTGATTTCGGATGCATATTCGATTTGACGGATACGGGCTTTTTTAGCTCTGACTCTTTGTTTCTGTCCGGCAAGGTCACCTAACGGGATGGATAAGTTCAATCCGATGTTATATTGATTTTGCAGTTTATTGCTTAACACATAAGCGAGGTTGTCTGCTTCCGGTGTTTTAGATAATGAACTCAATTGCCCGTATTGGTAATATCCTGCCACCCGGAGGTAATTCATCCATTTTTTCTTCGTATCGGAAAGGTTTGCCTCTTCTTCTTCTCGTTGTGCTTCATAGACTTTTACAGAAGGATGTTCGTATACAGATTCCAGGAACACAGAAAGAGGCGGCAGTTCTATTTGTTCGTAGTTGTCTAATCCGTTTGACGGCGGGTTGGAAGAACGGCTGTCTTTTGTTATAATGGCTGGATTTTCCTGCGCAATGCAAAAAGTCCCCCATAACAGGGATATGATTACTAATATGATTTTCATGGTAATTTGAATTTGTTAATTATACATCCTCTTTTTGGATAAACGCAGTAAACGTTTTGAGTATAATTTTCGTATCCAGTGCAAAAGAAAACAGGTTTGCATATTTGATATCCAATTGCTTTCTTTCTTCGGCGGACATACTGCCACCGTCACCCCGTTTTTCTACCTGCCAGAGTCCGGTTAGTCCGGCCGGCGCCATAAAACGTTGTATATATTCGTCGCTTGTAAGCAGTTCTGCTTCATATAGCGGAAGAGGGCGGTTGCCGACAACAGACATATCGCCTTTTAATATATTGAATAGTTGCGGAAGTTCGTCGATACTGTATTTCCGGATAAAGTGTCCTACACGTGTGATGCGAGGATCTTTTTCCAACTTGAAGAACGTATTGGAACGTTCTGTTTCTTTGTTTTTTAAGTAGTTGTCTTCAGTAGTTTGTTCGTGGTCGGAATATAAGACAATGTCATTATCGGAAATAAGAACATTTTCCGGTAACTCTTGCTGCGCAGCAAGCCCCATAGAAGACGCGTCTTCTATGGGATTTTCATTATATTGGTTTAGTTTTTTGTATTCAAATAGCCGTTTATCAGCATCGGCATACATTGAACGGAATTTATAGAAATCAAATATTTTATAATTGCTGCCGACTCTTTTCGACTTATATACAATACAACCTTTACTCTCCAGTTTGATACATAAGGCTGTTAGCAGGAAAATCGGGGATAATAGTAATATAGCAGTCGAAGCTGCCAGAATATCAAATAGCCTTTTCCATAAAGGCAATTGAAATTTGGATAAAGAATCAATTTTATCATTGGCCTTGAGCTTTTCTTTTTCCTTCAAGTCAATAATAATGGTTAGCAGCTTTGACAGTTGAGTTTGAGTAATATCCTCTTTTATCATACTGTCTATTCCTGCCTTCAAGTATGGAAGTTTTTCTTCTTTGGTCAGTGAATCGCTGATTAAGAATATGTGTGCATAAGGATATTTTTTATTGACTTGGGCAATAGTCGGTATGTCTGTTGCCGGTTCTTTTCTTTCAATGAAAATACAAAAGTCGATACCTTTTCCTTTACATTCCAGAGCCTTGTGGAGCTCTGCGAATATACTACATTGAATAATTTCGCAATATAAATTATCCCGTAGCTTGCTAATCAGCGAAGAGTTGCTGCCCAAAAAGATGTATGTCATGTCTTTTTATTTAAACATTCGTTTCACTCTCATCCTCAACTCTTCCGGGTTAAAAGGTTTTAAGAGAAAATCTTCCACTCCTTCTTCAAAAAGACGTATACGTACGTTACTGCTTTCTACACTTGAAAGAATAAAGACCGGTATCTGTTTGAATAATTCGTTACCTTTGAGATAAATGAGAAATTCCTCTCCATTCATCTCCGGCATATTTAAATCTGACACGATTCCATCCGGCATATTACCTTCCTTTAACCACTTTATCGCCTCAATAGGGTTTGTTGCATATTTAATCTCATATTCCTGAGCTAAGTACAACATGATAATTTTGGCAATTTCGGGTTTATCATCCACTAAAAGAATTTGTTTTTTCATTATCAACATTTAAAAAAATAACTCTACCCTTGACTAAAACTTCTACAAAAATATAAATTAATCTGAAATAATGTATGAATTTCAATGATTTTCGATTTGGAAGAAGGTAAACTGGGCAAATAAAATGCACTTTTACAATAAATAAAGACAACCTGTTTACTTTACCGGCTATCCGGATAGTGAAATATTATGGAAATATTCTTTAAGTTTGCATTCTGAAACGAAGGGATTTTCCTTTGTGTGGTAAACGTGGTATGAAAATTTGGATAATATGTATATGTTTTATGCTGGCTGGGTTTGCCTGTAAGCCGGAACTTCCTGTAACTTCTTCTATTTCGGTTGATGCGGATGGTTTGGCTATTCCTGTAAATAAGGATTTATATGGTCTTACGATTGAAGAAATCAATCATGGAGTGGAAGGCGGGATATATGCGGAACTGATACAAAACAGAAGTTTTGAGGATGGAATGGCTCCTCTGAATTGCCGGTATGATGCGGCACGCAATGTTTTAATAACCCCAAATGGCTGGTCTATCCCGTTTGTTCGTCCGGATTCTATTCCCGGATGGCATCGTCTATCTCTTAATACCTATATATATCCGGATACGAAGGAGTTGATAAATGACAAGAACCGCCGTTCTTTGCTGGTTGGAGTTTCGGCATCGGCAGAAACAGTGAAAGGTGGGGTTGTTGCTGAAGGTTACAATGGCATTCCAATCCGTAAAGGGGAGAAATATAATTTCTCTTTTTATCTCAAAGGGGCTTCGATGTTGCCTAAGAATATCTATGTGTCTTTATCTGATTCATTAGGGGAAACGTCTTTAAGTGATGTTTACCGGATACCGACCGAGTACGGTTGGAGGAAACATGAGCATATCTTTACTGCTACGGAAAGTACTTCTAAAGCAACTCTGACGATAACAACGGATACGACAGCTGTTTTCTGGTTGGATGCTGTTTCTTTATTTCCACAGCAGACCTGGAAAGAACGCCCGAACGGATTGCGTCCTGAACTTATGGAGCTGATAGCCGGATTGAATCCGGGTTTTATTCGTTTCCCGGGAGGTAGTTTTGTTGAGGGGTATACGGCAGGAACTTATCCGGTTTGGAAGGAAACGGTAGGGGATATAGCCCAGCGGAAACATTTTTGGAATGTCTGGGCATATGGTTCTTCTAATGGAATGGGTTTCCATGAATATTTGCAGATGTGTGAAGACTTGAATGCTGAGCCAATCTATGTAATCAATAGTGGCGTAACCAGCCAGAGTCGCCGTCCCCGTTATGAAGATATTACGGCGATGGATAAACTGGTGAATGATGCGTTGGAAGCAATTGCTTATGCAAATGCACCGGCTGATTCTTCGTTGGGAGCCCTGCGTGCTAAACATGGACATCCGCAGCCTTTTTCTTTAAAATATGTTGAGATAGGGAGCGAGAATTATGGACAGGAGTATGCTAAGCGTTTCGATTTGTTCAAAAAAGCGATTAATGAGGTTTATCCGGAAATTACGGTTATCAGTAGTTCCCAGATACCGGGAAAAATACGCATGGAATTGTCTGATACGCATTATTATGCCAGTGAGCCTTTTCTGATGTCCAATTATAGCAGATATGCCGGTGCCCGCTATTCGCGTCGTCTCCCGCCGGCTTTTATCGGCGAGTTTAGTTTGGCGGATGAAACCTTACAAGGAAGTTTGCGTGCTGCGATTGCTGAGGCCTGTTTCCTGTTCGGCATAGAGAATAATCCGGATGTGGTAAAACGTCTGGCTTATTCTCCGGTAGTAGGAAATACAAATTACCTGTTACAGTATTATCCTTTGATTCTGTTTGATAATATGCGGACGGTAGTAACTCCGTCCTATCATTTGATGCAAATGTTGGCCGCAAATAGGGGAGATGAGGTTCTTAAAACGGAAATAGAGACTTATTGCAAGCCTCAGATTGTATTCGGGCGTCCGGGTATCGAGTTGTTTGACAACAGTTATGAGTTCAATAATGTCATAATTGATGATGTTCCGGTAAAGGAAGCATCCATACGTACTGGTGGTTGGATGGTAGATAATGGTACCCTTATTCCTGATGCCAATCGTTGGAATTATCTGTTGATGGGAGATTCGTCTGCATACAATTATACTTTCTCTGCATCTATAAAAAGGACCAAAGGCAGTGGCTCCATCCAGTTCCGTGTACGTGATAACGGGCAGCCTGCTGAAATGAATGATTATATAGGAATGACGATAGGAGCGGGAGTCTGCGAGTTTTACCGTCAGGCTGGGGGAGTGAGGGATACCCTCAATGCGCCGGTTCCGTATGCTTTCCAGAACAATGAATGGTATCATGTAAAAATGGTCTGCAAAGATGATATGATTAGTTGTTATGTAAATGATTCATTGATTCATAAAGCTACGCTCGAACCTTTGCCTTCACTTGTTTCCGTAGCGACATTGGATAAGGAAAATCATACAATCTTGTTAAAGGTAGTCAATACGACAGCCCATGAAGAAAAAACAGAACTTCAAATAAAAGGGCATAGTGTGAAAGGCACGGCAGAAGTTATTCAGTTGTCAGGTAATCCCGAAAGCCGCAATACGTTCAGCCAACCGGATAAAGTCCGTCCCGAAACAAAACAAATATCTTTCGCCCTCAGAGGTCCTATGGTTTATGATTTTCCACCCAATTCCATTACGATTCTTAAGTTGGTAATCGATTAGTTTCTGATGGTGTACCTTTTCTTTGTTTTCTTATTTCTTCATGGGTTTTATCGACAACTTGCTTTGAAACTACTTTTACTTTTTGTGCATGTACTTGAATAATGGTATTGATTTCATTAAAAATATAGGCTGACACAATCAATATAGCCAATATCGCTAAAATCTTTTTTATCGGTTTGTAGCGTAGTAGATAGCCTGTGAGGGCAAATACAAGATATATGATGTATATGTTCACGGTATTGAGAGTTCTGCCATAAAATTCTTTGCGGTAGCGCTGTAATTCTGTTAAAGTATCCCATGATTGGGTTGCTTTTTGATATAGTACTCTACGTTGTATATACATCAGGCTGTCTTTATCGGCTGCCGGATGGGTGGTGTATTGATAAGCGATTCCCATTTTTTTCAATTGATAACTCTGGTAGGCATCCAGAGCTAAACTGTCCGGCAGGCTTGAAAGCAACTGTCCACAAGTAGCGGCATCCGTCTGGAAAGAGGTTTCCAGTGAATCCATTTGAATAATGAGTGTTCTTTTGGGCATTGCCATAGGCATTTGGTTTAGGATTTGTTTTTTGTCAATGTTAAATTCGTCTGCCAGCGATTCGGGATACATACTCTTTATTTCAATAAGCTTTTCTGCCGATGTAGCCATAATCTGAGGGCGGATAAACCAATCATAATAATAGGTCGTTGCCGACAAGGGAAGAACTATAATTAAACTGATAGCTAATGTGCGGAAAAAGTCTTTCCACTTGCTACTGTTCATTGCCCAAAAGGTCAGGAAGGTAGCAACACTCAGGCTGTAAGGTATTAAGGCGGTGAAAGCTGTCAGTCCAAGCTGTGTGCAATAGGATAAGGCCTCTTTTATGTCTAACTTATAGAATGTATCTTTACCCACTTCTTTAATTACAATGCCAATAAAACCGCATACCAGAACGATAGCAAAGGTGATTATAAAGTATTTACAGATTCTTTTTAAATTCTTCATATTATATATTTGTTGTTTGAATAGAGTTATGAAACATCCGGTAGTGTGACGCACAGCCTTTTCCCCGGAGGTGCGGCACATTCCTATATTATCCGATGTAAAATTCAGAAGGAATCAACTTAAAATCCACAAACTGGTTCTCTTCCGGAGCAGATTTCAATAAGAAAGGCACTATGCCGTCAGATGGTAATGCTTTGCGTGGCAAATCGGTCTGTTTGTCAAATTTGTAAGTGGCGCACCATGCGTCGGCATCACCGCAAACGCTGTGTCCGATGCGGAAACAGAATTCACTGGTTTCGTCACATAATGTTTCTATCAGCTTACGGCAATCGTCGGGTAAGCGGTCTGCATCCTGTAGTGCATGGATTGTCTCTGCCGTTTCTTTCAGCCACTCACTGTTGCGTATATGTTTTTCATCAAGAGCGAAAACAAACACAGCCGGATAATACTCGTTGTTGCCCGGCAGCCATAAATCTGTGTTGGCTTGTACCACAGCAGCATAAATAAGTGGAGCTTCCGTATATTTCTTTTTCCAGCGATCCTTGAACAGCCAAGGTGCACTGCCGGCTGTGGCTTTGAAAAACGGGGTGTTCATACTTCTTGGAATACGAGTGTAAGGAGCCAGTTTGTCGAGGGCTGTCGGATTTTGGAATGCAGCCCGTTCTTCTTCCTGTCTTTGTTCGGCTTCTTCTTCCTTTTTTTGTTGTTCGGCACGTTTGGCACGCAGTTCTGTTACATCGCAACCCTGTGCTTCCAGTTGCTTGATTTCCTCTTCTGTCATTTGGTTCTCCCAGTCGGACGCTGGATTTGTAAATAGCTTCATACTTTTTGTTTTTTTATTGTTGATACTATAAGCCGTGGCCAACCGACAATGAAGGAAGTTGAGCCGTTTGTTATATTTTATTGTGGATATTCGATTTTTAAACTCTTACCTTCTAATGCAATACCCTCGCTAAGCGTGATGCCGAGTTTTTGTTCTTCGGAGAAACCAATGGTTTCACCATCTTGCAGAGTTACATTACAATCTAAAATGTATGTAACTATATCTAACAAGAAATCACGAATTTCATTCAAATCGGCATCAGCATACACTTCTATTTCTTCTTTTCCGAATTTCCTCATGCCATATGTATATATACCCGAATGTTCATTTGTGTGATAGATGCCAAACCATACCCAGTCCAACACTGGCAACGCATCTTCGTCTTCTTGCATAAATGAAGCGACTTCTGTGTAAAACGAAGGCTGGAATACGGTACCATCCGTGTAGACTGCAATGGCATTTTGCTGTTTCAGGCAGGAAGAAACAGCTTTGGTAAATAACTTTCCACGTTCCAACAGGTCTGTATCTTTTCCCAATACGGAAATCAGAATATGTGCTTTGTGATTTTGGGCAGTTTTTACTGCGTCTTTCCACATATAATTTGCGTTCGCATAATGTTCGGCTTCTCCATTTGGAACCGGTGCCGGCATAATAGCCGCCGCAAGTGTCATCTCATCGATTGTGGCAACAAGTGCATCATCTGTATCGTTATCAGACAAATCTATGTTCCAGTCGGTTTTGAAATCACTTATAAACTTCTTCTTATCCCATTGGTTTTGAGATAGTAGTACAAATGCAACAAAGCATCCGGTTTCATTATTTTCTTTATTCATATCCATTTGATTCATATTAGTATATGTTATTAATTATTTATTCTGTGTATAACGTCCGGCGATGTGCCGTATTAAACGGTATTGTTGTCTGTTACCGTTTAAAATCAAACTTCATTTTCCTAAATATTAATTGTTGATTCCTCTTCCACATCCTCGCCATAAGCCAGTTGAATGTCTATAAACTGAATGACTAATTGGCAAATAGCACTATCCTCGTCAATCCCCCAATATACGGGATAAGTTCCGTCACCAAAACCGGATTGGAAAATGGGCATATGATATTCCGTTTCCGGCATTTGCCAATTCAACCAGTCACCACCTTTGCGCTGATACTCCGGATGGTTGCGATAGTTCTCCTCAAAAAGAGAGGCAAAGTAGCCATCGTAAGGGTTATCATCGGGATGGTCTTTACGCCATTGTTCATCCCAATCACAATAGATGCGGTGGAGCATCTCGTCACAGATACAACCAAGTCCGGCATCGACACAAAAACCAAAATAATCTCCATCTTCCAATGTATCAAGGTTCTCATTACCGATTAATGCTTCGTAGAAGCGAACAGCTCGTTTTTCAGAAAAGCGCAAACGGACAGCCGCATAGCGGTCGCAATCCTCGCCATCTGATTTGACTATACAAATTTCAGTCTGGTATCTGCCCGTAGGAGCAGTCAGGAAATACGGACGTTCATTATGGTTAGAGAGATACACCAACGGATCTCTTACCAAGACCTTACCGCTGGGCAAATTACAAGAACCGATGTCCATTATTGCCAACGTTTTCCCTGCAATTTCTTTTTGCTCAAAATACATATTCAGGTCAACAGGACAAGCGGTCTTCTCTTTTACCGCTTCCCATTTTTCCATCCACTTCCTGTCATTTAATGTTGTCATATATTTCTTTTTTATTGTTGTTATTTGATAATAATCTCTGGTGGATAATCGATCACAGGGGAGCTCTATCCGCTATCAGTCGTTTAATCGCATCATAATTTCTCAGGCAGCTTTTAAAAGCCCTTATGTTCTGTAATTAGAACTGTCATTCATCTCATTTGTCACGAAATGGCTGAATTACAGTTTGCTTAAAAAGAACATTAAAATTCCTATTACAAGCAGAACGCTTCCACTGATTCCAACCAAGATTCGAGCAACAGTTCTTCCGAACTTATGAGAAACCCATGCGATATTCATCATTCTTCCGTCGCCTTCCAGTACCCAATCCCAGTTTAGAATGGCACCAAGCAGAAACAATAGTCCACTTGCCGCAATAAATAAATATCCGTACTCTTTGCATAGTCTACTAAAAAACTCGCTGTTAATAGCTTCCATAATTTCATTTTTATGTAATTGGTAAAGTTATGCTAACAGCGGAATCCCGCTGTTATTTTCTCTAAGTCTTTCATTTAATGTCTTTTTGGAAGTTTATCATGCGCCTACTTCTAAAGTCAAATCCCGCACGGCGTTATTTTTCCAGATAAAGCCGAAATAATCTTTTAAATCATCTGTTCTGACAAATGTTATTTCCCAACCATCGGTATATGGTATGGCCGGATTTACCGCATCAGGATAAAATGTGTCTTGCCAGGAAGCATATATTTCTTCTTTATGTGCCAACCTGCTTTCGTTAGGCAACATACTATCCAATTTAGTAATTACTGATTTCCAGTTTTGTAGTATTGTTTGTAATTCCAATACCTGCTGGGGTAATGGGGCAGAGGCATCCCCTTCCATTAAAATAATGGTTTTCTTTGAATAAAAGGGCAATTGTACGATACCACTCCATGTATAGTGTTTGTCCTGATACCAATTACAAACCTTACAGGTGAAGATACCCAAATCTTTTACCTCGTATTCTTTCTTAGTACCCAACAATTCATTTATAAGCATTTTGAATATTCCCATTGTCTTCGTTCTGTTGTATATAACGTAAAATTATATTCGTTTTTTCATTATGGCCTTTTCGTTCAACTAAAGACGTTTTTGCGTCATTTGAACTATTCCAAAGAAAATGAGATTGCGTCAAATGATTGGAGATCCTTTATCATTTGACTCTGGATTTCATTTTCAGTCCAAGGTATACCCTCGATCAAAGGCAATCGTTTGATCGCATTGATTCCACGTTCTTTTCTTCCGTATTTACCATAGTTTACGGCAAAGCAACAACCACTATAATCAATCCACCAGAATTTGTGGGATTTCTCGTCTTTGTAAATAAAGGCTCTTTTCATATTGTTCTTGTTGTTAGTTTGTTCTTGATGTCCGGCAGCTAACTGCGTCTTTTCTTTTGTTTGCTATTTTTCATGTATATATTTTGTTGGAAATCAACATGTCCTATATTCTTTATACTAATATAGCAATAAAAAAGTATATAAAATAGAATAAATAAATGTTGATAATCAGTGAAATAAATTCATTTATAATAATATAAGATATTTATATGCCGATAAAAATACATTATTCTGTTTGTGTAACCTACTAAAAGTAGCATTATTTTTCATTCTACACCTTGAAAATTATTTTGTAGCATACAATAAGGAGATTTCATTTTAATTTTATATATTTTTGCATACATAGAAAAAATAATATGGAACAACCAAAAAATAAACGCATACGCCGTACCCGTGCCGAACTGGAAGCAGACGTGTTCGATGCTATCCGGCAATTAGCAGGTGAAAAAGGCTTGGCACAGATATCTTTTACGGATATTATGCAAAGAGCCGATATACAAATGTCCGTCCTGCTCAAGAACTATAGAAGTATAGATCGACTGTTGGATAAGTACGCATATATTTCCGATTATTGGCTGCATGACCTTTTTAATGAAGAACATCCTACGGATAAAGCCGGCGAAGACCTTTTGAAAAGCACCTTAAAGGCTCTGGCTATTTACTTATATGATAATACCGACATGCAGCATTTGTTGGTATGGGAACTCGAAGCGGACAATCCGACAACAAGGCGTATGGCACGGAGCCGGGAGAAGCATTACAAGGCAGCTATGGAAGAATACAGGCGTTTGTTTGAGGGAACGGATATCTCGATTGATATAATAGTCGGGCTTCTTACTGCCGGAACCTATTACCTGATATTGCACCGCAAACGTTCCACATTCTTTGATGTGGATTACCAGCGGAAAGAAAATAGGGAACGTCTATACAATACACTTGAATATCTTTGTAATTTGATATTCTCCACACTCGAAGAACATAACCGAACCATTGAGATAGCCCGCAATTTCAAACAGAAAGGCCTGCCGGATGATATGATAGCAGAATGTACGGGTTTATCTGCCGAGGTGGTACAAGGGCTTTAGATTTATGCTGTAGTTCCTGTCTTTGACTCGGGGAGTAAAGGTGTCTTTTATCAGAAAGATAAGATAAAAGCATAAAATAAAAAAGAGGGGACAGAGCGTGTATAAAATCATCTCTGTCCCCTCTTGATATAGGAAAAGGTTACCCTTTATTAATAGTTACATCAGTGACTCAGCATATCAGCCGTAATCGGAGTAAACTTATCCGTATCGGCTTTACGTAATTTTACGCTACCGTCGTTCCAGTTGGAAGGCCAGCCGCCGATAATATGTCCTAAGAATACCACTTTGATTTCGTGTAAACCTTTACCCAGTGCGATAGAAGTATCATGACGGGAGAAACGTTTCACTTCGCCGCTGTTGTTGATAAGCAGTTTACCGTCAATCCATACTTCTTCGTTATCGGAAGAAATATAATAAACTCCGTCTTCCGGGACATTTACGTAACCAGTTGCTACAGCCGCATACTGTTTAACACCACGCATGGATTCGTCTGTCTTAACAACACGTGTCAAATCGCGCAGGTCTTTTATCACGGACTTTTTCCACTCTTTGGCTTCCTTCATCTGGTCTGTGTTCAGGAACATGCCGTCTGTTACTTCCATTTGTAAGCCCGGAGTTGTTTTAGCCACTTCTTTGGCAGGAGCGAACTCCTGTTTTTCTACAGTGATGGTACGAACTTTGCTCATCTTGCCGGAAGGTAATACGGAACGGATTTTCAATACACCTGATTCTGTAAACTCGATAGGAGCGGAATATACGGTCGATTCCGGAGTCGGTTCGCTACCATCGATAGTGTATACCATCTTAATCGGGCGAACCGTCTTGAATTCAAGCGTTGCTTTATCTGTGAAGGCAACAAAATTACAAGAGCCGTTCGGCTGTTCCGGTTGAGGAATATGGTAGTTGATGTTGTGGGCATCCAGACGAACCAGTGCATTGTCCAGGCGACGTTCGAAATCTTTATAATCTTTGCGGTTTAACGGCGACCATGCAATTTCAGACAAAGCCAGGATACGCGGATAGATACGGTATTCCATAATGTCTGTATTGTACATATATTCGGACCAGATGTTGCATTGTACACCCTGGATGTATTTGTCCTTACCGGCTGCAACCAGCGTATCAGGGGTCGGGTTGTAATTGTACACTTTTTCCAAGGTAGCATAACCGCCGATGGTAACCGGTTCGATTTTATAGTCTCCCTGGTATTGGTCGAGGTACATACCGTTTGAACCCGGAGTCATAATTACATCGTGTTCCATATTAGCTGCGGCGATACCACCGGCTTCTCCGCGCCATGACATAACGGTAGCAGTAGGAGCCAGGCCACCTTCGAGAATTTCGTCCCAACCGATAATTTTCTTTCCATGCTTTTCAGCCAGGTATTTTTCCATCCGTTGTACGAAATAACTTTGCAGCTTTTCTTCGGAAGAATGTTCCTTGTCGCCCTTCAGGCCTTCTTCTTTGATACGTTTCTGGCAAAGCGGACAGTTCTTCCAACTGATTTTCGGACATTCGTCGCCTCCTATATGGAAGTATTCGCTGGGAAACAATGGAGCGACTTCGTCTATTACATCTTCCAGGAAATGGAATGTTTCTTCTTTTCCCGCACACATTACGATGTCTTCAACCCCCCAGATAATACGCGGAGTTCCCTGTTCACCTTTGCAGGACAGTTCAGGATAAGCTGCAATAGCTGCCATTTCGTGGCCCGGAAGTTCGATTTCTGGAATTACCGTGATGAAGCGGTCTGCTGCATACTGAACGATTTCTTTAATCTGGTCTTGTGTATAGAAACCACCGTATTCGGTACCTTCTCCATCGATACGTTTGGAACCGATTTCAGTCAGTTTCGGATACTTCTTGATCTCCACACGCCATCCCTGGTCGTCTGTCAGGTGCCAGTGCATGCGGTTAATTTTGAACAATGCCAGTACATCCAGTTGTTTCTTTACATTTTCAACCGGGATAAAATGGCGGCATGGGTCCAGCATGATACCACGGTAACCGAAACGGGGTTCGTCTTTTACCGTCACGCAAGGAGCATTCCATGCAATGTCTTTTACAATTACAGGGCTTTCGATTTCGGCAGGAAGCAATTGCATGAACGTTTGCATACCATAGAATAAACCCTGCGGAGTTTTTGCTTTGACAGTAACACCATCGGTGGTAACATCCAGCGTATACCCTTCATTGTTTACATCCAGCAGGTTGTCCAGCATAAGGGCAATGCCATTGGATGCGGATTTGTCGCTTACCGTTACATTGTAGCCGGTTGCCGTATTGATTTTGGATGCAAAAAATTCGGCAACGGTTTTTACTTCAGGAGTAGGAGCAGAGATAACTGTGTTTTTGTTTAGTTTGAAACTACCCTCGTTTTGCACGAGGCTTACCGGCGTAGGAATTACATTGATACCCTGATTGTAAGGCATCTCTTTAACCGTTCCTTCGCTACATGACGCAAGTATACAAAGTGCTGCGCCAGCACACATGGAAACAAGCTTTTTCATTTAGATAATGATGATTAATAATTGGTGTTTAATAATAAAGAAAAATGGAAAACCAGAAACCGGAACCCTGCCTGATGCAAAGCCGCCAACTCCCAATTTTCCATTTTGTATGAAGTCTGATCTTACCAAGCGAAGATCGGATATTCTTTCATGATACTATTTACTTTTTCGCGAACGGAAGAGATTGTCTTGTCGCATTCGGGAGCGGATAAAACAGTGTCGATCATTTCAACGATTTCAGCCATCAACGGTTCTTTGGCACCACGTGTCGTGATAGCCGGAGTACCGACACGGATTCCTGAAGTCTGGAATGCGGAACGGCTGTCGAAAGGAACCATATTTTTGTTTACTGTGATATCGGCAGCAACCAATGCTTTTTCTGCAACTTTACCTGTCAGTTCAGGGAATTTCTTGCGCAGGTCTATCAGCATGCTGTGGTTGTCGGTACCATCGGAAATGATTTTGTATCCCTTGTCAATAAATGCTTGTGCCATAGCAGCAGCATTCGCCTTAACCTGAGCTTGGTATGTTTTATATTCCGGTTCCAATGCTTCGCCGAAAGCAACCGCTTTAGCAGCAATTACGTGTTCCAGCGGACCACCCTGGATACCCGGGAATACGGCAGAATCCAATAACTGGGACATCTTTTTGATTTCGCCTTTTGGCGTTTTCTTTCCCCAGGGATTTTCGAAATCTTTACCCAACAGGATAATACCACCACGCGGGCCGCGCAAAGTTTTATGAGTTGTAGATGTTACGATATGCGCATATTCGAGCGGGTTATTTAGCAAACCGGCAGCAATCAAACCGGCAGGGTGAGCCATGTCGATCATCAGCAAAGCACCCACCTTGTCTGCGATTTCGCGCATACGTTTGTAATCCCATTCACGTGAATAAGCAGAACCGCCGCCGACAATCAATTTCGGTTTTTCGCGCAATGCCACTTCTTCCATCTGGTCGTAGTCTACACGTCCGGTATCTTCTTTTACATTATATTCGGTTGCTTTGTACAGGATACCCGAACTGTTTACAGGAGAACCGTGAGAAAGGTGTCCGCCATGTGCCAGGTTCAGTCCGAGGAAAGTATCACCCGGATTTAAAACGGCTAAAAATACGGCTGCGTTAGCTTGTGCACCGGA
Organism: uncultured Parabacteroides sp.; assembly: GCA_900541965.1. Classification (GTDB taxonomy): domain Bacteria; phylum Bacteroidota; class Bacteroidia; order Bacteroidales; family Tannerellaceae; genus Parabacteroides. The sequence goes on along the minus strand of UQLN01000015.1, from coordinate 45,793 downwards.
GTGGGGCTGTACGTTGGCCCATTCTGCGTTGAAGATTTGTTTCAAGCGTTCGATAGCGATAGTTTCGCTCTGGTCAACAACTTCACAACCACCATAATAGCGTTTGCCGGGATAACCTTCTGCGTATTTGTTTGTCAGACAGCTACCCATGGCTTGCATTACCTGGTCGCTTACAAAGTTTTCGGAAGCAATCAATTCGATGCCTTTCAACTGGCGTTGATGTTCCTTCTCAATGATGTCGAAAATGATATTGTCTCTTTTCATTCCGTATAGAATTAATTATAGTAATGAACTCCCTTTCAAATAACAGGATTGATGCAAAATTACAATAAAAATCCATTATCCTGTGTTTCATCGATAAATTTCTTCGCTTTATCGGAGAATCGGAATATGTTCCGGTTTCCGCCGGAATTTGTACCGTGAGGCACGGCCATGCCAAAAACTATCCTAAGGCTATCACCCTTTTCTCCCGGCTACTCTGGTGGGCGGCTTCTATTAAACGGATGACATTCAGGATATCTTCCGGTTTTACATCCAATGGCCGGTTGTTGCGGAGGTATTCGTAGATGTTAGTATAAAAACCGGCGTAATTCCCTTTCAGGCTTGGGTACTTGTAGCGGGTATCTACTCCGTCTATTTTGGTATGAAGCGTGCCCCAGATAGCTTCGTCTTCTTCGCCCCAGTGCGGAGTATCCGGCATAATACCAGCAGTAAGGTCCGCCTCCTGACGGTCGAGCCCGTATTTTACAAAGGAGCCGCTTGTGCCGTGCAATACGAAGCGGGGTTCCAATTCACACATCAGATAGCTCGCTTTCAGGGTAATTTTTATATCCGGGGCTTTCTGGCAACGGAGAAGGTGGATGATGAAATAATCGTCTACCATACCGCCATCGCGCAGGATGCCGGTGTCTGCAAACAGAGCTTCAGGCATACCGAACAGTTGTACTGCCTGGTCTATTAAATGTGCTCCTAAATTATAGGTAATGCCGCCTCCCTGTTTGCCTGTTTCTTTCCAGGTTCCGGGTTTGATAAAGTTGCGGAAACGGGGGAAGGTAGATTCAAACTCGACCAACCGTCCGGTCAGGCCTTTGTCGATGACCTCTTTTACCGTCAGAAAGTCGGAGTCCCAACGGCGATTCTGGTAGATACTAAGCATAAGCCCTTTTTGCCGGGCAAGGGCCGTTAGTTCTTCTCCTTGCTCTACGGTGGTGGTAAAAGGCTTTTCCACAATTACATGTTTGCCGGCATTCAGGGCGAGGCGGGCGTATTCGTAATGGGTACTGTCCGGCGTATTTATCACAACGAGTTCCAAGTCTTTGATGTTGACCAGTTCTTCCACACAGCGGACAATCTGTGCTGCCGGATACCGTTCTTTGGATAGTTCTTTACTGCGTTCCGTGATAGCTGCCAGTTCGAATCCCGGATGGGTACTGATGAAAGGGGCATGGAATATCTGTCCGGACATTCCGAATGAGGCGAGGCCTGTCTTTATCTTTTTCATAAAATCCATTTTTTAATTTATACCGTAAATATATAACAAAAATGGATAGGCTGTTTACGGGAGCCGTGTCAACCGGGTGATTGACACGGTTTCAACCGAGTGATTGACGGAGCTTCAACTGGGCGATTGACGATGTGTCAACCGAGTGATTGAAGCCGTGTCAATTTCTCGCCTGTCAGAACCTCGGACGGACAAATTTATCATTCGGGGAAGTGAAAGACAATCCCGGTATTTCCTTGCTCTCATTAGGCAAGGAATACTCCTTTATCAAGGAATAGTCTGAAGCACGCAAGGCATAGAAATGATCCTCCTTCTCTTTGCTGACTTTTACCGTCCAGTCGAAAAGGTTTCCGAAGATAGTAATCCCGTCTTTCGCCGGGTCAAATCCGGGGATAGCCGCTTTCACTATGGTACCATCGCGTTCGATAACATAAAAACGGTGTTCCGTATCGCAAAGGAACCCCAGTGTCTTCCGGTTCCTGAACTCGGTTATAAATACCCAGTCCGCAACAACCCCTTCCGGCAGGTCGATGGCTTTTACATACGGACGTCCCTGTGTCTGTTTTAAATGGAACAGACGGCGGTTGGCATCCAGTACCAGATAGCCTTCATCATACTCCTTGCGGGTAGTAGGATTACCCGATGCACGAAGGGCGGGAAAAGCAAACCCTTTCTTGTTCAGCATATCCGTAAACAAGGTGCTTTTTTCCGTATCTACCGTATTAGTATTCATATTAATAAACTCGATACCGTTTTTCGTAAACCGGAAAGCATCGTCCGGCATTTCCAGATCCACACGTTTAGACATGGATTCCAACAGAAAATAAATCCCCGTTTGCGGGACATTAACCGTAGAAGGCGTGCTGCGGAACGTGAACGAAGCATGCTGTACCTCCTTCGGGCTGACAGGAACGCCCAGCAAGGTATCCGGGAAACGTTCGTCGGCAACCAGTTGGCGCATAAAGAAAGTAGGAAGCAGGCTATCCACATCCTTCTGTGTATATTCACGGTCTTTCAGGTCGAAGCGAACCACATTTTTATCCCCTTTCTTTTGGGTAACGATAAAGTCGTCGATGATGGGACTGTATAATATAAAAGGCGCAGTTGCCGGTTTTGCCGTAAGGAAAGCATAGCACCAGGGCAGTTGCCATACCAACAGGATAAGCAGGGTACTATAAAGAAATATCTTACTGAATCGAATCATAGCTTTTTCGTTTTATAATCAAATTATTAATCTTGTTTTCCGGCTTTGAAACGGGTGACGGAAATCCACGACAAGACAGCCGTCAGCAACGTATAAAGCGTCAGCCACGGCAGGAAGCCATTGTAAGATTCCGGTGTCGGAGCCAGGAAGTAAACACGGAAAACAATCGCCGAGACAACCAGGTTCAGTATCCGCCGCTTCCAGGTCGGTTCCAGGCAAGTCCATGCTATCAACATATAGCCGGCAATACCGGCAAGATACCAGGGAACAGCCGATAGAAGGATGTGCCGTACAAGCTGCGAAGCAAATATCTGCGGGAGATAGAGCCCCATCACGATGAAATTGGCCGCAAAGCATACGAGCAACAGGATAAGCCCGAATGCAAGCATAGAGAATATCATTTTCTGCTGTGAGCAGGGAAGGTGCAACGTGAGTTTAAGGCATTTGCGTTGCATTTCGGGTACGAACTGTACCACCGCCAGCAGGATACCGGCAAGCAAGGGGACGTATTGTAGCAAGTCGATGAAGATAGCATCGCGCGTCACCATCACCTCCCAGATATGTCCGGCGCCTTTCAGGGTGATGGTACGGTTCAGTCGCAGCATCGTATAGCCCGCCATTCCGGTAGTGACCACCAGAGCAAGCAGGAAATACCAGCGAGTCTTTATCCATTCTTTATAGAAGATAGCTTTAATCATTTTTCGTTTTATTAGTAAGCAGTAATTAGTATTTGCCCGTCAGCCCGATAAAGGCATCTTCGAGTCCGACCTGTTCACCTTTCAGCCCTGTAAACGGAACCTGTAGTTCTTTCCAGCACTTTTCCACTTCGGCAGGAGGGAGGAAAGAGTAAGTCTCCAATGTATTGCGTAGCACGGACGGGTGATAAAACGTTTCCGGCAACCGGGGTTCATACTCCTCCGGTACGGTACAGGTATAACGGCGGAGGTTTTCCATCAGTTCATGGATAGGCTGCTGGGTCAGGATACGTCCGTAATCCATAATGATGCAGTCGTCAATCAGCCGTTCCATATCCTGGATGATGTGGGAGGTCAGAAATACCGTTTTGTTTTCCGAGCGGGCATAATCGCGCAGGTAGTCGGAGAAGAGGCGTCGGTAGCCCGGGTCGAGCCCCAAAGAAAAGTCGTCCAATACCAGCAGCTCCGGATTTTGTGCCAGGATAAGCCCCAGTGCCACCTGCGAGCGCTGTCCGTTCGACATGCGGGAGATCATTTGTCCCGGAGCTACTTTCAGCTTGTTCATCAAATCATAATAAGCCTCTTTCTGCCACTGTCCGGGATAGAAAGAGGCGTAGAACTTTTCGATTTGGGTAATATTCATGAACTGGTATTGCACATGCCCTTCCAGCAGCAAACCGATATTGCGCCGTAGCGATGGTTCCATCGTCTGGATATTCTCGCCGAATATGCGGCATTCGCCCGAACGGGGTTGCAGGTAACCGCTTAATATATTAATGGTCGTTGTTTTCCCCGTACCGTTTTTTCCCAGCAAACCGAGGATACGTCCCCGGGGAACTTCAAAGCTCAGGTTCTCGTATATTTTCCGTTTGCCGTAATAATGTGTCAGATTTTTACACTCTATGATTGCGCTCATTTATACAGTCCGTTTTAAAGGATTAAAAAAAGGATTGGAATAAGTATGCCGATGGCAAGTTCGATACCGCCGCGTCCCCAAAGCCCTTTCGAGCCTTTCACCATCCATATCCCGGTCAGGGTAATCAGGATGAGGGCGACAGCAAAGATATCGGCAAACCAGGTCCACCAGCCGCCGGGGTTGAAGTGCAGCTTCACCATCGGGGATATCAGCGGACGGCGTTTGACGGACTCGTATAAGGCTTGTCCGGTGGCGGTGTCCACAATCAGGCTCGAACCTCCTTTCAGGAATACTTTCATCTGCGTGGAAGCTGGAAAATAGAATTGGGTGAAGTTCTTGACTTCGCCCAGCGGTTTGAGCAGGCGGAGTACGGTCTGCTTGTCCATCTTTTCTTTGCCCGGCAGCGCCTCGTTTATTTTGTATTCTTTCCTGTGAATGGAGAAATTCGGGTTGATATCGTTGCGATGGTTCATAAACAACCCCGACAAAGCGTAAATGACTATCATCCCGGCAAAGAAGAAAGAAAGGTCCCGGTGTATCAACCGGCACACCTTTCTGAATTTTGCTCCCTTATTACTGAATTTCATAGGATGCTGCTTCTACAAAATAGAATGAGAGGTAATCTTTTCCGGTATCCGCTTTGCGTTTTTCTATCTTTGCGCGGAAATCGGCGATACGTGCTTCCGGCGTGTTGGCGGTTTCACCACGTGCTTTCTTTTCAGAGTCGCATCCGGCTTCACCGTTGCCGTGGGTCTTGGCCGCTTTCGCTTTCAGTTGCGCTTCCCAGTTTTGCAGGTAGGCTTCGTCGATACGCTGTTCTTTCAGGGTACCGTTTACTTTTACCATCGAATTTACACACTGGGTGTCGAATGAACCGAGCGGACCCGCTTCTACACGGATTGTTTTGGTATCGTCGCTGCCCATCAGGAATATTTTTGTAGCGCCATGTTTACAGATATGGGTACATACTCCCTCGATAGTTACGCTTTTATTGGCAAGATTGTCCGCATCCGTAAGAAGTTCGTCGATAGTTAAAGCCGTAGAAACTTCCTGTTTTTCCGAAGTCTGAGCATTGCTTTGTCCGTTACTGCTTTTGTTTCCGTTGCATGAAGTTGCTGTACATGCAAATAGGACCAATGCGGCGATAAGTATCTGCTTTGTTTTCATCGTTTCTCTCTTTTTATAAAGTTTATAATTAAAAAATAAATCCTATTGATACAGTTCCCTGCTGTGTATTACCGCACGCTTTGTATTGCTGCGTTTGCCATCCGGCTTGCAGGTACAAATCGTACGCTTGGTTCAGCTGGTAGTCGGCGCGCAGGGATGCGCCGGCATTCCAGTAGTTGTCGCTCAGGTAAGCGATGTTGTGCATTACTGCCTGTGAGGAGGATGCTTTCGTATCCATACCCGTCAGTTCCGCGCGGTTACTCAGGTTTGCAGCATAGCCGCCTGTTACGGATGCCGTCCAGAAAGTCCGCTTGAAAGCCCTTTGCAACTGTCCTTGCAGGTTCGCCTGCCAGGTGGTTGTCCGGAAAGAACGTTTAGCCGTTTCATAGTTGGCATCGATGTTATAAAAGCCCGTTTCCGGTTGCAGGCTCCATCCCCAGGCATGTGAAGCGTCGGCAGGGCGTTCCATGAAAGCGGAAAGGAGGACTTTTGCCTGTTGCAGTTTGAAGCCTGGCGTTTTTCCGATTACCGGATAGCTGTTGCCTGTTGCATCCCCGAAGAGGTTTTCCGTCCCCTTGCGGCTGGTGTAATCTGCGGTCAGCCGTATGCCTGCTTTCTTGCCCTCGTCATACGCTGTTTGGTAAGCTGTTTCGGCAGAGAGGTTATATTCCTGGGCCTTCACAAGCGGCAGGTAATAGAGGCTTGTCAGCTCTTTCACCAACCGGAGGCTGTTTGCCGACAACGTTGCCGACCAGCCGTTCCTGCCATCTTCCGGCAGCAGGTCGATACTGCCTCCCCAACGGGTAATCTTGTATTGGGAAGAAGTTTGGGAACCGGCAAAGCGGACGTAGTGCATCCCGAAACCTAACATCTGGTAGACCGGGGTCGAACCTTTGTCGGCAAGGAAACTGATTTTACTGCTCTGTTTGTATGTCTGGAAATCCACACGTATGCCAAGCCGGTAAGAGCCGATGTGCCGTGCCGCCCCGGCAGAGATATTCAGGTCGGAGACGATATTGCGCGGACGCGGGTCTTGGTCGCGGTAACTTGAAACGACACGGTAACCTATTTTACCCCCCAGGCTCCATTCGCCTGTTTCGCGTGCGTATCCTCCTTCAAACCTATACGTCTCTTTCTGCATGAAACCGCCGATAGAATCTCCGGTGACATACGGATAAAGCAAATCGAAATCGTCATTTTCATTCCAACGGATGTCCTTGGTATGCTTGTTTTCGTAGGAGGCGGAACCGAACACCGATTCTTTTTCGTTCAGGCGGATGAAGGAGTTGACACGGGCATTCCACAGCAAATCCTTATTCCCGTTTTGCACCAGCGAAGCATTCCCTCTGTCCGTATACCGTCCGCCCAGGTTCAGGTCTGTGACGGACTGGCTGCTGTAGTAGTTATACAGTGCCGGATTGTCCCATACCTTACCCTGAAACAGGGTGGAGGGGGAAAGTATCGTTTTTACTTTGTCCCTTACCGGCAGGGGAGCCTTTTCCTGCCCGTAAGCAGGCAGAAAGAGGGAACAACCGAGCAGGGACAATACAAAGGAAATGCGTCTCATATCGTTGCTTTAATCTTATTTGATTGAAGGTGAAGTGGAAGGGGTGAAGTCGATAGAGGAATTGTTCGTATCCTGCAATACTTCGCGGTCGCCGTCTTTATAGGCTACTTTACGGACAATGCTTTTTCCTGCATTTTCAGTAGTAGCATCCGTTTCACCGAAATAGGTGTGTCCCATGTCGAGTACGGGGGCGGTAATATTCCATACGTAACTGTTCACCGGGCCGATGTTTACCGCATCGATAATCCATTCGTTCGGGAACTGGTAACAGGTTTGTTCCTTGCTGCTCAGCCCTTCATTAATCATGTAGGTATATTTATAGACATAGTCTTTTATGTAGTTATCCTTGCCTACGGAAGAAGGAATACGTCCGATAGCATAGGCGCGATTCCCTTTCTTTGCCAACAGCCAGATACTTTTGGTATAATTGTAATACATCTCCAGGTTCGGAACATCCGGGTTATCCATGTCCGGGTTGCTGCTGCTTGTGGATTGGGTGTACCATTCGAAATCCGCTTTGCTCAGGTCGATGGAATTAGGATTGGCTTCCTTATGGTTCATGGCATTATCGCAGAGGATGATGGATTGGCCGGGTTCTACGGGATGTTCTTGTCCGTTTCCGGGAACAACGGCTACCACCTGTACGGCGAAAGCCTCATTCATAATGTCCGGTGTATAGTTGTATTTGCTGGTAGTCATGAATTTTGATTCCAGCAGTGCCAGCCCGTCTGCGTATAACGTCTTGTCCGAGTTATTGTAGATGCGGATGTACTGGTCGCCATTGTACTGTTTATTTTCCGGTGTGAGGGTTCCTATCCCGAAAATCTCGGCAATCACAAAGTCCGCTCCGCTGTTTTGTACATAGACCGGAATGCTCAGGTTACAGCTTCCGCCGCTTACCTGTACGTTTTGCTGTGTACCTTGGATATTCACTTCTACATTTTCCGCATTGTAGGCATACTTACCCTTTCCGATAAAGGTAACGTTATAGAGCCCGTCGTTCAGTTCGAAAGGCAATGAACCGTAAGAGACTTTGGTTTCCGTCCCGGTGTTGACTTCTTTAAATGTATATTCTCCGCTTGTGATAGCCAGCCCTTCAATCTGGTTCGACACAGACAGGCCGGGAGTAATGGACGAGGTGGCAATACGGTCGTCGCTGCATGCGCCCAGTCCGATTCCGGCCGTAAGCAGGATGGCGAGTGATAAATACTTCATTTTCATTGTTTGACTTAATTATTTGGTTTATATTACTATATATACTTTGAACGCTCTGGAGCATTCCTTTAAAACTTCAGATTCAATTCCATCCCGAAATAAGGAGTGGAGGAGCGCCGTATCAACTGTTCGCCCCGCCGGTAATCCGGATAAACACTCAGCAGGCGGTTTACGAACAACGCGAGGTTGATATGTTTGCCGATGTCCTTAGTCGCTTTCAGGTTGATATCCATAGCAAACGGTACGGTAACCACATTGAAATAATCGGCGGCATAACGTTTCACGAGATGTTGCAAATAAGCATCTTCCTTGTCGGATTCGAGGAACGGATGTTCGGCGCCGGTGGCGTCGATATAGCTGACCGGCGTTCCGTTGTTCCACAGGTTCCGCGTACTGGTCAGCCAGGTACATTGTGCCGAGGTGGAAAGCGTCAGTCCCAAACGTTGCAGATAGGTATCGAACATAAAGTTCGTACGGAAAGACTGGTACTCGGTTCCGTCTTCCCAATCATACAAGCCTACATAGCTGTATTGTTTATTGTTCAGGATGATAGGCTCGGAACTGTAGGTCGGCATATTATTGCTGTATAAAGTCTTGAACCATGCCCCGTTGATGGTAATACGGGTTTTCAGCAGGTCGATACGTTTGGAACTGAACTGAAATTCGATACCTTCCTTATTGACTTTCGTTCCGTTGCCGGCCATGCTGTAAGCATCCAGTAAAGTTTCCTGTGTCCATGCGAGCTGGGAGAGTTCGGGAGGACCGTTCAGCTTGGACGGGTCGATGGAAGTGGCGTCATATTTTCTATAGGGTAATACCTTATAGTAGGTAATGTCGCGGAAGGCATTGTTCATCCGTTCGCGAAAATAAGTTACAGCCAGCCTGTTCTCTTTGTAGGAGACATCGAAGCGCACTTCCCATTTCATATTGCGCGCAGCTTCCAACCGGTAGTTGGTGTTGTCCCATTTGTGGGTCATCAAATGGATACGTCGGAAATCCGGATTGGTAGAATAATAATTCAGTTCCGTGATGTCGATATACTTGGCATCCGGGAAAAGCTGTGCCGAAGTAGGCATCCTCGAAAGCAATCCCCAACCGCCGGAGAATAGGATGCTCCAGTCTTTAGATTCGGGCAGTTTCCACTGGATATTCAAACGGGGGTCTGCATATACCTTTCCTTGTAATGAATAAGCCTGTGATAAACCTAATAAGGTTTGCAGGCGTACACCTGCCGTGATGCTGAAACGATACCGTTTCAGCGGGAACTTTACTGTTTCTTCCGCATATAAAGCAAGCGGCTGCATGGCTGGTATATCTTTATAGCTGCGCGGGCGAACGGTCGTGCTGTAGTTTAGCGGGCGGTACGGGTCGTATAGCTGCCCCTCGCCGAAATTCTTCTGGTAGTCCCATTCCAATCCGGCTTGCAGGTCGTGCGAAAAATCATCGTGGCGGAAGCGGAACCGGGCATTGGCATACAGGTTGGCATAGAACGGTTTTCCATCTACCACCATATTACCGATATAGCTGAAAGGGAGATAGATACCGTCGGTGTCTCCCTGTTCCATACTGATTGGAATTGCGGTCGGGCGGCTCAGTACCACCGAGCGTGTTTCTTCCATGCGGTCCCACTGTCGACGGAGGGAAGCCCCGGCATTCACTTCACGTATGGCGGAATGGGAGGGGAAGGTCAGCTTCCATTTTCCCGCAAGCGATGCACTATGGTAAGAGGCTTTGAAGGCATCTTCTTTGGCTGTTGCGTCCTTGTCGCGCTTGGTTGCATCCAGAGAACCGGTATAATCGGCGCTGACGTTCCAGCGGATGAACTTGTCATCCCATTGGTAGCGGTTATCCCAACGCAGGGAGCCGGTCATACGTTTATAGTTTTGCGAATTGTCGCGCGGGTCTATTTTGGAGTCGAGATAGCTGATATCCGCATTCAGGATATGCTGTCCGTTATCATCCAGACGGAAGCCTTTTCCGGCAGAAAACAACATGCTGGTCTGGTCTGCCTTGAAGCGGGCGGAAAACGGGCTTTCGCTGCTTTTGCGCTGGATAATAACCGTTCCTCCGGTGATATTCCCATAAGCAACCGAAGGGATACCGCGTACGATTTCCACGCTCTCTATATTATCGGTAGGGAGGGTACGCATATCCACGCCTTTGGATACACTGCTTTTTCCCACGCCTTTGGTCGTACCGGGAATGTATTGCAGGTTTGCGTCATTGTTTTGTGTAACGCCGTCTACCACAAAGCTGACGCCGAGGGATGAAATATCTTCGCTGGTGGAACCGGCTTCACGCAGGCGTATCAGGTTGGGCGCACCCATTGTCGGGTCTACGGATTTCCCGCCCGGAACCAATTCCATCAGGTCGCTGAAGCTGCTGGGTTGCAGATGCTTCATCGCATTGCGGTCTATCTTGGATGAACTGGTGGCTTCTTTGGATTCGGAAGCGGTGACAATCACTTCATTCAGTGAAGTGGCGGAAGAGCGGAGCAGGATATCGAGCCGGCTGTTTGTGTGCAAGTCTATGGTTTGCTCTTTATCGTCATATCCAAGAAAAGAGATTATCAACTTGTAGGTATCCGGGGTAATCTGTGTCATCTGAAAATGGCCTTTGGCATCGGTAATCGTTCCGTAAACCATATGCCCGTCCTTCATAAGCCGTACATTGGCAAACTCTAAAAGTTCCTTCGTTTTTGCATCTCGTACATCACCACTCAACGTGCACGTATTCTGTGCAAGAATGGTTTGGATATTGACAAGTAAGAGCGATATTAACAGATATACAATACTTTTTCTTTTCATTGCTATTTTATTCGGTGCAAAGGTACAGGCAGGCAAAAAGTGGGGCAATACCTCGAATTAGGTATTCTAAAAGTTAAAGAGTGTACGTCTGTCACTATTCCTGGGTAAAATGGTACGGGTGTTAAAAAATATTACTATCGCTACTAATTTGAATTACTACCGCTACTAATTGAAATTACTACCGGTACTAAATTTCTGGTATGCCGGGCACCGGTTATACCTGAAAACAGTAGGCATAAATTAAACCTCGGATTATAAAACTTGATAGTTATCGGAGCCTCATCCTGATAAGGTAGGCAAACCGCTCGGGATGGGAGGTAAACAAAAATAAAACCATGCCGTTTGTATCAATCTTTCCGAATTGCTTAAATTTCATGAAAAATGGATGACACTTTGGTTGTTTATTTACTACTTTTGTTCGTCACCCACTGATTATTATACAAAGTTTTCAGAGATTTTGCGATAAACTTTATTCAGCGCTGGGATTTAATAGCAAAAACATGGATAGTAATTACAAAGCAGAATTAGAAGCGATGGGAGTTGATGTTGATTCGGCTCTTGGGCGTTTTTTGAATAATGAAAAAATGTATATGCGCTTCCTTTTAAAATTTCTTGATGATAAAAGCCTGGCATTACTTGAAAGTAGTATTGCTGAAGATAAACTGAAGGACGCATTTCTCTATGCTCATAATATGAAAGGCCTGACTGCTAATCTGGGCATAAACAGCCTGTCTGAAATTCTTACTCCTATGGTTGAACAATTGAGGAGAGGGGAAACAACATGCTTATCGCAGGCTTTACCGAAGCTTCAGGCAACGTATGATGAAGTGTGTGTGTTGATAAAAAAGATGAAACCGGATATTGCTAAATAGTTGCCGCCGGAAAAATACGGGATATGATTAATAGACGAGATATATGAAATAGAATGGATAAGCCCAGGACAAATATTGAGTATAATATGCTGATGAATATGACGGGAGTCAGTGTCAGCAAACATTTATTGGATGAGTATTTTACCCTTTTATGGGCGAATGATTCCTATTACAAGTTGACCGGTTATTCCAAAGAAGAGTATGAAGCCCTTTACCATAACCGGTGCGATTTGTATTTTGCCGGACATGAAATGGCATGGAATACTTTGGGGCAAAAGGTGTATGAAGCTGTAGAAAAGAATTTGAACGGGTATGAAATAGTTCTTCGGCTGCCGGTGAAAGGCGGGGAGAGATGGATAAAGATTTCTGCAACTTTTACCGATCAGCTTCAGGATGGCATCCCCGTTGCCTATACTGTGATGACCGATGTGGAAGAACTTATGCAGGTTCAACTTGAACAGACGATTGCTTATGAGAATCTGCCCGGTTTTATTGCCAAGCACAGGCTTTTGCAGGATGATAGCTTCACTTTGATAGAAGCGAATGAAAAGTATATGAATTTTGCCGGTGCCGATAGGGAGGAATTCGCTTCTTTCTCTCCTTTTTCGCGGTTGGATGAAAAAAGCAAAATCGTACTGAACGAACATATTCCGCTTATGCGTGAAGGCAAGCCGGTGCATTTTACTGTGCAGTCAAAAGACAAAAAGGGTAATGATGCCTGGATACAGTTAAATGGCGAATGTGTAGGTTGGGAAGGGAATGATCCGGTTTACCTGATTGTATATATAGATGTAACAGATATTACCGAACAGCGTGAGTTACAGAAAAAACTGGAAGAACAATCCCGGAAACTGAAAGAAGCTCTCGAATCGGCAGAAAAGGCGAACCAGGCAAAATCCGATTTCCTTGCCCGCATGAGCCATGATATCCGTACTCCCATGAATGCAATTATGGGGATGACGGCAATAGCCCGTGCCCATGTGGATGAACGGGAAAAGGTGAGCGATTGCATGGAGAAAATCAGTAGTGCTTCCAAGCTATTACTTAGTTTGATTAATGAGGTACTGGATATGTCGAAAATCGAGAGTGGCAAACTGACTCTTATTGATGAGGAATTTAATATAGGAGAACTCCTGCAGGAGCTTGTTTCCATGATGCAGCCTGAAATCAGCAGCAAGCAGCATACTTTGGATGTTCGTATTTTGAATTTGCAACATGAGAATGTGATAGGAGATACGCAGCGGATCAAGCAGGTTTTGATGAATATTCTTGCCAATGCCGTTAAGTATACCCCGGAAAATGGTATGATCAAAATAGATATCGAAGAAAGAGATACAAAGGATGGGGTAGCACATTATATATTTGTCTTTGAAGATAATGGAAGGGGTATGAGCCCTGAATTTCTGGATAAGATATTTTTACCATTTGAGCGGGCAAGCGACAGGGAAATTCGTAATATACAGGGAACCGGGCTTGGCATGACAATCAGCCATAAAATTGTGGAGATGATGGGCGGGAGTATTAAGGTTCAAAGCGAATACGGAAAAGGCTCACGTTTTACAATCGATTTGCCGATGCGTTATCTGCCGAAGGTATCGGATGAAAAGATAGGAGTTGACGGGCTTCGGGTCTTAGTGGTGGATGATGACGAGGTTGCTTGCCAGAGCACTTGCAACTGTTTGCTCGAGATCGGCTTGGAATGTGACTGGGTATGTTCCGGTAGCGAAGCCGTTTCTTTAGTCCGCCAACGCTATCAGGAGAACAAAGGCTATTTTGCCGTGATTATGGATTTGATGATGCCGGAAATGGATGGGATGGAAACGACCCGGCAAATCCGGGACATTGTAGGAACAGAAGTACCTGTTGTTATCCTTTCGGCGTATGATATAGAGGAATATGAGGCTGCGGCAAGAGAGGTGAAAGCAAATGGCTTCATTATCAAGCCTATCTATAAATCAAAATTACTTCAGACTTTAAAACGCCTTATTGACGGGGAAGGCGAGCAGGAACCAGCCAGTTTATTCAAACTGGCTGATGCAGATTTCTCCGGTAAACGGATATTGCTGGTTGAAGATAATGAACTGAATCGCGAGATTGCAGTGGAAATTATCGGTTCTACGGGAGTCGATATCGAAACGGCGGCCAACGGTCAGGAAGCGGTCGAAATGGTATCATTGTCGCCGGAAGGGTATTACCAAATGGTTTTGATGGATATTCAGATGCCGGTAATGAATGGTTACGAGGCTACACAGCGGATACGTGCTCTCGGCCGGAAAGATAGCAAGACTTTGCCAATCATTGCCATGACGGCAAATGCCTTTTCCGAAGATGTTGTTAATGCTTTGGAGTCGGGAATGAATTATCATCTTGCCAAGCCAATAGATATTTCCGCATTGATGACAGTTTTAAGTAACTATTTATAAAAGGTAAATCCGGATAGTAACTATTGCCGCTCGAATAAACTATTGGATTTTTTAATGGAGATATATGTTTTTTTCAGTCTTCATTTCTGTTGTATAACTATTGGAATAGGTTAATTTTGTTGGTCGATGAAAAAAATAGTGGTATTAATAATAGGATTGGCATGCTGCATGGCTGCCTGTCATATGCAGGCAAAGGAAAAAACAAAACAAAGAAAGGAAAGTAAAATGGAAAAGATGAATGAAATATATCTTGCCGGCGGTTGTTTTTGGGGAACGGAACATTTCCTGAAGCTGGTGAGAGGAGTGGAACAAACAAAAGTAGGTTATGCAAACGGCCATATCGAAAATCCTACCTATAAACAGGTATGTACGGATACGACAGGTTTTGCTGAAACGGTGAAAGTCGTATACGATCCCGAAGTCGTTAAACTGTCTCTATTGTTGGATTTGTTCTTTAAAACGATTGACCCTACCAGCCTGAACCGCCAGGGAGGCGATATGGGTACGCAATATCGTACCGGCATTTATTATACCGATAAAGCAGACCTGCCGGTTATTGAAACGGCTCTACGCGAACTTGCCAAAAATTATGATAAACCTCTGGCTGTGGAAGTGAAGCCTCTGGTTAATTTCTATCCGGCTGAAGATTACCATCAGGATTATCTGGATAAGAATCCCGGCGGTTATTGCCATATTCATCCGGGATTGTTTGAACTGGCAAAAAAGGCGAATGCTGAAACGGTCTATCAGAAGCCGGATGACGCAACTCTTCGCCGTACCCTTACGGACGAACAATATGCCGTAACCCAGAAAAGCGCTACCGAGCGTCCTTTCCAAAACGAATACTGGGATGAATTCAGGGAAGGTATCTATGTGGATATAACCACCGGCGAGCCGTTATTTATTTCTACGGATAAATTTGAATCCGGTTGCGGTTGGCCCAGTTTTTCCAAACCGATAGATAAGAGCCTGATAGAAGAAAATACGGATACATCGCATGGCATGGTTCGTACGGAAGTCCGCAGTAAAACCGGGGATGCCCATCTGGGGCACTTGTTTGAAGATGGTCCTGTAGATAAAGGCGGGCTGCGTTATTGCATCAACAGTGCTTCGCTCCGGTTTGTCCCCAAAGAGAAAATGGAAGCGGAGGGGTATGGTAAATATCTTCCGTTGTTGAAGAAATAAGGATTCGCCGGGTACACTTTGCAACCGGGTTGCATTCCAGTCCGGCTATCTTTGCATTAGAAATAATAACAAAGAGATATGGATATGGAAAAGACAACAGGTTGCAAATGTTGCGCGATGAAAAATGTGCAGGTAAATGAGAGCCGGGAGGAAGCAAGCCTGTTCAGTGAATATTGGAGAATCGTATTGTCGGCAGTCATGCTGATTGCCGGAATTATACTGAATGCCACAGAAGTTGCCTTTTTCCAAGGTGATTATGTGGCTTTTGTTTGGTATCTGCTGGCTTATCTTCCGGTAGGTCTTCCTGTCATAAAAGAAGCGTTTGGGAGTATGGCTCGCAAAGATTATTTCAGTGAGTTTACGCTTATGTCTGTCGCTACCATCGGAGCATTTTATATCGGAGAATATCCGGAAGGGGTGGCTGTGATGCTGTTTTATGCAGTAGGGGAAATGTTTCAGGATAAGGCAGTGGACAGGGCCAAACGTAATATCAGTGCCTTGCTGGATGTGAGGCCGGAGAAGGCTGCGGTGGTGAGAGATAGTAATCTTGTAGTGGTGAATCCCCGGGATGTCCGGGTAGGAGAAGTTATCGAAATTAAAGCAGGCGAACGGATTCCTTTGGATGGTACGATGCTGAGTGAAGTCGCTGCATTTAATACTTCGGCACTGACAGGGGAGAGTGTTCCGCGGCATATCAGAAAAGACGGGGATGTACTTGCCGGAATGATTATAACGGATAAGGTAATCCGGATAAAAGTAACCAAGCCTTTCGACAAAAGTACGTTGGCACGTATTCTGGAACTGGTGCAGGACACTTCGGAACGTAAGGCGCCGGCTGAGTTGTTTATCCGTAAGTTTGCCCGTATTTATACACCGGTTGTTATCGGGTTGGCTGCCTTAATCGTGTGTGTCCCGTTTGTCTATTCGCTGGTAAATCCGTTGTTTGCATTTACATTTAATGATTGGTTGTACAGGGCTTTGATTTTTCTTGTGATTTCGTGCCCGTGTGCATTGGTGGTAAGTATTCCGTTAGGATATTTCGGAGGGATAGGTGCGGCATCCCGGTTAGGTATTTTGTTTAAAGGTGGTAATTATCTGGATGCTATTACCCAAATCAATACGATTGTGTTTGATAAGACTGGTACATTGACCAAAGGAGTCTTTGAAGTTCAATCCTGTATATCTATCCGTGTTCCTGAAGAAGAACTGACACGCCTGGTCGCTTCTGTGGAACAGGGGAGTACCCATCCGATAGCTAAAGCTGTGGTAGGTTATGCGGAAAAGCTTGGGGTAGGACTTGTCCGGACAACCGATATATCGGAAATTGCCGGTTGCGGTCTGGAGGCAAAGATAGAAGGAGTGAGGGTCTTGGCAGGAAATCTCAGACTGTTATCAAAATATGGTATCGCATATCCCGAAGAGCTTGCGTCTATTACCGAAACAATTGTGGTTTGTGCGGTTGGGGAGGAATATGCCGGATACCTTTTACTCTCAGATTCCCTGAAAGAGGATGCCTGTACTGCCATCGAGAACCTGAAACTATTAAATATTAAAAACATTCAGATATTATCGGGGGATAAACAGAGTATTGTTAGTAGTTTTGCCAAAAAGCTGGGTATAACAAAAGCCTATGGCGATTTGCTTCCCGACGGAAAGGTTGAGCATATAGAAGCTTTGCGCCGGGACGAAAGCAACCGGATCGCTTTTGTTGGAGATGGTATAAATGATGCTCCGGTATTGGCTTTAAGCAATGTAGGGATTGCAATGGGTGGACTTGGCAGCGATGCGGCAATTGAAACGGCGGATGTCGTTATACAAACCGACCAGCCGTCCAAAGTGGCGACAGCCATCAAAGTAGGGAGACTGACACGCCGGATTATCTGGCAAAACGTATCATTGGCTTTTGGTGTGAAACTGCTTGTCATGATATTAGGAGCCGGTGGTATGGCAACCTTATGGGAAGCAGTCTTTGCCGATGTAGGTGTTGCGCTTATTGCCATATTGAATGCCGTACGGATACAGAAAATGATAAAATAAGAAATCTATGGAAGAACAAACCTGTCTGGAAATGCTTGCCAAAAGGGAAATACATCCTACGGCAATACGGATATTGGTACTGCGGGCAATGATGCAGGTGAACCGTCCCGTATCGTTGCTGGATTTGGAGAACGTGCTGGATACGGTGGATAAGTCTACGTTGTTCCGCACAATAACTTTATTCCTTTCCCACCATTTGATACATAGTATAGACGATGGTACAAAGTCTTTGAAATATGCGGTGTGTGAGAACAATTGCACTTGTGCCGTAGAGGATTTGCATGCCCACTTTTATTGCGAGAACTGTAACAGAACCTTTTGTTTAGAAAATATGCCTGCCCCGGTAATGGATATGCCGAAGGGCTTTACTCTTACAACTATCAATTACGTATTGAAAGGGCTCTGCCCGGATTGCAGTTCGAAATCGTAACGGAGAAATAGCAAAAGTATGTTTTGGAACTGTGGTTTATGTATTTCGAAACCGTTTTTATACGTTACAGCTAAAAAGCCATTTGGGATTAAATCCGGATTGTATACGTTTGCAGTGTAATACAATCGATTTACATGGTTTTAAAGTATGGAAGAATTGGTTTTTGAATAATCTTAACTTTAACTGTTTTTTTAGTATAGATGATGATATTTTGCAAGATGAATTAGATATTAAAATCTATACTTTTACTTACGATGTGTGTTTTTCAGGACAAAAGGAAAAGGTCCTGTTAGTTCATGGTTAAGGCGGAACGTCCGGGGATAGAACAGCCTCGGACGTTTTTAGTATATCTGAATCTGCTTTTTCATATCGGTTATTTCCTTGCTGTCCTTTTTTATACTGCCAGCATTTAATGGCATCCTGTAAGGACTTGTCTGGATTATCGGCAAAGAAATCTCTTATATAGGTGTTGTATTCAAATTGTTGCCCGATGGTTGTTTTTCCTTTTTTCTTTTCTTCCTGAATTTGGTGGTATGCTTCGATGGCATCCTGGTAAGTCTTTCCAGCATTGCTTTTCAGCCATTTTTGGAAAGGGACATTAAATGAAAAGTTTTTGCCTATAATCTGTTTGAAAAAGCTCCGGTGTTTTTCGGAACATACAAAATCCCGTTCTATTTCTGTTTCTTTGGTGATGTGGATAATAGGGCTTGGTTGCTTGTGGGACTTATAGGAGATTCTTGTTTTTTGGCCTGTTTCGAGATAAGTGGCTATCCTTTCGGCCAGTTCTGTTTTACTTCCTGTTGTTTGCAGCCCTTCCTTCCTGCAAAAAGTAGCCAACTCTTCCTTCAGGTAATAATAGCTTCTGAAAATACAGTTATCCATATTTCTTTCTAAAACCGGTTTGTTATTCATTTCCTGAAAAATTGCTTATTGAGGTGGCAAATATAGCCAGGTTTTGTTTAATTTAAATCATCTAAGAATAAACAATCTGCTTTAAAAGCGTATATTTGTCATCCTATTTATTAAATATAGTGACAATATCACTGAAATTTAAGATTATCAATGATGATGATGGCATCCGGTACCTCTCAGGTAAAAGCAGAGAATATAAGTGCTCTCCATGTAAAAGAATATAAACTTCAGAATG
Source organism: uncultured Parabacteroides sp. (assembly GCA_900541965.1). Lineage (GTDB taxonomy): Bacteria > Bacteroidota > Bacteroidia > Bacteroidales > Tannerellaceae > Parabacteroides. Next base: position 26,627 of record UQLN01000015.1, on the reverse strand, counting down.
GACTGACTGTTTGGTTGAATGAAGACCATAGCCAGCCAAAAGTCTTTGGAGCAGTTGTTGTAAAAGCGGGTGCAAAAGATAGCCCGAATACCGGGATTGCTCATTATTTCGAGCATATGATGTTCAAGGGGACAGATAAAATCGGAACGATTGATTATGAATCGGAGAAAGCGCTTCTCGACCTTATTTCGGATAAGTATGATGCCTTGGCTATTACTGAAAACCCTAAAGAACGTGCGCATTTACTGAAGATAATAAATGACTTGAGTGTGTGTGCAGCCGATTATGTCATACCGAATGAGTTTAACCGTTTGATTACACAATATGGCGGTTCCGGACTGAATGCCGCAACTTCATACGATGCAACCGTTTATTTCAATACGTTCTCTCCACAGTATATGGAACAGTGGGCGGAAATCAATAGCGAACGTTTGTTGAATCCGGTATTCCGTTTGTTCCAAAGTGAGCTGGAGACTGTGTATGAAGAAAAAAATATGTACGGAGATTTTATCGGAAGACAGGTAATGGATACTTTATTATCCCGTTACTTTGCTCCCCATCCTTATGCATATCCTATTATCGGAAGTACGAAATATTTGAAGAACCCGAGCCTGAAAGAAATGCAGAAGTTCTTTGAAAAATACTATGTCGCTCCTAATATGGCATTGATATTAAGTGGAGATTTTGATACGGAATCAGTGATACCTATCATAGATAAGACATTCTCACGTGTTCGTACAGGTGATATGCCTAAAAGGGCCACAGTTACACTGCCTCCGTTCAATGGGAAAGAGAAGATGAAAGTCAAATTTCCTATTCCTTTTATGAAGGGATTGGCTCTCGGATTCAGAGGGGTTCCCGCCAATCATGAAGATCAGGTTGCACTTAATATAGCGGTAAACCTACTGAACAATGCCAACGGTACAGGTTTTCTGGATAAGTTGATGGTAGACCGTAAACTGGTAGGAGCCATGGCCTTGAACCAGAGTATGAATGATGCCGGGATTCTGGCTGTGGCAGCGATGCCCAAGCCGATTATCCAGTCGTATTCGTCTGCTGAAAAAATGATTTGGAAGGAGATAGACCGTGTCAAGAAAGGTGATTTTGACGGTGAGCTGTTCAGCAGCCTGAAACTGGAACAGAAACGTATGACCCTTTCGGCGCTGGAAGATATCGATTCCCGTTCCCGGGTACTGATGGATTTGTTTTCACAAGGAAAAGATTGGGATACGTATGTGAAATATATATCGGAAATCGAATCGATTACCAAAGAAGATGTGATGCGTGTGGCCAAGAAGTATTTCAGCAAGAACTACCTCTGTGTGACAAAAAGCACCGGAAAGTATCCAAAGGATGAACTTCCAAAGCCCGATTTTGCCCCGGTTGTCCCGCAACATATGGAGGCGGTTTCGGATTATGCCAGGAAGCTGGAAGATATCCCCGTACAGGAAGTGAAACCCCGTCGTCTTGATTTTGAGAATGATGTGCAGACTATACGCCTGACTCCAAATGTTACGCTTTATGCTGCCCCTAATCCGGTCAACGATATTTTCTCATTAGAAGTATCTTATCGGATTGGATATCTGGAAGAGCCGGCACTTGTACCGCTTGCCGTCTATTTGCAATACCTGGGTACGGATAACCTGACATTCGAGCAGTTCCGTACACATTTACAGGCAATAGGGAGCACTGTTACATTTGAAGCTACCCACGATAATTTCATCCTGAAAATTGTCGGTTTCGACAATCATATAGAGGAAACCTTGGAGCTTGCCTCCGGATTTATCAGCCATGTGAAAGCCGATAATAAGAAGATGAAACCGGTCGTAGATGAAGCAGAGATCGCGCATAAGTCTTTTTTCAAGTCAAGTGATAATATCGCCTATGCTTTATTGGAAAAAGTCAAATTCGGCGACCAGTCTTTCTATTTGAAAAAAATCCCTTACAGGCAACTGAAAAAGATGAAAGGCAAGGCTTTGCTGGATACCTTCCATAAAGTACGGAAAATGGCCTGTGACATACATTATTGCGGTACTTTGCCTGCAGATAAGGTGTCGGAACTTCTTTGGCAGAATTTCCCCCTGGAAGACGTAGACATCCCTGTTGTTTTGCCTTATTCCCGTAAATTGAAAACGTATGATAAACCTACTGTTTTCTTTTTTAATATGCCTACAGCTGTACAAAGTGTAGTTTACGGATATGTGAAAGGCGATCAAGTGGATGATTCTTATTCGCGTCATGTGGCGCCTTTGTTCTCTGCTTATTTCGGAGGGGATATGTCGTCTCTTCTTTTTCAGGAAATCCGCGAATTCCGTTCGTTGGCTTATCGTACCAGCGCACGTTTCAAGCTACCATCCAAAATCCATACCGGATATGAAGGATGTCTGGATGCCATGCTGTCCACTCAGGCAGATAAGACTGTGGAAGCTATGGGTGTCTTGGATTCCTTAATCCGTGAAATGCCTTTGAAACCGGAACGTATGGAGACCTTAAAACAGACGCTTGTCAACCAGTTCAATAATGATTATCCTTCTTTCCGCAACCTGTCAGGGCGGATAGCCAACCTCCGTATAAACGGTTTTGAATATGACCCGGTGGAAGAATTATTGGAAGATATAGATAAAATGAATATGCAGGATATAGCCGGGTTCTATCAAAAGCAGATAAGCGGCCGTCCTGTTATTTATATGGTTGTGGGTAATGCGAAACGAATTGATATGGAACAGTTGTCCAAATTTGGTACCATAGTAAAGCTGGAAAGAAAGGATATTTACAATTAAACCGGCATAAAATATACTTCATTTCCCTGATTTCATTTCTAATATTGAAAGATATATGTATTTTTGAAGCGGATAAAAGAAAAGGAGAAGGGGTTGCATTCATTGCAACTTAAATTGTTAGATAAAAATACACGGGAAATGGGATGTGTTCGATTATTGGCATTAACCACACTGGATGGTTATATATCAAATAAAGAAGGTTTAAGAGAATGGGGATTAAACCGGGATGCCTATGGGATAACAGATTTGTATGAAGGGGCGGATTTTATAATATCCCCGGAAATGTCTGCCAGTGATATTACCAGCATATGCGATTCACGGGAAGGCTATTGTTTGCTGGAGGTAACTCCGAAATCCGTATCTATGCTTAAAGACTTGTTTAAGCATAAGGTTATAAATGAAATCATATTATATGTTTTTGGATATATGTCAGGTAGTGGCATCAGGTTGTTTTCCGAAGATATAAGTGTTTCCTCCAACTGGGAACTGAAAGAATGCAAGTCCTATAATAAGGAGATACTGCGTTTGCATTATGTCCGTACCAGTTAAAAAATAAGATATATATTTGATAAGAAAGGTGTCCGCTTCCTCTCCCGGTGAGGAAACGGATACCTTTCAATGTATTATACTACATGTACATTTTACCCATTAAGTCCTGGAGCTTTCCTGTATCCGGAACATTAACCAGATAGAATTTTTCGCAACTGCCGGCGCCGTACTGGCAATTTACTTTCCCAAAGTTATCGGTCTTTTTAGATGGATTGTTGCCATCCATGCGTAGGTATACATTCGGGAATGCAGCCGATTCAATCGTGTATGAACCATCTGGTTGTTCATGCAATTTGAAGTGTTCCCATGCGTCCGCACCGAACTGGCAGTTTACCAGACCGGCTCCGGCTCCTGCAAATGAACGGATGCCATTGCCAGCCAGGCGAAGGTAAATACCTGGGTAAAGAATCGATTCGAAGGCCACGGCGCCATCATTTCTTTGATGTACTTTGAACTGGCCTGCTGCATCCATTGTTGTCTGGCAGTTGACAGTACCGGCACCCGAACTAAGAGGTTTGCTAATGCCTTCGCCAACCATACGGAGGTAAATTTCTTTGAAAGCTACTGATTGGATAAGTAGCGGTTTTGAAAAATCAACTTTCTTCATCATAATTATACTAATTAAATCCTACTCTTTCTTCGGCTTTTCGGAAATCGCCGTGTTTAATTTTTATAAGCTTACAAGTGCAAAGTTGGAAAGCATGCAGTGGAAATGCCAATTAAATATGCGGATGGATACATTTCCGGTACAGGTTGAAAGGAGATGCCTGAGAGTGGAAAGAAATGATTGAGGCGATGCAGGAACGATTTACGAATTGCCCGGTTCCGGACAGACAGGAACCGTTCGGTCAATGTATCTGCCCTTTGGGGAAACCGATTTGGAGAATATAAATGACGTATGGTATTTTTATCCGGATTAATACGTTGGCAAATAGGAGGTAAATGTATATTTATGAAAGAGTTATTGGGTAAGATTACAGGTGTTTTCACGAATCATGCCGAGTGGTGGAACGACTACCTGACGGAGATGTCGGTACTGGTTATAAGTTTAGGTGCCACTTATTACGGGGATAGTCTGGTAAATGGCTATATGGAAAAACAAGAAGATACGGAAGCCATGAAGATGATACGGAGCGAACTGGTTGACAACTTGAAGGAACTGAAAGAGATGGAAGTTTATTATTTGCAGGAAATCCGTTTGTCGGAAGCCTTGGGCAGTGTACTGTTTTATGGAAAAAGGATAGAAGAAGATTCGCTGGACACGTATTGTAACCTGCACCGGTTTTACTATTATATATCCCTTAAAACAAGTGCTTTTGATATGGTACGCGAATCCGGGACCATTCAACGGATAGATAAGGAAATACTGACCCATCTCTTTGGTTGCTACGAACGGCTGGCAGTGGTGCAGGATATGAGTGAACGTTATCGTGAAGAACGTATCACCCGGCTGCTTGCATTCACCGCCCGGTTGTCCGGCGGAAAACATGCGGAGACAACAGCCGGGCAGTGGAAACAAATAAAAAGAGACAGGGTGTTCAGGCAATACCTCCTGACCTCCCTGCCTCTGATGGCAAAATCGGCTTTGGTCATCAATAATGCCACACAGCAACTGGTACGGGAAATGATTGTTGCAGTAGATGAGGCGTATCCCCCCTGATGTATCAGAAAAATAGAAATTCACCGGCAGATGCCGTGTACAGGTTATCGAAGTGTTCGGCATTATAAATGGAAACATGGGAACCCATCGTCCGGTTGTAAATCGTGCTGTAGATAGTATACAGGTCCTTATCCGGCCGGAATGCAAATTCTTCTAAAATGGCATCGGTGAAGCTATTGGACAACCATGTCCCTAAACTGTAACTGTAGTTTTTTACCTTCGATGTTTCATCCGTATTTGCAGCCGTTATGCAAAGCAGATGCGGAATATTCCGGCAAGCCTCTCCAATCCTTCCGGAATAACAGGTTTCTATAATGAACAGTGCTTTCCGGAAACGTTTTTCCTCTGCCATCTTCCTGAACAACCCGGCTACCTGCTCGTTTGGAATTGTTCTGTCTAACCATAGGGGACCTTCTTTTACGCCATGTCCCGCCCAATAAATAAGCAGATTATCTTCTTTGTCCGGAGCAAACATACCGACAGGCATTCCGGAAGACGTTCCGGTCAGTATCCTTTCAAATCCTTCCCAGCTTAACTCGGAAGGATGATAATCTATGCTTATCCCGTTGTATAGATTTTTCCCGTCGTTGGTTATGCGTACGGTTCCGAATTCCGGATTGGCTGGATTGCGGGCGATATCGTCTTCTGCAACCAATAGGATATGGCGGTCGTCCAGCCCGTTTGCCTTCAGCAGTTGGTAGAAAGCATACGTATCCGCCTGATGGCGGTAGTTCTCCCAACCAGATGATCCTGCGACAATGATGGCATAAAGTCCCTTTTTGAGCGGATAGGCATAAGTGGAGTTGTCGGAAAATTGCTGCATCCGGGTAACCCGCCAGTTCCAGTTTGCAACCGAGGCGGCTGTACGGTTATTACTGTCTGACGTATTGTATTCCAATATCAGGTGCTGACCCTGGTAAACTATCCAGTGGCAGTAGATAGAATGAATCACATTGGTATATAGTGACGGGTCGAAACGAAGTTTACCGCTTGCCCCGGTCATATGCGGTTTTTCGCCGGCAACCAGTGCGGCAATCAAACGGGCTACCCCTTCGTCGGAACAATTATTTATCTCTTCCTCGTCTCCGTCTACAAGCTGCCGGATAGCGGAATTGATATCCGTGTTCCCCGACAAATCTGCTTTCAGGATCCCCAATCCGGCTAACAGGACTGCATCATAAAAATGTGCATTCCCATATTCCGGCGCTTTCCCGAACTTGATTTCGTATGCGATGGAAAAACCTGACTGGGGGTCGTGGGTTTGGACAATTCCCTCCATGCCTTCATACGTATTGTCCGGCTCCATCAGGAAAGCCCCGTCGGAAAAGAAAAGGAAAGGGTGGGTATCGGGATAGGAAATCCGTACTTCATTCATTTCCTCAGTCGCAGGATTACCGGAAGATATACATATCAGGCAGTCTGTCTCTTCGCCAAGCAACGGAAGCATCTTCTCCCGGATATTGTTTTCGTTGTATACCGCTGTGCTGTGGACATCCAGATTCAGTTCCTTAGCCTGAAAAGCGAACCAGTCGAAAAAGGTCTGCCCGTAGATATTATCGCAGGTGAGCAGTGATACGCTTTTCGCCCCCTTTTGTAATGCACGGGTCAGCAGGACTTCACATTGTGAAATATCATTTTCCGTCAGGCACCAGAGGAATCCTTTTTCCGTATAGGTACGCATCATTAGTTCCGAGGATGCTAAGGCTGGCAGCAGGGTTTTGCCGGTTGCCGCACAATGCCCGGCTGCTGTCCGGGCACTGGTGGAATAGAGCGGTCCCACGATCGCATGAATATCTTCCCTTTGCGCCAGTCCGGTAAAGAGTTCGTCCATATCATATTTGTCTTCATCATACCACTCTGCCGTAATTTTTATTTGCTGCCGGGTAGCCAGTGGGGTATTGAGATTTTCCAGTGCCCAGTCCACGGAATTGTGCCATCGCTTTTCCATCCCTTTACTGAAAGGCAGGACTACAGCAATGCGGTATTCTTTGCGGATTTGTTCCTCCGGATAAATTATCCGTTGTTTGACACAGGAGAATAAAAAGAGGAAGGTACAGGCGAACAGGATGCCTGCACAGGTCTGTTTTCTTTTATTATCTGTTTGTTTCATATTCGTTTTCTTTCTTTACAGCAAGTTCGAAATGTGCTTTTACTACCGGTTCCAACTTGTTTTTATAACGTTCCGGCACCTGGAAATCCATAATTCCGGAACGTAAACCATATACTTTATAATGTGGAATGGCTTCTCCGTTCGCCCACTGGCGGATATACATGCCGATACATTCTCCGGCATGTTTTATCATGGAGCCGATAATGCGGTCGGAGTAGGCGGATTGGTCTACATCGACACCATTGGTAAATCCCTTCACTTCCGGATGTTCCCGTAGAAACTCGTATAACCCGTTGTTGGAACCTCCGGCTATGGCATAGATAAAAGGGTAGAGGTGGTATAAACTGTCCGCAAGGGTATAAGCCCGTAACGGGGAAGAAAATCCTTTAGGCGTATCCGAAATATAAATGGGCACAACTTCGTGTCCTCCGGCATATACATATCCGTCCCTGAATCCTTTGTAGCATTCTTCAATAAACGGCTTTCCCTGCTGGCCACCCATATAGGCGACCGTATCGGCCTCCGTATGGGTATAGGCAGCAATACCGGCGAGGAATGAACTGCCGTATCCGCAGAAACTAAAGGACGGTATAGTGAAACCCTGCCCGGCAGTTTCAAACATAACATAGTTGGAGTGTATTGCTTCGGGAAGCGTCTTCCGGGTGACGGTTTCAAATTCGGCTCCGGCTATTATGGTGAAGTAACGTTCCGGGTCGTTATCTTCTGCCTGCCAGTTGCGGATAATGCGTTCTGCTTCATCCATATCGGGCGGGCTGACATATTGCAGCCTGAAACGGAGTTCTTCCTTCTCTCTGAGAATGCCCCGTAATATATCATCATTGTAAGCACGGTCGCCCAGTCCATTTGTAGAAAACAAAACCCGGACGGTAAGGTCCGGGTCTTCGTTTGTTTGCAGAATTTCGTCCGTTTGACAAGCAGTCAGGAGCAGTATGCCGGATAAGGAGCATACTGCTTTGGCTAATATACTACAGCATGACCGGGATAACCGGTGCATCGTTCTCTTCATTACTATTGATTTTATTAAAATAGTCGGGCGCGACGATATGTATGATACGTATTTCCTTACATTCGGGAATATATACTTCCAGAACGGCAAATACTGCATCTTTGTCGGCTGTTTCATTCCCTTTGATGCGGATGCGGATCTTTGCATCGGCGGAAACATAGGTACAATCATAATTGTTTTCCGCAGGTACGGTCATGCCTGTAATATCTGTGAATACTTCGCGCGGGCGATCGCCATTGGTAGTTACCACCACCCATTCATTCAATTCATAACTTTCCATCTTTGTGGCCTTGATGTTCTCGTCGTCATAGAAATAAGACCTGAATTTATTAATCACTTCAGAACTTGTCCCGCCGGATGTTGTTTCATCCTTTGTACATGCAGTGGCAAAAAATGTAAATATCAGTAATGTATAAATTAAATGTTTCATAACTGTCTGTTTTTATTGATAATCTATGTTTATAAGTAATGTTATTTTACTCGAATTTGTTTACCGGAAAATGCATTATTTATCCACTGTTTATCCGTTTGCTATTGCTTCCTAAAAAACGGAAACGGCTGAATACCGCCTGCCTGAAACCTGTACCGATTGTAAATCCTTTTTCCCCGATGTATAGCATGTTCCCGCGGAGTGTATCCACATAGTCCATGTTGACGATATGCGAACGGCTGATGCGGATAAATTTCCAGGAAAGAAACGCTTCCCCTGCTTGCAGCATGGGTACTGAAAGCAGGATATGCGAACCATCGGATAAGCAAATCGAACAGTAGTTGCGCGAAGCTTCCAGATAGCTTACATCGTCTACTGCTATTTTCCTGAACCCGTTGGTTTGCCATACAAACAGAAAAACGGGAGTGGCCGGTAACTGGCTACGGGCAGTTTCTGCATTGTTTGTTGTGTCCATAATGTGTTGTTTTAGTGAAATTCAACAGCGAAGGTCTTTAATCGTATCTGTGCCGGACATTTTTTTCTTTGGAATGCATATTACTCCGTGCGGATGGTTCCGCCGGTGAAAGAAATGAAAGGCTGTTGGCAAGTCTAAAATGTTTTTTTACCCGGATAATCAGTCGTTTTACACGGACAAGCGAACCGTTCCGGTAATATTTTTTTCGTAGTAATTCTATAAATATAGCTTTGTATTGCAAATCAAAAATAATGAACAAATACAAACTCGAATGAAACAAATGAAAAAAAAATGTATTTTTATTGCAGCTCTGTTCTTTGCTGTCAGTTGCTGTAAGCATTATGAAATTCCGTCCGGTTATTGGCAAAGTAGGGAGGGGAAACCGGTACTTCGTATCAGTAAAGATTCTTTAGGTACCCGGTCGGCTACAATTTACCACCGGATTGCCAGGGATGAACTCTGCCCACTTACTTACCCTATTGTAACAAACAATACTGGAACCTACATACAAGCGGAAGGACGCATATTTTTAACTTATAACCCTGAAGACAACACCCTTTTTTTATCTCCGGGAGGTAGATATTACCAGCATACAGACTCTATTATAACAAACAAGTAAACGACTCGAAAAGAAAGAAAAAATGGATACGAAAGAAAAAAATTACATAATTCCTGACTGCCACGTTGATGATGGCTTTTTTGTGCGGACAGGGGAATTTCATAGCAAAATATTATACAAAGATATTTTGTGGGTAAGTGCGAGTAGTAATTATACGGATATTCATTTACTGAACGGAAAGGCAATCTGTGTGATTTATCCTTTGGTGAAAGTGGAAGCCTTTTTGCCTGCTACGCTGTTTATCCGCATCCACCGGTCGCATATTATCAATATTCGGGCGGTAGACCGTTTTATCGGAAACATCCTGTATATCGGTAAACAGCGTCTGGACATCAGCCGGCCTTACCGTAAACTGGTCTTTTCCTGTTTCGACATATTGGAGGAACGGAAAAGACCGTTTACCGGGGAAACCGAGTAAGCCGCACGGGTAATCCTGCACTTCCGATAATTAATTATCCGTGGGGTGTATCTCTCCGTAGTTTTGCACCGTAAGCTTACAGAAAAAACAAAATTATTTATTCATTAAAAACAAAATTGATTATGGCAGTAAATGATGCTCCGTCGAATATTGCATCCAATGCATTATCGGCAATACCTTTTAGTTCTATGATTGGCGGTCCGTTGAACGCTTGTATCGAAGCACAGGCTATGGCGGCTAAAACAACCTGGGATTTTATCCAGGAAGTAGGTTTGAACACCAATCCGGATACAGGTGAGAAGACGGCGGTAAACGTATCTTTCTCTTTCATGCAGGGCGGACGCATGGTACAGTTGAATGTGCCGTTGCTTACAATTGTCCCTATTCCTTATATCGCTATCCATAGTATCGATATCAACTTCAAGGCAAGTATCTCCGCTTCTTCATCCAGTGTCAGCGAAAACACCGAGAGCACTTCAAAAAGCGGAAGCATGGAAGCCAGTGCCGGCCTGAAAGTGGGTCCGTTCCATATGGATGCCAAGATAAACGGAAGTTACTCATCCAAGAAAGACTCCAAAGCAACCGAGGAATCCAAGTACAGTGTGGAATACACCATGGATATTGCTGTGAAAGCAGGCCAGGACAGTATGCCTGCCGGTCTTGCCAAAGTATTGGAATTGCTGGGTAGCGCACTGGATGTTTCCGATCCGGCTGGTGTGTTGGAAGTAAATGCAACCAAGCTGAAAGCTACGCAGGAGTTGATAGCAACCTATAAGAATAAGGACGGTTTGCTGGCACCGAAAGATATTAAGATTACCAAGATGGATGGTACAAATGTTACAATTCCTGATACAGCAATTGTCGGCGATAATCTGGTATATGCACTCGGTGAGGGCACTTACAATGTGAAAGCGGGTGAAAAGGTTATTAAAGTAATAGTTGGCGAAACAGCAATTGGTGGTGGAACGACAACTGGTGGTGAAACGACAGGTCACTAAAATAGTAGGTTAAGTATAACATTTGATTGACAATTAAAAAACTCATATTATGGCTCAGTTAAGTTCAGTAATCGGTTCGATATTACGGGATATTATATCCGCCCAACACGAAGCAAATCTCTACTCCCTGGCTCTCAGTGAGTCGTACGGCAAAGGCGGGAAGGTGAAAGATTTCCAACTGCCGAATGTAATGGTAAGCGATATGGAACTCGAAATGAAATACGGTGTGAAAAGCGCATCGGAAAGTCAGCAACAGTTTAATATTAAGTACAGCAAATTCCGGCAATTCCTCAAAGAACTTTGCGAGGAAACAGCAAAAGTGACGATTAGCAGTGTTGTGTCTACTGTAATAAACTCAGATATCGACCGGAATGAAAGTGACAAGCATTTCCTTTTTCGGCTGAAGAAAGAAGTGGCACTTCAAAAAGAATTTCTGGCTTTCCTGAGCCGCAATATGAGAAATTCTTTTCGTTCCAATATCTATGAGGCGGTAGATGCTTCCAATGGTGCGGTGAAGACGGATATTGTTGTAGCCAAACTGATGGACGTGGTTCGCAAGAAGTTCCTTTACGACACGGATTTGGACAACTTGTTTGCCGGTAACGACGGTGCCCGGCTACGTGAAGAAGCAGACCAGAATGCACAGAAGGTAATCGGCGCACTGGTGGAGAAACTGTCCAGGGATGCCAATTTCAAGAAACTGAAAAGTTTCCCCCAACTGGATGTGGCTGTTACAGCCGACGAACTGGCAAGTATGCCCGAAGAAGCGATCCATACCTTTAAACTGAAATTCAGTCCACGTACTTATAACATCAACCAACTGGATGAAGAAGAACTGACAGAAGATTTCGTCATGCAGTAAAAATGTAGTTGAATTATGGAAGATAAGAAAGTAAGAACAACCAGCAGCCAGGTGATGGAACTACAACAACTCATAGCAGGCCCCCTGATTGCTACCATAGAAGCGGACTCCTTATCCGCCCAGAAGTATCTGGACTACCTGATGAGGATTGCATTCGAATCGTATGATCCGGCGACAGGCAAAACGGGCAAAATCCGTACCTTGACCTTCACCTATACCTCGCAGGATGTGAACGGAAGTAAGAAACAAAGTGTCAGTATCCCGGTGCTGACACTCGTACCGCTCCCTTTGCTCCAGGTACAGGAAGCCGATTTCGATTTCGATATCAAGATTTTGGATGCCTTGTCGGAAAGCGTGGAAGAGAAATTTTCGCTGGAAGAGGGGAAAAGCCTGGGCGACCCGTCCGGCAACGGTGGAGGATTCAAGCTACGTGCTTCCCTGGCTCCCAAACAAGGCGAAGGTTCCGCCACAGGCAATATCCAGCAAAGCCTTTCGGCAAACATGAAGATTAAAGTGAAGATGAAACAGGCCGATATGCCTGCCGGACTATCCAACTTATTGCACCTGACGGCAAATAACCTGCAAGTGGAAGATGTGGAAGCCGAAGATGTAACCGGGGAAGGAGGTGAGTCATGAGCAGCATGGAGCAACACGCCCAACAGCAGAAAGTAGGAATGAAATGCCCGCAATGCGGTGCATTTATCGAGACTACCATTTTCCAGTTGCTTACCGCATCTGCCCTGCAATGTCCCGAGTGCCATCTCAGGTTGTCCATCGATCGGATGAAATCCCGTACGGCATTCGACGCCCTGCGTAAAGTACAGCTTGCACAGGACAATCTGGATAAAACAAGTAAATTCAACCGATAAGCTGCCGTATGAATTTCAAGCAATTACTCAGGAAGGTAGCCCGTAAGATACAAGCCGTATTTAAAGGTGGGAAGAAGGAGGCACCGTCGGTTCCGGACATAAAACCGGAAGAAGGGAAAGTAGAAACAGCCGATGTGGAAGAGGTAAATGCACAGCCCTCATCCTATATCGATAGTCTCAAAACTGTCCTTCTGGATAAAAGACTGAAAATCCATAGCCGTAGGCATCCCGATGTCCGCCTGTTCCCGGTAGAGAACTTTACAGACACCTACCGCTTCCTGCTGCGGATATGCAACCAGCGGTTACTGACCTTCCGCTATGTATCCGGATATTTCCATTGTTCCGTTTCTTTGATGGAAAACGAAGGCAAGCTGGAACTAACAGACCGGGTTGGCAACCGGAAAGGCGGGACTATCGCCGTATTGAAGATAGATATCGACGGGATTTCCCCGCAGGTTAAAGAAATCAGATTTGTTTCAACTAAAAAGAATCAAGAAAATGAAAACGATAAAAATAGGTGATTCGGGCGAAGATGTCCGTTACTTACAGGAACTTTTACAAGGGCAGGGATACGCTGTCCACGAGACAGGTACATTTGACGAAGAAACCAAAAATGTTGTCATCAAATTCCAGAAAGAAATGGGACTGGATGCCGATGGCATCGTTGGCTACCGTAGCTGGGAAACCTTGATGTTTACCGGAAGGAAGACCGGCGAACGGCTTACGAATGATGATTTTGTCCTGGTGGCACACCTGCTCGATGTGGAAGTATCGGCTCTTAAAGCCGTACAGGAAGTGGAAACGGGAGGGCGTGGCGGTTTCTTTGCTCCCGGCAAACCGGCAATCCTTTTCGAAGGCCATATTTTCTGGAGCCAGTTAAAGAAGAAAGGCATAGCACCTGAAAAGCATGTGTCCGGCAATGAGAATATCCTGTATCCGAAATGGGAAAAGGGACATTATAAAGGTGGTATTGGCGAATATGACCGTTTGGAACAAGCCCGTAAAATCGACCGTGAAGCTGCGGATGCGTCCGCTTCTTGGGGAATGTTTCAGATAATGGGTTTCAATTTTGCAGCTTGTGGCGAGAAAAGTGTGGCGAGTTTTGTGAAAGCTATGTGTGAAAGTGAACTTAAGCAATTGGTACTCTCTGCTCGATTTATCAAAGCATCGGGAATGCTTCCGGCTTTACAACAGAAAGATTGGGCAGAATTTGCCCGCTGTTATAATGGTCCGGCGTATGCACAGAACCGTTACGATGAGAAACTGGCGGCTGCGGATAAAAAACATTCTGGCTGTTAACAACAGTTTGGCTGTTTCTACGTTTTCTTCTATCTTTTGATAAAGATCAAAATAAGCAGGAGTAAACAAAAGATATCGACCGACAGTCCTATAAAAAAGGGATGGAGGATAGTAGCTCGGGTTTCCAGGCTACTATCCTTTTGTTGTATATGGGTACTGGCTACGGATTGTGTACGGAGGGTGTTTGCATCTTGGATTCTGTTTATTTATATTCATGATGCAGGTATCTGTATTTGTACGTATAATCCACTCCGAATAATACGCCCGCAAAAGTGGACACTTCTCCGAACCCGACCAGAACCGAACTGTCTATCTCCCCGGACGGACTGCACCAGAATCCCATAAATAACAGTGCGATTCCCGCCAATGTGAGTATGACTGCCATTGTTAACTGGCAGACAAACGGGTATTTTGTTTTTTTACAAGTCTGCATACTCTTCCTCCGCATTAAAACAGGGATACGCTTTGTTTGCACCTAGGTCCCTGTGTCCGCAAATCCGGCAGCCCGGGAAATGGGCGGTTAGCATTAATAACAGGATACGGATAGCTGACTTCTGTTCCTGTGTACGGGTGTCGGCAGGCTGTCCGTCGGAATCGAGCCCGCCTTCGTAACAAATGCCGATACTGTTCTGGTTGAACCCTTTGGTATGTGCCGGAATCTCTTTCAACGGACGCATCGGTACGATTTCACCTGTACGACGCACGTAGTAATTATATCCGGCACATCGTATCCCACGCGCCTGGTGGTCGTGTACCAATTGTCCGGGAGTATAAGCTCTGTCTTCGCGGCTTGCCGAACAGTGTAAAACAATCAGATTAATTTTTCTCATAACTTAACTATTTAAAAGTGATGGTTAAAGATAGACTGTGCTTACGTGAGCCTGTCGTCAGGTGTGGTTGAAGATTGGCTGATACGGAAATTCAACGAAATAAATATGTATTGAAAGTTAGATATTTTCTTTTTATTCGTTTACGGACTTTGCCATCCGGAGTATTTTCTATAATTTTCCGCCTTTATTTGGTTGTACCTGTTAAAAGACAGGAGTAATGTCCTTTTTATGGAAATGTGGGGCTGTTTAAAATAGAGATAGAGATGAAAAAATCAAAAGCAATTTCGGTAATGGTTCTGTTGATGGTAATGGCAGGATGTACAGGGAGAAACAAACAATTTACGGATGATGTTATCACAGTAGATGTGAACGCAAGCTATCCCGAAAGGGAATTAATTCTTCAGGATATTATGGATGTGGAATACGTTCCATTAGAGACCACCGACGAATTTATTACCCACGGTTATGTCGAATCGGTCGGCAAGCATTTCTTTTTAGTAAGAAACCGGAACGACGGGGATATTTTTATCTTCGACAGGACAGGCAAAGGCATAAGGAAGATAAACCGTTTAGGGCAGGGCGCCGAGGAATATTCGCAGCTTACGGAGATTATTCTGGATGAGGATAACGATGAAATGTTTGTCAAAGACAATCCGGCAAGAAAAATACTGGTGTACGACTTATCCGGAAACTTTAAGAGAAGCTTCAAATTCGCAAATACCGGTTATTATAACTACCTGTTCAACTACGATCGCAATCATTTGATTTGTTATAATAGTTTTCCGACCCCGAAAGAAAACGAGCAGGCATGCCATTTACTTATTTCCAAGCAGGATGGGAGTGTAGCCCGCGAAATCCGGACGCCTTTTAAAGAGTTTAAAACCCCGGTGCTGACAAAGGATGAATTAACCGTAACCCCCGAATTTTACCTGACATTCCCGAATCATGGGGATTGGGCTCTTGTAAATACCTCCTCCGATACGATATACAACTATTCGGCAGACAACAATTTAACTCCCATTATTGTAAGGACCCCTTCCATATCTACAATGGAGACGGAAGTCTTTCTTTTTCCCGTTGTTATTACCGACCGCTATTGTTTTATGCGGACTCAGAAAAAAGAATTGAACTTTACCACGTTTAAAGGTTTCCCCACTACCGATTTGGTGTACGACAAGCAGGAAAAGGCCCTGTTCGAATATACCCTGTACAATGCTGACTACACAAACAAGGAGCAAGTCTCCTTAGGACAAAAAATAAATGGAATTGTAAACCAGGAAATCGCAACTTGTTATCCTTTAGAAGCCCCTGGACTTGTCGAGGCATACGAAAAAGGACAACTGACAGACAAATTGAAAGAGATAGCCGCCGGATTGGATGAAGAATCAAATCCTGTGATTATGCTGGTCAAGTACAAGAAGTGACTTCTTGTTTTACTTTTTTTATTATTAGCTGCTTTTCCTCAAAAGTATATTCCATTAAAGAATATACCCTTAAATTTTTTTGTTTGATTTTGGGCGGTACAGGTGTGCCTTCTCTCATAATGGGCTGGAAGGTAGGTGTATATACATATCTCTGGATATTATGGAACACATAGGGTGATGGTTGGTAAAACTTGTATCTCCTAATTATTTAAGGTACTATATCGTCAGGATTTTTGAACATTTTGATATCCTGGATGATTTAACTACTTAAAGTATTTATTTATACATGGCGACAATCAAAGTAAAGATTCGCCTTTCTTCAGTCGAAGGGAAGGAAGGCACATTGTTTTATCAAGTAATTCATGGCCGGGTGGCGAGGCAGATAAAATCCGGTTACCGGTTGCTACCTGCCGAATGGGACGAGTGTTCAGAAAATGTTATTCTCCCGTTATTAGATACCGATAGGAAAAACTATCTGCTCGAACTGAAAAAAAATGTGACAGAGGATATTCTCCGGTTAAAATATATTATCAGGAAACTGGAATGCTCGAAGGATACGTATACTTCCGACAAAATTGTGGAACTCTATCATGACAGGACAGCGTCGGAGGCAGGCGGGTTCATCTCTTTTGCCGAAAATCTTGTGATGGAGTTGAAACGGATCGGCAGAGTTCGTACCGCTGAAACTTATACGACAGTCCTGAACAGTTTCATGCGTTTTTGGGGAAAACGGGACGATATCCCGTTAGACGAAGTGGATTCCAGTTTGATAGTGGAATATGAAACCTGGTTACGGGCAAAGGATATTTGTCCTAACAGCTCCTCGTTCTATATGAGGAATCTTCGTGCTATTTATAACCGTGCCATTGAAAAGGGACTGGCACAACCGCGGAATCCGTTTAAACATGTCTATACCGGTGTGGATAAGACCGTAAAGCGTGCCGTACCTTTGAAGGTTATCCGGCAGATACGGGAATTGGATTTGACGTTATCCCCATCTGTCAGTTATGCCCGCGATCTGTTTATGTTTTCATTTTATACTCGTGGAATGTCGTTTATCGACATGGCTTTTCTTAAAAAAAAGGATTTGCAGAACGGAATATTATCGTACCGCCGTCATAAGACCGGACAGCAATTGTTTATCAAATGGGAGAAACCCATGCAGGAGATTATAGACAAATATGATACGGAAAATACTCCTTATCTATTACCGATAATCATGGATACCGGTAAGGATGAAAGGCGACAATATAAAAATGCTGCACACCTCGTTAATGAGAAACTGAAACGATTAGGTATGCAACTGCTACTGGCTGTCCCGCTCACAATGTATGTGAGCCGTCATTCCTGGGCAAGCGCCGCTAAAAGTAAGAATGTTCCTTTGTCTGTCATCAGTGAAGGTATGGGGCACGATTCGGAGAAAACTACCCGTATTTATCTCGCTTCTTTGGATACCTCGATAGTGGATAAGGCAAATAGCCTTATCCTGAAATCTTTGTAAACAATGAAAAACTAATGAATAGGGATCGGATGATTCCGGGTTTTCTTTTTAAGAGAGGTATTACAGTATACAAAGATATGCAAAATAAAGCAAATTGTATTTTTTTTAGACTGATTTTTTTCCAGAAAAGCACGAAAATGTTGTGTAAGTCAACAGCTTTGTTATACAAAATCTATATGTGAAGAAACGATATGTCCTGATTTTCCAGCTATTTGAAACGTCCTGTTTCTTATCCTATTTTTCTTAAAAAGAGATATAGCGAAATATAGTAAACATAACTATATGATTATGAAAAAATAAGCCATATAAATATCAGCCCCATCGTTTGTCTACAATAGGTGCTGGATAAATGATGGGGTACATCATATCAGGATGTGTAATAATGATTCTAAGTATAGATGGGAAAAACAAATTTGAAATTGTATGCAGTTTTGCTTTTAGGGTTTTTCTGTATGAAAGCACGTTGTCAGGACGTAGCAGTAAAAAGTAACCTATTGTATGATGCAGCAGCAACAGTAAATGCCGGAATAGAAGTCGGACTTGCTCCAAAGTGGACATTTGATGTCTCGGCCAACTATAATGGCTGGACTTTTTCTAACGGCAAGAAGTGGAAACATTGGCTTTTACAGCCGGAAGCACGTTATTGGTTTTGCGACCGTTTCGCCGGACATTTTATCGGTGCCCATGCTTTGGGCGGTCAGTACAACATCGGTAATTTGAAAAACAACATCTCTTTTCTCGGTACGGATTTTTCTAATCTTTCCGACAAACGCTATCAGGGGTGGTTTGTGGGAGCCGGTGTTGCTTATGGCTATGCGTGGATATTGAATAAACATTGGAATCTGGAGGCGGAGTTCGGTTTCGGTTGGATTTACACTCGCTACGACAGTTATCCCTGCGCCAATTGCGGCACGAAGCTCGCCGATGGCAAATCGCACAATTACTTTGGTCCTACGAAGGCAGCAATCAATCTGATATATCTATTTTAATTCTTGCAGATTATGAGTATGAATAAGATAACAAAAATACTTTGTAGCAGCCTGTTTATCCTGATTTGTATAACGGAAGTAAAGGCTCAAACAATTATAGGTGACAATGTAACGGTGTCCGGCCTTGCCGTATCCCGTTCGGGAGACAAATTGTTTGTCTCGATGGATATAGATGTGTCGAAATTGAAAGTGGAAAGTAACCGGGAGGTTATCCTCACACCCGAATTGTCCGAAAAAACAGAGAGCCTGGGGTTGCCTTCAGTGATGGTTGCCGGTCGCAACCGCTATTACCATCATCTTCGCAACGGCTTGCCTGTAGAAGATATGACGCTTTATCAAAGTGGTAAAATTTCGGTTGTCAACTATCATGCTGTGGTTCCGTACACAGCTTGGATGAACCGGGCAACACTTGTCATGAACAACGAAACCGGCGGTTGCTGCAGTGAAGTGCTTTCCGGAGACAATGAACCGTTGCTCGCTTTCCAACTGGAACCCAAACGATTTGTTCCGTCCTATGTATATATCTGTCCGGAAGCTGAGCAGAAAATTAATCAGTTGGAAGGTTCCGCTTATATCGATTTCCCTGTCAGCCGTACGGAAATATACGAAAACTATCGCCGGAATCCGGCTGAGTTGCAGAAAATACTTGCAACGATCGATGCAGTGAAGAAGGATGCCGACACACGGATTATCTCTGTAAAAATCAAAGGGTATGCTTCGCCCGAAAGCCCGTATTCCAATAATGAACGCCTGGCAAAGGGACGTACCAAGACCCTGAAAGAATATGTGCGTAAACAGTATGATTTCCCTGATTCCTTATTCACCACCGACTATGAGCCGGAAGACTGGGGCGGCTTGGAACGTTACGTAGCGGGGTCGAACCTTGAAAATAAAACAGGCATTCTGGATTTGATACATAGCGATATGGAACCGGATGCAAAAGAATGGAAAATCAAGACAACCTTTCCTAAAGACTACGCTTTCTTGCTGAAAGAAGTTTATCCCGGCTTGCGGCATTCCGATTATGCCGTGAAATATGAGGTACGGACTTATACTGACGTGGAAGAGATAAAGCGCCTGCTGAAGACGCAACCGCAAAAGTTAAGTTTGCAGGAAATGTACCTGGCTGCTCAGGATATGGAACCGGGCAGTGATGAATACAATGAAACATTCGATATAGCCGTGCGCATGTTTCCTGACGATGAGGTGGCTAACCTGAATGTAGCGAATGTGGCTATGAGCCGTGGCGACATGAAGAATGCCGGACGTTATCTGTCGAAAGCGAGAAATTCGCCGCAGGCTGTTTATGCCCGGGGCATTTATGCGGCTTTGACGGAAGATTATGATTTGGCAGAGAAACTCTTCACGGAAGCAGCCCGGAAGGGACTGGCTGATGCGGAAGCAGCACTTCGCCAGATAGAGGAAATCAAACTTTGATAGAATAATATAAGGATTTTGTTCATTCCATGTCAATAATATCGAATTCTAAATGATATAAGATGTATAATAAAAAACGAAATATAGTTTCACGTTTCATCAGTACCCTGCTTGGTACGGTTCTGATGAGCTTTGTCTTTTCATCGTGTGAATCAATCTATGAAGATATCGCCCCATGTCCGCATGGCGTGTCGCTTCGTTTTATTTACGATTATAATATGGAATATGCCAATGCATTTCCCGAAAAAGTGGACTGTCTGACACTTTTGGTTTACGATGATAAAGGCAATTATGTGGATACCCGTATTGTAACAGGTACGGAGTTGCAGGACGAAAATTATCGAATGGTACTGGACCTTGAACAAGGAAATTATCATTTTGTGGCTTATGGCGGTCTGGCATGCGACAAGCATTCTTTCCATATGAACCATACACCCGGCGAAGGAACACAGTATACCGATTTACAGGTGGAAATAGATCCGGAATGCCTGGCGATTCCCGAACGTAAGAACTTGCATGGGCTGTATTGGGGGGAACTCGTCCTCGCTACTTCCGACTTTTACAGCGAGGGGGTGGTCGAGATGATGAAAAACACCAACAACATTCGTATTGTATTGCAGCAAATAGATGGTAATCCGGTTAATGATAAGGATTTTGATTTTGAAATTACGGATGATAATACGTTGTTCAACTACGATAATAATTTGTTTGAAAACGGTACGGTGACATATACTCCCTGGTCACAGGGGCAGGTAGGGCTTATTGATAAGGAGAAAGAAGTCGTAGGGGCTTATGCAGAACTGTCCACATCGCGTTTGATGGTACGCGACTGGCATTCACCCAGACTGATTATCCGTTATAAAGCGAGTGGGGAGGAAATAATCAATCTCCCCCTTGTCAACTGTTTGCTGATGCTTAGAAGCAACCTGTATGCGCATATGGAACCGCAGGAATTCCTTGACCGCGAAAGTGAATGGTCGATGGTGTTTTTCTTAAACTCGGATCTTGAATGGACTAAAACCATCATTAAGATTAACAATTGTGATGTGCGTCCTTATACCGGGATTGAGCTTGACCCAGGTTTCGGATTATAAAAACATGAGATTCCGGATGAACCGGGTATATAAATAATTTACTTATACAGAAAACTATGAAACAGAAAATAATTTGTAGTCTTATAGGCATACTGGTTTGTACTTTATATGCCTGTACAGACGATAGGCTTATTGATGAAGGCGGCCACATGCCGGAAGGTGAAACCAGCGTAACAGCTTCGGTGGAGTTCATACCGTTCCGGAAGGCATTGGACACGAACACGCGTTCGGCAGGAGATGCCATTAAAGATATAAATGACCTTTGTGTATTGCTGTATGATAAGGATAAGAATTTTGTACAGTCCTATTATCTGCTTTCCGGTAATAAAGAGAACACGGGGGAATTTGAAGTTTCCGATGTCGACCGTACGGACGCAAACGCGGAAGGTGGTAAAACAGCGGAAGCTAAGACCAAGCGTGCCACATTTAAGTTGGATGAGATTTCCTACGGCTATTATTACATGTACGCTGTAGCCAATATGGGTAACCTGGCAGAGCAGGAAGACTATAAAGAAGAAATAAAGACCATCGATGGCTTGAAGTCCATCCATTTGAAATGGGAGACGGATTGGCTTGGAGAACAGGGGAAGAAGGCTGTCGGGAACAATCAGATGTTCGGCTTTTTCACAAAAGACGGCAGCCATAGTCAAAATGAGCAAGTGGCTATCGATAAAAAAGATATGAAATTGCACGCATGGATACGTCGTGCGGCTTCTAAAGTGACAGTAGCCTATGATGCCGGCAATTTGAAAGAAGGTGTTTTCATCTATCTTAAATCGGTCCGGATTAAAGATATTCCTGCTAACTGTTATTTGGGAAAGACAAATACACCGGCAAAACAGGAAGAACTGCTGGATGGGGAAACTATAAAATATTATCAGGGAAATGATGTACCGGCTTTTAATGAGTATTATCCGGTACGTTTATCCACCGGTAAATCGTATTATCCATGGCCTGTTGAGAAACCGGATGGTACTTTTGACAAAGGGCACGAAGAAGCATCCGATGCTTTGTTTTTCTTTGAAAACATGCAGGGGGCGGGAAAGGATATGCCGGATAAACGTCAAGATGCGGACGGGGATGGTAAACTTGATTTTCCGGGGGTATCGTCCGATGATTCCGGTTACAGGCCGAAAGATGGTGTACCTTACGGAACATACATCGAAGTGGATGCATATTATGTATCCATCAATCAGGAAAAAGTGGGTAGTGGAGACATTAAATATCGTTTTATGCTTGGCAAAGATGTTATAAACGATTATGATGCCGAACGCAATCATCATTATAAACTCACGCTGAAGTTTAAGAATTTTGCCAATGAGGCAGACTGGCATATTGAGTACGACGAACCGGAACCCGGTATAGAGGCACCTAATCCTTACTATATCTCTTACCTGTATAACAGGCAGATGGAATTTCCTATAAAAATAAATCCCGGTAATTATACCGTGCAAAGTGTGAAGGCGGAAATTATAAATAATGGTTGGTCACCTTATGGAGCGGATGCAAACGGATTTGACTATCATCATTTTGATGTGGACGGGGATAATAAATGGAATGGATTTCTTTCTCTGCGCCGTACTACTGCGACAATACTTGTAAACAATCCGGATGTATTCCTATCGGAAGGCGTTGTTTATGCACCGGATAATGAGACATATTATGTTCAAACCCAACGTGGAGAACGTGACTATGACGTAAGTCCCGGCCTTCATGAAGACGCGAAAGATGGTAATTATTCCGTACGGAGAGAAGAAGGCTCGAATATCCTGCATATGAGCATCCCTATGTATACACGGGCCAAACAGATGATTGCATCTACGGGGTATACGGGAAATAACCCGTATGTGGCCTATCAACGTCATGCAAAAGTGAAAATAACGGTGCAATTGTCGGGTGGGGGGGAACCGCTGACTGAGATTGTCGATGTATTTCAGGTGCGTCGTGTGGTTAATCCTAAAGGTATCTATCGACGTCATGATAACAGCAAACCTTTTAATGTCGTTTTAAAACGTCTGCCACGGGAAAACGCAACGGAATTTGAAGATTTTCCATCCGAAGGACCGTGGGAAGCCGTTGTTGCGGCATCAACGGGAGGTAATTTTATCAGCTTGGAAAAAGATGGTAAAAGATACAATGCCAATGATACGCTGAAAGGTTTGTCCGGTTCGCATATTGATTTTAAAGTTTTATTTAACGGTACATGTAGCGAACAGGAATCGCGCCATGCAGTGGTTCGCGTAAGCTATCATAATAAGACTTGCAACCATTTGATATTTATCCGCCAGGGATATGCCCCTGTGGCTTTGCTCGATAATGGAAGGGCCTGGCATGCTTCCAATATGCGGACAGCTACGGAAGAAGCGGATTCTCCGGTAGAAGAAGGTTCATTGTTTAAATGGGGGAATCTGGATGAACCGATTGACGCATCGAACAACAAGCATGATAATAAGCCTTATTGGATAAATGTATCTCCCGAAGATTTTAAAGATGATGGAAATAAACTATTGAAAATTGCCGGCAAGGCCGAGACGAAAGTATGGAAAGATATTTCATCCCAGTCAGCAACTGTTCCTTTTGCTACGCCTGTTATAAACAATAAACAGGTAGAAGTCGCTAGTTTTGAAGATTATGAATTATTATATGAAAGCAAAGATATAGAAATGGGATATGGTGTGCTTTATGGCGACGATGCTGATGGAACACTTTCCGACATTAATGAAGTATACGGGTACCGGCAGGGTGGATCCGGTACTTATGGGATGCGTGGTTGTTTTATTTATAACAAGAATGATGGACGGAATTTATTTTTTCCGATAGGGGCATCCGGCTATGGGCATAGGAAGCAAGGACGTGGTGATATTAAAACTGGTGGTATTGGTGACATTCATGGAGAAACAGATAAAGAGATGGTACTTCGTTATGCTGCTGGCCGTGGCGACCGATATACTCCTGAATCATCGCGTAACGATAGGCCGTTATTTTATGATTTATATATGCGTCCCGGTGCTGTTTATTGGCTACAGAAGGAGGTATTAGAGGCGCGTCCCGGAGATTCTAATTTCAACAATGTAGTAGGATGGGACATTAATTATTTTACATTTGATTTTAATGCTCTTCCAAAAACTAATCTTTTTGGAACTATAAATGGACAACCTGCCAGTGATGCTTGTTTTGTTCGCTGTGTAGAACCTTAATAATACATAACAACGTATCATCTTAACATGATTGTAATATCTATTTCACGTAGCTGAAACAACATTTGCCGTCCTTTGCTGAAAAATAAATATATTTGTAATGCACATTAAACATGGAAACTATGGATACACCGAGAATACTTGTTGTGGATGATGAAGAGGATTTGTGTGAAATCCTTAAATTCAATCTTGAAATAGAAGGGTATGAAGTGGATACGGCTTTCAGTGCGGAAGAGGCATTGAAACTGAATTTGCCTGCTTACCAGTTATTGCTGCTGGATGTGATGATGGGGGAAATATCCGGTTTCAAGATGGCAAGCCTGTTACGGAAAAATGAAAGTACCGCCCATATTCCGATTATATTCCTGACGGCAAAAGATACGGAAAATGATATGCTGACCGGTTTCAACCTGGGTGCGGACGATTATATCTCCAAGCCATTCTCCATCCGCCAGGTAGTAGCGCGTGTTAAGGCCGTATTGAGAAGAACGACCGATAAAGATAAATCGCAGGAAGGTGAATTGCTGGTATATGAAACACTTGTACTGGATGCCAAGCGCATTAAAGCGACGGTAGACGGGAAGGAAGTGCCCCTTACCAAAAAGGAATTTGAAATCCTGAAACTCCTGCTTGAAAATAAAGGAAACGTATTTTCCCGCGAAGAGATATTGGCACGCATCTGGAAAGATGAAGTCTACGTGCTGGACCGTACCATCGATGTAAATATCACTCGCCTGCGGAAGAAGATAGGGGATTATGGTAAGAATATCGTAACCCGTTTGGGTTTTGGTTATTGTTTTGAAAGTTAACAGATAAAGAGTCAGAGAAGATGGAGATTGAAGCAGAAACAAGAAACCGGGTACCGTTCAGCCAACGGTTGTTCTGGTCTATTTTTGCGATGTTTCTCGGGTTTACGCTTTGTTTTCTGTTGTTTCAGTATCAACGGGAGAGGGAGTTTGCACAGGAGAAGCTGGATAGTGTATTGAGCAATTACAACTACCAGCTATACCGGCGTATCAAACAGGATAAAAATGTTGATGCAGTCGTCCATGAGTTTATTTATGATATTCCGCAAAAAGACCTGCGCGTTACGATTATAAACCCGGATGGAGATGTGTTGTTTGATAATAGCGGGGCGGAAGAATTTAATAACCATAATAATCGCAGCGAAGTACGCAAAGCCCGTTTATATAATAGCGGCTTTGCCATCCGTTCGTCCAACTCTACCGGTAAACGGTATTTTTATTCCGCAACGAATATCGGAGGGTATATCTATCGCTCGGCATTGCCGTGGGACCCTTATACACAGCGTGTGCTGACGGTGAATAAGGACTTTATCTATTTCCTGGCATTGATGACGATTATCTTCTTCTTCGTCCTTTCACGCTTTACCTTCAGTATCGGGCGTACGATTTCCAAATTGCGCGACTTTGCCCTGAATATTAAAAACGGCCGTATCCCTAAAAGCGAATACCTCTTTCCGAATGACGAGTTGGGTGATATCTCCAAGAATATAATATCCTTGTACCATCTCCAGCAGAAAGCAAAAGACGAACTGTCTATGGAGCGTGAAAAGCTTATCAAGCATTTCCAGTATTCCAAGGAAGGTTTTGCCATGTTCACGGCGGAAGGAAAGGAAATACTTTCGAATATCCTTTTCGTCCAGTTCCTGAATGTAATATCAGATACGCAAATCCGCCAGTCGGAAGATGCCATAGAAGTGAATGAACTGGAACCTATCCGCCAGTTCCTGGCTAAGAACATACCGAATCAGAACCGCAAACGGAAAGTTATGCGCGAATCTGTCACCATAGATAAAAACGGAAAAATATACCTGATAGAATGTATCCTGTTCCTCGATAACAGCTATGAGTTATCCATCAACGATATTTCCCGGCAGGAGGAGGAAAGCCGGATGAAACGCCAGCTTACCCAGAATGTGGCACACGAACTGAAAACCCCGGTAAGCAGTATCCAGGGCTATCTGGAAACAATCCTGAGCAATCCGGATCTGAAGGAGGATAAACGCCAGTTCTTCCTCGAACGCTGCTATTCGCAG
>UQLN01000014.1 GCA_900541965.1 uncultured Parabacteroides sp. | reverse complement strand
TGGTTGGACATATTGCTTAGACTGGCTAACCTCATCCCCTGCTCTTGATTTATCTTACCTCTCCTCCATCATGTACTTTAACGCCGTTCTCTCTCGAATGCGGGTGCAAAAGTAGCATTATACACTTTACGCTCCAAATATTTCCATGCCTTTTTTCAGCTTTTTTTTAACATCAGAAACGGTTATTATATGGTACACGTATACGCGATGAATTCGGCATATTTTTTTACCAGCTCTTTCCGGATCGGCATCCCACCCCTGAACTTAAAGCCTATTTTTTGTGGATTGGCAGGCATGTTCAATTTCTCATTGGCCTTAAAGGTGATGTCTCCATTTACCACATCCATACTGAGTTACTCATCCTTCTTACAACTTCCGATGATTACCTTCATAAACAACATCAATATAAACGATAAGCAATTAACTCTAAAATAAAAATGGCGACTATCTATAAAATAACAGCCATTCGAAACACCTACAATGCTCCAAACTATATTTCACGCCCCCGTACTAATCTAATTTTTACGATATTCAGTCGGGGTAACACCATAAACCTGTTTAAAGGCCGTACTAAAATAACGGGCACTGGAAAAACCGGTACGGTCTGCTATTTCCTGGATACTTATATCTTTTCGGGTAGTAAGTAATCGCGCGGCCTCAACCATACGATACTTAACAATATAATCACCGATTGAAATATCCGACAAATGGCTAAATTTACTATAAAGTGTCGTACGGCTCATCGCCATTGCGGAAGCAATAAAAGTCACACTCAGATTTGGATTACCCAGATTTTCGCAAATCAGTCCATTTAGCTTCTGCATGAATTGTTCGTCGGCATTACTAACCGCATCCTCTTTAGGAGAAAACAAGCGACCGGACTCCTGATAACGGGTACGAAGCAGGTCACGATGTTTCAATATATTCCGAAAAATCACTAACAAAGAATCTACGTCAAACGGTTTTGCTAAATACATATCTGCACCTGATTTATATCCTTGCAATGTACTACTCCCATCCGCTCTGGCTGTCAATAAAACCACTGGAATATGACTGAATGCCAAATCGTTTTTAATCCGACTACAAAGTTCAACCCCATCCATACGAGGCATCATTACATCACTGACAACGATATCCGGCTGATATTGTCCAAGCAAATTCCAAGCTTTCTCTCCGTCTTCCGCTACATATACCCGCTTAAACTCAGCCTGCAAAACACAGGACAGATAGTTACGTAGTTCCGGTTCATCCTCTGCCACCAGTAACGTATATTTATTTAGTGGGAAATCGACTGATGCAAGCGGAAATTCATCTTCAGTCCTAAGAGAAACATCCTGCCCCCCTCTGCCTTTTGCTCTCATATCCGTGGAAACAGAGGTCTGAACCAGCGGTAAATCAAAACAAAAGGTAGCACCATGCTCTTCATTATTATAAGCGCTGATACTTCCCCCATGCAATTCCACAAGTTTCCGAACATATGCCAGCCCTATACCACTTCCCTTTCGGTCATGCTCACCCTGATAGTAACAAGAGAAAAGACGATTCATATCCACATTATCCAGACCGATACCCTGATCAGAAAGAGATATGCGCACACTTGTTTTCATATGTTCCGTAGAAATAACCAATTGGGAATCCGAATCACTGAATTTTATCGCATTCATCAATAAATTGGATAAAATGACGCGGCATTTGGATGCATCGAAAGGTACAGTTTTCACCAAAGGATCCAATTTGAAATCCAAATAAATGCCCCGGGCCTGAAGCTCGAGGGTAAAATCTTCAGCTACCAACCGCAACCAATCATTGAGATTATAAAAACGGATATCCATAACATCACCATTCGTATCCGACTTCTGAGCATCAAGTACCAAATCGACAATCTCCTGCATCCGGCGAGCCTGCAACAATAAACCATCCAACAACCGGAACAAACCTTTATCCGCCACTTGTCCGGATTTCAACAGGCGTTTGAGTGGAGCATAAATCAAAGTCAACGGCGTACGCAATTCATGACTGATATTAACCATAAAGCGTACTTTCTCTTCATAAAATTTACGTTCCTGCTCTTTTATTGCCAAATCCAACTTCCGCTCTTTCCTTTTCAAAACCGACCAAACAATCCATCCACCAACCAGAAGAGTCATAAAGGTCACTGCCACTATAAACCATGTACGCCGCCATAAAGGAGGAATCACATCGACCGTTAACAATTTTAGCGGGATGCTCCAGTCTCCATTTTTTTTGCTGTATGAAACCCATAATTCATAATTACCCGGAGGAAGGGCGGGAAACACAAACGAATGGCTGGAAGTTTCCAATAAATCCTCCCGGTCTCCTCTGATAGAAAAACGAAACAGTTTCTTTCGCATCAAATCGTTTTCTTTCACAATAACATTCAACCCTAAGGATGTATAGTCCCAGGGGACAGCAATGACAGGTTCTCCGGAGAACCCGTCCGGATGAAGAGGAAAACCATTCAGAGTGAGATTAATCAGGCTGACAGAACAATCCTTTTCTTTCTGAAAACCCTGATCCGGACGTATCCTGACCACGCCTTCCACCCCCGGCATATAAATATCACCCGAAGAAGCTACTAAAGCAGATTGTGGTAAAAACTCCTGTGTAAAAACCCCATCAGACTCTCCGAAAACAATAATACGATTCTCATGCGGAACATACACATACAATCCTTCATGAGTACTTAGCCAAAGGCGATCACGGCTATCGAAAGAAAGAGACATAATCCCGGAGAAGCGTTCCGTATCTACAGTATCCAATTTGTGCTGGGTATGGTCATAGATATATAATCCGGAAGAAGTACCCAGCCAGAAACGTTTATCTTCACTTTGCCTCACCGATGTTATTGTTCCGGTCTTTTCTCCGGATAAAAACACCGGACGCAATTGCCGCTCAGGCAAGTCCAATACATACATTCCCTTAGAAGAGCTAATATAACACGAATCTCCCTGTATAAACCGGGGTGCCGGAAAATCATCGGGTATCATTTCTTCCGGGAAAAATTCAAATTCCTGTTTTCGTTGATTATATACGAAAAAGCGATTATCAGACAAAAGACAGAAGCGTTCCTCATCCGCACGATATAAACATACTGAATTCCCAAGCTGGAACAAGTCATTTTGTATATTTCCCCAATTCAAACGAAACTCCCGGCATTCTCCGGTTATTCTATTTAAACGATAGAGTCCGACACCAAATGAAGACAGTAACAAATCTGAATTATTATAAGGTATAATAGAAACTATTTTCATACCTGAGGTCTGGGGAAACTTCCGGAATGTTTCTTTTTGAGGGTCAAACAAATTCAATCCCTCACCATCCGTCCCCATCCAGATTTTCCCATCGGTATCTTCATACATGGATGTAACCGACTGAAAACTTAAACCGTAAGAAGCACCCGGAGGGGCATCCCGGTAGGTGGTCATAAAAACCTGTTTAATTCCTATCAGTCCTCCACGGATACTGCCTGCCCATATATTATCTTCATCATCACTGTAAAGGCAAGCAAAAGAGTTTACAGGAAGAGAATGGTTATCACCCGGAAGATGCGTAATCGCCTTCACGGATTTTTCCTTATAATTATAAATATTAATACCGCCTCCGTCTGTAGCCAGCCACAGTTCGCCATCCTTTTCGCGCATATCCTGCACAACATTGTGGGTTAATGTTTCCGGAGCTGTCAAATGCTCCACCAACCTGCCGTCATGTTCATAACAGAAAACACCCTTGTTGTAAACCGCCACCCAGATTCTCCCGGATGAATCCAAATACAAGGATGGTATATGTTTCTCATGGATAAACGGCACACGCGTCATCTCTCCCGTATCAGGATAATACCACCAAAGCCCATTTCCGTAAAAAGAAACTAAAACCTTTCTCTCTT
The DNA here is from genome assembly GCA_900541965.1 of uncultured Parabacteroides sp. GTDB lineage: Bacteria > Bacteroidota > Bacteroidia > Bacteroidales > Tannerellaceae > Parabacteroides. Next base: position 83,853 of record UQLN01000014.1, on the reverse strand, counting down.
CTTCATCATACAAAAAAGCATAATTGGGAAAAGACACAGACATTTTTTCTTTTAACGGACACCTGACAATCTTTTTTTCCGCATAAGAATAGCAAAAGCTCCCTTGTTTGCCCAAAAAACAAATTCCTTCCGGCATAAGGAAACAACAAGTCACAACAAGTGGCTCATTATCGATTTCCTGACGGACAAATTGCCGGGTGTTACGATCAAAACGAGCTAATCCACCGCTTGTCCCCACCCAGATATTGTCTTCTGCGTCCTCTTCCAAAAATACAATTTCGTTGTAAGGAAGGGAATATGGGTTATTCTTTTCTTCTTTATAAACAGTAATATTTTCCCTGTCAAAACGATTTAGCCCGAACCGGGTTCCAATCCACATAACTCCCCTGTTATCTACCAATACACATTGTACGGAAGATTGTGACAATCCATTCTGTAAAGAAATTTGTTTAAAATAATACCGGGGTAAAGCATAAATATGTCCCGTAAATAATACAAAAAATAGTAACAGATTCAATCGTAAATATATCCCTAACACTTGCATAATCCAAAACGCCCATTGTCCGGCAAAAATACAAAATCGTCCGAAATACAAGCAATAGAAGAGATAAAAAACAATTCCTGAATTTTCCCGAACGATATCGAACATGATATAAGAGACCTGAAATATAGTTTTGTAACAAAAAAATAAACGAGAAGTATATTATTAAAAATTATTTTTTATGTTACTAAGAATAAGCATATATTCTATCTTTTTACTACTGATACTTATGAGATGTATCTTACCAAACGAAAAGCCGGAAATTATCCCTCTTCCCCAACAAAGTGTATCCGATAAAGGTGATTTTAAATTTAATAAATCAACACTTATTAGTGTTGAAAATAAAAGACAATGGATGATAGCAAAAGAGCTAACCGATCTATTTTATTCTGCAGCCGGATTTACCCCGAAAATAGCTATACAGGAAAAACATGCAGACATTCTATTTCAAACAGATATGAAACTGCCGGCTGAGCATTATAAACTAAATATAAGCCCATCCTGTATATTGGTGGAAGCTTCCGGAGAAAAAGGGTTCTTTTATGCGATACAAACCTTACGTCTTCTGCTTCCCGCGGCTATAAACAGCCAAACCCCTGTAAAAAACGTCCAATGGAATGTCCCCGGGATGACAATACAAGACGGTCCCCAACACAGCAAGCGAACAATAGCGCTATATACACCATTCCATCTTATTCCGGAAAACAACCTCAAAGAATTTATAAACTATATGGCTATGCTGAAAATCAATGAACTTCATTTTATACAAAAGCTTCATGAAACAACATCAGAAGATTCACTAAAATTGAAAAAAATAAATCTGTATGCCAAGTCCAAAAAAATCACAATTTCAAGCGGAACAATACAATCTGAGAACATCGCTTCCAACCTCCCTTTTCACATGGAACGCCTTATGACACAAACAGATTTTTTCGATACCAAAGAATGCAAACAACAATTATTCCGTCATCTGGCTTCCATTGCAGAAAAATGTTGGTCATATCGACAAAGCACGGATAATACAAAAGATTTCAATAAAAGATTAAATACCCTGACACTGCATATGAATTGATGATTTAGGACTATTACTTGTTTAGTGTTTGAATCTACTGATAATGAAATTAAAATACTACTTCTAACTATTTACTTTTACCATTAACAGGCCTATACAGAACTCGCAATTAACAATTTGAATTATGTCGTCTTTTGATATTGGAACTATAAAATTATTAGTTCCAATATGTCCTTTTTATGAAAAGAATTAAAATTCAATATCAATAGACGTAACAATATAAAAACCGCCATTGAATAATTATTCGTTAACAAACACTCTTTTGTTGGTATTCCGTTCGCATGACATGTGCTGTGAAGTTGTTTTAAAATAACTAAACTCATAGTTTAGCATGACAAAAGAGTTCTTTCAAAAACAAGACTGTTTGCGTTGAAAAATAGCCACTGATAAAAAACTCTCCGTTTTACCAACAGACAAGCTTGATATTTCAAGTTTTCTTCGTTTCTTTACCGCCGCAAATCAAATAACATCCGGAAAATCAACAAAGCTCTTCCGTTTTGATGCATAAAAAGGACTAATTAAAAAAATATCTTACTAATACCAATTATTTCAAAAATGAAACGTATCGTTTTTTTAGACTATGTACGCGTATTCGCATGCTTCCTCGTTATGGTTGTCCATGCCAGTGAAAATTTTTATGGCGCTGCCGGTTCTACCGATATGGCGGGACCGCAATCTTATCTTGCCAGTGAAGCCGACCGATTATGGGTGGCTTTGTACGATGGCTTCTCGCGTATGGCTGTACCCCTGTTTATGATTGTTTCTGCCTTTCTTCTTGTTCCGATGAAGGAAGAACAGACCACATGGCAGTTCTATCGCCAGCGCTTTACCCGAATCCTGCCGCCGTTTTTTATATTTATGATATTATACAGCACATTGCCTATGCTATGGGGGCAAATAGATGGAGAAACATCATTCAAGGATTTATCGCGAATCTTCCTGAACTTCCCTACCCTTGCCGGACATCTGTGGTTCATGTATCCCCTGATAAGCCTTTATCTCTTCATCCCTATGATATCTCCATGGCTGAGCAAAGCTACGGCAAAAGAAGAACTGTTCTTTATAGGGTTGTTCCTGTTATCGACATGTATGCCATATCTCAACCGATGGTCCGGTGAAGTATGGGGACAATGCTTTTGGAACGAATATCACATGCTATGGTACTTCTCCGGTTACTTGGGCTACCTCGTACTGGCGCATTACATACGTGTACACCTGGCATGGAACCGCTCCAAACGTCTCGCAATAGGGACAGCTTTAATGGTTATCGGGGCTGTATCGACCATCTATTCGTTCTATGTCCAAGCTATCCCGGGAGAAATTCTTACCACACCTGTAATAGAAATAGGATGGGCTTTCTGTACAATCAACTGTGTGATTCTTACCGCAGGTACATTCCTTATGTTTACATGCATAAACCGCCCGAAGGCACCAAGCATTATAACAGATATGTCGAAACTCAGCTATGGCATGTACCTTATGCACATATTCTGGCTCGGACTATGGACAACTGTATTCAAGCACACACTGGGATTACCAACCGTTGCCGCCATACCATGTATTGCAGTGAGCACATTCATTTGCTGCTTCATAACGACAAAGATTATCTCGTACATACCGGGCAGTAAGTGGATAATAGGATAAAAAGATTATGGCACCAGGAGTAATTCATAGTCTGCCACATCCAACCGGCGTCCGAACTTTATCCCTACTTGCTCGAAAAGGGACACTTGCTTAAAACCAAGTTTTAAATGCAAGGTATTGCTTGCTTCGTTGCCACTGGTAATACAGGCTATCAAAGCATGATAACCGCCTTTGCGGCATTCGTCAATCAACGCTGTCATCAATTGTTTGCCTATTCCCCTTTTTTGATAGTGGGGAGAGAGGTAAATGGTTGTTTCCAACGTATATTTATAAGCAGCTTTTTGCTTCCATGCATGGGCATAACAATAGCCTGCAACAATACCGTCCAGCTCATAAACTAAATAGGGATAACGGGATGATATATCCGCTATGCGGGAACGCATATCCTCCTCGGACACCGGCTCTGTGTCGAATGTAGCCACACTATTTACAACATATTCGTTATAAATATCTGTTATAGATTTTGTATCTCCTAATTTTACAGGTCTGATCATGATTGATTTTTTTCGACATACAAAAATACAACATATAGATTATTCGATTTGAATAATACACATGAAATAAATATATCCGGAAAATTCGAATCTGAAAAAGAAACAGGGTCCGGATATACTATCCAAACCCTGTTATTCTTTATTTACACAAAATCGCGGACTATAACTTAATTGCTACGTTTGTGCCCTTTACGCTTTTGAGGAACATTTTGTTTTTCCTGATACTGTTTGTACTGTTCGTCCGTTAGTATCTTTTTCAATTGTTCGTCCCGGTCATTGCGAAGGGTCTTCATTTGCTCGCGCATTTTCTGGCGGTCAGCTTCTACGACTTTGCGTTCCTTCATCACCTTTTCTCTGAACTCTGTATTTATTTTACGGAATTCAGTAGCTTGTTTCTCGTCAAGCTTCAACTCTGCTATCATTTTCTCGCAGCGCTGTGTAGGATCTCCTCCCCTTTTACCACGTTGGTCTTTCTGTGCAAACACAGAAACCGTACTAATCAAAATAACCAAAAACAATCCTATTACCTTCTTCATAAAACTAATACATAAAATATAATTGTTCAACATTTCTATTTATGAAGCGCTTCATTATAATAGACAATATCAGAAGGAAAAGGTTTAAAGACAGATATAAAAAAAACTCCATATTCCTTCGGGATATGGAGTTTCAACCTCAGCTTAAACACTTCTGAGACTAACCTAAATACGATTTGAGGAGCTTGCTACGCGTTCCTTGTCTTAATCTTCTGATTGCTTTTTCCTTGATCTGGCGGACACGCTCTCTAGTGAGGCCAAATTTGTCGCCAATCTCTTCCAATGTCATTTCCTGACAGCCTATACCGAAAAACATTTTGATAATCTCACATTCTCTTTCGGTCAATGTAGCAAGTGCTCGATCAATTTCTTTAGCCAATGACTCGTTCATTAACGACCGGTCTGCAATAGGAGCATCATCGTTAACAAGCACATCTAAAAGGCTGTTGTCTTCACCTTCCACAAACGGAGCATCCACAGAGATATGTCTTCCCGATACTTTCAGCGTATCCGAAATCTTATCTACCGGAATATCCAGCTCATCTGCAAGTTCTTCGGGAGAAGGCCTACGTTCGTTTTCCTGTTCGAATTTGGAAAAGGCTTTGCTGATTTTGTTCAGCGAACCTACCTGGTTCAACGGAAGACGGACAATTCTGGACTGCTCTGCCAAAGCCTGCAAAATGGATTGGCGAATCCACCATACTGCATAAGAAATAAACTTAAATCCTCTGGTTTCATCGAATTTCTCGGCTGCTTTAATCAACCCCAGGTTGCCTTCGTTAATAAGGTCCGGCAAACTTAATCCCTGGTTCTGATATTGCTTAGCCACAGATACAACGAAACGCAGGTTGGCTCTGGTTAATTTTTCCAATGCTCTCCGGTCGCCTCTTTTGATAGCCTGTGCCAATTCTACTTCTTCTTCAACTGTGATAAGGTCTTCACGACCAATTTCCTGAAGATATTTATCAAGTGAAGCGCTTTCGCGATTGGTAATGGACTTTGTGATCTTTAACTGTCTCATCCAATAATTTTATATCGAAAAAAATATAGGGTGCAAAGATAACATTTTTTTATAGCTCAAATTGGCCGAGTGCACCCTACACCCGACCAATTATAAACCTTTAACAATCTTCCTGCCTAATCTGGCAAATATAACTTTATTTATTATTCAGCCAGGTCTATTGCGTATACTTTTGTTCGCCCGTTCGGGTAAAATCCTTTTACTACCAGGTATTGATCTTCAGAGCCTCCCTTCAATATTTTTTCAACCAGTTTTTCCAGTTGTTCAGGGGTGGAAATCTTCAGATCGTTAGCTATCATGATGATAAATCCTTTTTGGATTCCGGCATCTCTCAGCTTACCTTTCAGTAATCCGGTTACCTCTATACCATAACTAACACCTAAGTCACGTTTTTGTTGTGCAGAAAGAGCTTTAAATGCAGCACCGAGTACATCAGCGCTATCAGCGGAACTTCCTTTTACAACGGAAGTATTACCTTGTGCATTGCGCAATTCTACTGTAAATTTCTTATCGCTGCCATTACGGTTGACGGTTACTTCCACCTTGTCGCCAGGACGATATTTATTGATCTGTTCCTGCAATGCGTTGGCAGTTCTGACTTTCACACCGTTTACCGCCGTAATCACGTCACCTTTTTCAAGACCGGCTTCTTTTGCTGTACTACGGTCTGCAAAATCTGCAACACAAGCACCTTCGGATACTTTAATCTTAGATTTCAATGCAGTCAACTCATCCTTCAATGCACTTGACAAATTCGGATATGCAAGTTGGTCGGCAATATCGGCTACAGACATAATCTGAACGCCTAACATAGCACGCTGTACGGTTCCGTATTGCTTCAAGTCGCTTGCCACTTTTCCTGCTATGCTGATAGGTACGGCAAATGAATATCCGGCAAAGTTTCCTGTTTCAGAGTAGATAGCCGTATTTATACCAACCAGTTCACCTTTTGTATTTACCAATGCACCACCACTGTTGCCCGGGTTTACCGCTGCATCTGTCTGGATAAAGGATTCGATTTTACTTCTGTCGGAGCCCATAGATATGCCACGACCTTTTGCACTTACTATACCGGCAGTTACGGTCGATGTCAGGTTGAACGGGTTACCAACAGCCAATACCCACTCGCCTACTTTCAGTTTTTCCGAATCGCCAAACGGAATTGTAGGCAGGTCTTTTGCATCGATCTTAATCAGAGCAATATCCGTTGCCGGGTCCGTTCCGATTAATTTAGCAGCAAATTTACGGTTGTCGTTCAATGTTACTTCCAGTTCATCGGCTCCGTCAATCACATGGTTATTTGTAATGATAAAACCATCGGTCGAGATTATAACGCCAGAACCTGCACCAACACGAGGTTGGGGTTGAGGACGCTGGAAACCTCCTCCTCCACGGCCACCGAATCCGAAGAAGTATTCGAACGGATCCACATATTGTCCACCGCCGCCACCGCCATTATCTGCATATTGTTTAGCGTTAGTCGTAGCTTTGATGTGAACAACTCCATGTACTGTACTCTCTGCTGCAGTCGTGAAATCTGTATTCTCAGCAGCCACGGCATTCATTCCGGTATAGCGAAGCGGTTGGTTAAACACATTACCTGTACCGGCAGCAACAGAAACCGGCTGATTTTTATTGAACAGATAAGCACTTGTTCCAATTGCTGCTCCAGAACTGATAGCAGCTACAAGGACTATTCCAAGTACATTTTTCCACATTTTCTTCATACTCGTTTTATTTAATCAAACATTTAAATTTAACATTTTTCTTTCGACAAAGAAAGTTCAAAAAACGTGCGATTATTCTCTTTCGAGGTATTTTTTTATCTCTTTTAACTGCCTTAAATCAAGGCTTAACGGCGCTTAACAGTACTGTGTATTACAAAGTACCTTTTTAACAATCCAGACGCTGTCAAAAGGTCACACAGTCATTTATATAACAGCAAGAACGGCAGAAAGTTCCGATACCCCAAAAGACTCAATATCCACCCGACTGACATTTTTACAAAGGGCATATCAGCAGTACGACAGACATACCCTTCCTCATAAAAGCCGAAGATATTCTATACAAATAGACTGAATCAAAAAAAGATGGTTTAATCAGACTGTTGCTTTCTTTTTTTCCACAACTGCCAGCTATTAAAAAGATTTTGCCACAGGACGTATGACCCGGGAGCAACAGAAGAAAGCGGATCCAGATAAGTATATGCCATCCAGATGGCAAGTACGGTGTTTTTCTGCCCTAATGCCTGACCGGCACTGATACGGTCATAATATTTACCACCGATACGTTTACCCAGATAAAACTGGATGACACAGGTTATAAAGCCAGCCAAGGCAAGCGATACTTCTACACCAATCGACGCATCACTGGTCATCAATGATTTTACGGTCTGCGCCATTACAATAGCCAAAGCAACACCCCATAAATAAAAGGCAAGGTCGGGAAAGCCTAACAAGAAACGATGTATCCGGGGAAAATACTGGCGCAAAATGCAAGCCAGAATGAAAGGGAAAAGCAATAAAGGAAATACTTTCCCGAGGATTTTCAAGAAAGCGGTAACAAATGTTATATCGGCATGAGGCTCCACTAATGGAAAAATTAAGGGTACAGCTATTGCAGCCAAAATATTCGATAGCAAAGTATAAGAGGTCAAACTGGAGGCACTTCCGCCCAATTTACCGGTAATAACAGCCGCAGCAGTAGCCGTAGGACAAATCAGGCAAACCATAGCCCCTTCAAAAACTTCCCGGTAAGCAACTCCCATTTGAAAAAATATCAGGACGGAAGCCAATACGGATGAAGCAAAGAGCTGAAACAACAGTAACCAGCCATGCCATTCGCGCGGCATCAAATCATGAGGTTCCACTTTACAAAAAGTAAGTAATAACTGTGCGAATATCAGGAAAGGGGTAAGATATGCGACCAGCGTCTTCATAAATGGTTTTGTCGGCTCCAGAAATGTGAAGTTGGCAAAAATAAAATATCCTAATGCACCAGCCAGCATAGCAACCGGCAATGTCCAATTCTTCAAAAACCTCAACAACATACTACTTGTTTCTTTTTATGTGCTGCAAACTTACAAAACATCTTGTAGTTCCAGGCATACAACAACTCAAAATCAGGTGTGTTTAACAGTAGCAAAGATATAGCGGGTTAAAATCCCGGAGTCGATTAGAGTCGATTAGGGATGATAGAAGACCACTAATGTTTGAGCAAATAACCAATTGGAGGCTGCTTCAAAGCATAGGTGTTTTGCATTCAAAACATATATGTTTTAAAATCAAAACACCTATGTTTTGAATACAAGCCCGATACTTGAGATATAGAATGGATGTGATTTATCTCCAAAAAAACAGAAAAATCCCGATTTATAAATCTTTATAAGAAGAATCTTCCTTCTATATTAAAGAGGAGTGTTCACACAGGGTGGTCAATTTGAATTTGTAAGATGTTTTAAACAACTGTTATTCTGCAAGTTCAGGGTGGTCAGGATTGTGCCATTCCCCCTGTTCACTAATAAATTCATAAAAAACCTGCAAATTTCTACGCCCTAAGGCATAAAAAACTTGCAGGTTCATCACAAACAATTACAACATTATATTTTTGATAATCAAAATATAAAGTACTTTTTAAGAGACGGTTATTTACGGAACGGAGCTTTTACAACCTGAGCTTTCAGGTTTTTATTACGCACTTTGATACATATTTCCGTGCCGGCTTTTGCTAATTCAGGCTTTACATACCCCATGCCGATGCCTTTTTTCAAAACAGGAGACATGGTTCCGGATGTAACAACACCTATCTGGTTGCCTTCTGCATCCACAATTTCATAACCATGACGGGGGATACCTTTTTCTACCAACTCGAATGCACATAATTTACGTGTAACGCCTTCTTTTTTCTGGCGTTCCAATTCTGCACGGTTTGTAAAGTTTTTACCTTCGGCAAATTTAGTAATCCAACCTAATCCGGCTTCGATAGGAGAAGTCGTATCATCCAAATCGTTACCATACAAGCAGAATCCCATTTCCAGACGCAAAGTGTCGCGTGCTCCTAAACCGATAGGTTTGATGCCTTCCGGTTTGCCCGCTTCGAAAATTGCATTCCAGATTGTCATTGCATCTTCCGGATAGAAATATAATTCAAAACCACCGGCACCAGTATAACCTGTATTGGATATAATTACATTCTTACAACCGGCAAATTCGCCTGTTACAAATGAATAATAAGGTATAGAAGATAAATCAACCGGAGTAAGGCGCTGCAATACTTCTGTTGCTTTCGGTCCCTGGATTGCAAGCTGAGCCGTACGGTCGGATGAATTTTCCAATTCTGCCCCTACTGTGTTATGGCTTACGCACCATTCCCAGTCTTTAGCAATATTTCCGGCATTTACAACCAGCAAATATTTTTCCGGTTCATAATGATAAACCAATAAGTCGTCTACAATCCCGCCTTTTTCATTCGGGAAACAGGTATATTGAGCCTTACCTATTGCTAATGTTGAAGCATCGTTTGAAGTAACGCTCTGGATAAAAGCCAGTGCATTCGGACCTTTTACCCAAAATTCACCCATGTGGGACACATCAAATACACCGACACCATTCACTACTGTCATGTGTTCATCTATAATACCGGTATACTCTATAGGCATATTATAACCGGCAAATTCATGCATCTTAGCACCCAGTGCAATGTGCACATCGGTAAACGGAGTTGTTTTCATGTTATTTATTATTTAAGATTTATGAGCCAGCAGCTCTGTTATTTTTATAATTGTTTCCATACTTTTTTCCAGCGAACGGACCGGGAGGAATTCATACCGTCCGTGGAAATTCAAACCTCCTGCAAAAATATTCGGACAAGGAAGTCCCATGAACGACAAGCGTGCACCATCTGTTCCACCACGTATCGGTTTCACCAAAGGAGTAACACCTACGGCTTTCATTGCATCAAAAGCAAGATCCACAATATATTTTTTAGGTTCTACTATCTCACGCATATTATAATACTGATCGCGGATTTCCAAGGTGGTACTGCCCGGATGCATCTCGTTCATCCGTTTTACAAAAGAACGGAGCAATTCCTTTTTCTCTTCAAACAAAGACCGTTCATGATCGCGGATGATATATGACAGGGAGGCTTCCTCTACTGTTCCACTCATATTTGTCAGATGGAAAAAACCTTCATATCCGGCTGTATGCTCCGGACGTTGCGCCACCGGCAACCAAGAAGCAAATTCCACAGCCAGCAACGAAGCATTCTGCATTTTATTCTTTGCATACCCCGGATGGACATTCAATCCTTTGAACAGGATTTTAGCTCCGGCAGCATTGAAGTTTTCAAATTCGAGTTCACCAATCTGCCCACCGTCAATAGTGTAGGCAAATTCACAACCGAATTTTTCCACATCAAAATGGTCTGCACCTGCACCGATCTCCTCATCGGGAGTAAAACCTATACGGATTTTTCCATGTTCTATTTCCAGATGGTCCTTCAAATATTTCATTGCAGCAATGATAGCGGCTACACCGGCTTTGTCGTCAGCACCCAATAAGGTACGTCCGTCCGTAACAATAATATCCTGCTCCTTATAATCGTTCAGTTCAGGGAACATTAGCGGAGAAAGAACTATTTTCTCTTCAGCTGATAATATGATATCTCCCCCTTTATAACTAACAATACGCGGTTTCACATCCTTTCCGGACATATCCGGGCTTGTATCCAAGTGGGCAATGAAACCGATTACCGGGACCTGCTTCTGAGTATTGGCAGGCAATGTAGCCATCAGATAACTATTGTTATCGAGAGTGATATCTTCCAGACCGATTTCTTCCAGTTCTTTTACCAAAGCTTCAGCAAAAACACGCTGCCCCGGAGTGCTTGGGGTTGTACCTGTAGTCTCGCTCGATTGAGTTTCGAACGTTACATACTTCAAAAACCTATCTATTACAGTCATAAGCGTTTATCTTTTATTACAAGCCATAAAGATAACATTATTTTTTAAAAACACCCTGAACCGTTATAGCAATGTGTGCAAACACATTCTTTCGGAAGACCGATAGATTCAATTAAATCTTCCACTGTATTAAATTTCAATGTAGTAATATTCAATTTCTTACGAATATGCTCCACTAATTCCTTATATTGCTCGGAATTTGTTTCCGCATATTTATCCAAGTCTTTGGAATCGTCTCCTTCCAATTCTTTTACCACACGACGCGCTATCAGTTCCAAATCAGATTTAGAAGCTGAAAAGCCTAAGAACGGGCATGAAAATAAAATTGGAGGACATCCGATACGCATATGTACTTCCTTCGCTCCGTAACCATAAAGAATATTTACATTATCACGAAGCTGGGTTCCACGTACAATCGAATCGTCACAGAAAATAACCCGTTTATTACGTAAAAGGGTACGGTTCGGAATCAGTTTCATTTTGGCAACCAAATCACGGACAGCCTGGTTGGATGGAGTAAAACTACGTGGCCATGTCGGTGTATATTTCACGATAGCACGACGGTAAGGAATCCCTTTGCCCTCTGCATACCCCAAAGCCATACCAATACCGGAATCAGGTATACCGGATACATAGTCTGCATCTACCTCATCTTTTTTCGCCATTGCCATACCACTGGCATAACGGGCTGCATCCACATTCACTCCTTCATATTCAGATACCGGGTAACCATAATAGACCCAAAGGAAAGAGCAAATCTGCATTTTCTTATTGGGTTTGCGGAGTTGTGTCATTTTTTCAGCTTCCAGCAGCACTATCTCCCCTGGCCCAACATTGTATTCCAGTTCAAAACCCAGATTAGGAAAGCTGCTTGGTTCGCTGGATGCAGCGTAAGCACCTTCCTTCTTTCCGATCAGCACCGGAGTACGGCCGTACTTATCACGGGCTGCAATAATACCGTTTTCAGTGAGCAACAGCATAGAGCAGGAACCTTTAATCTTTTCATACACATGCTCGATTCCTTCTACAAAAGTATTTTTCTGAGAAATAAGGAGAGCTATCAATTCCGTCTGGTTTATTTGTCCTGAACTAAGTTCTGAAAAATGACAACCGTTATCAAGCAATTCTTTTTCCAGTTCCTTCAGATTATTCACTTTGGCAACGGAAACCAATGCATATTTGCCCAAATGGGAATTAATAAAAATCGGTTGCGGATCGGTATCGCTAATAATACCTATACCTGAACTACCTTTAAACTTATCCAGTTCGCTTTCAAAGCGGGTACGGAAATAAGAATTTTCAAGATTATGGATTGAACGGTTGAAGATACCTTCGTGCAGAGTTGCCATACCGCCTCTGCGGGTTCCAAGATGAGAATTGTAGTCTGTGCCGTAAAAAAGATCAGTTGCACAAGCTGACTTAGAAATAGTTCCGAAAAAACCACCCATTGTTATAGTGTTTTTTAAATTTGAATTAGGTCACAAAGGTACAAGATTATTTAAATACTTCCTTTTTCTTTTTCAAGAAAAGTACATATCCGATCATCTGAATTATCAAAGGGAGGCGGTTAATGATTTCCAAAGCGTGTCATCCGGAACAGGAGCGATAATTTCCACCGGATTTTTAGAAACCGGATGAATGAATGCCGCACTATGGGCATGCAGGCTTATTCCCCCGTCTTTATTGGAACGGTCGAAGCCATATTTCAAATCTCCTTTAATAGGACATCCCATTTTAGCAAGCTGACAGCGTATCTGATGATGCCTGCCTGTTTTCAAATCTATTTCCAGTAAATAATAACGGTCCGAACGGGCTATTACCTTATAATGAAGAATTGCTTTTTTTGAGTTGGGGCATTCCGTATCATACGCATAACTTTTGTTTTGCTTTTCATTACGAACAAGCCAGTTTACCAACTCTCCTTCCGGAGCGGGAGGATTATTTTTAACTATCGCCCAATAGGTTTTCTTTACTTCGCCCAAACGAAACATATCATTCAGACGGGCGAGCGCCTTACTGGTTTTGGCAAATACGACAACACCGCTTACCGGGCGATCCAAACGGTGTGCAACACCGACAAATACATTGCCGGGTTTTGAATACTTCTCTTTCAGCCATGCTTTAAGCATGTCCGAAAGAGGAGTATCACCGGTTTTATCTCCTTGTACAATCTCGCTGTTGGTTTTATTAACCGCTATGATATGATTGTCTTCGTAGATAACTTCCATATATAAAAATTACATATTCATACCACCGTCAACCTGAATCACCTGACCGGATACATACGCAGACATATCGGAAGCCAGGAATGTTGCAATATTAGCCACATCTTCAGGAGTACCTCCACGACGCAAAGGTATTTTCTTTGCCCACTCAGCTTTTACATCTTCTGGCAGAACGGCAGTCATTTCAGTAAGAATAAATCCCGGAGCAATTGCATTCGCACGGATACCACGTGAACCCAATTCCTGAGCTACAGACTTAGCCAAACCAATCATACCTGCTTTGGATGCAGAATAGTTGCTCTGTCCTGCATTACCGTGTACACCTACTACAGATGACATATTGATAATGCTACCTGAACGTTGTTTCATCATTACAGGTGTACAAGCATGGATGAAATTGAATGCAGATTTCAGATTGACAGTAAGAACAGCATCCCACTGACCTTCGCTCATACGCATCATTAAACCGTCTTTTGTGATACCGGCATTGTTTACCAGAATATCTACACGACCGAAATCTTTTACGATTTCAGCAACAACTGTATGTGTTTCTTCGAAATTTGCTGCATTAGAAGCATATCCTTTAGCTTTAACCCCTAAAGCTTCAATTTCTTTCTGGGTAGCCAAACCATTTTCGTCGATAACCAGATCTGTAAATGCAATATTTGCACCTTCAGCCGCAAACTTTAATGCGATAGCCTTACCAATACCACGAGCAGCACCGGTTACAATGGCAACTTTACCTTCCAATAATTTCATGATAAATCTTTTTTATTTCAATATTTAATCAAACAGGCTCCTGCCGAATAACCACCACCAAATACAGTGATAGCAATCAGGTCGCCTTTTTTAAAGATATGATCGTTTTGAGCATATACCAAAGCTGAACTGACAGAACCGGTATTTCCTAATTCTTCTATGTTATGAAGAAACTTCTCATCCGGCAAATTTAACTGTTTCGCGATATTGGACATAATACGCATATTAGCCTGATGACCGATAAAATAGGTCAGGTCATCCAGTGTATACTTATTTTTCTCCAATAAATAAACTACATTTTTCGGCATATAGGTACAAGCCTGAATAAAGACATCGCGTCCTTCCGGCATCATAATACCTCCATCACGCGGACGAAGCTGTACAGCCTCCGGTCCTTTACCCAAATAACCAAGTCCTTGTGTAAAGATTTCCAGAATTTCCTTGTCGTTTTCAGTCACGCGTTCTTTGGAAATAAAAAATGCCGCCGCCGCATCCCCCCACAGGTGACCTGCTTTAGGATCGGTTTCATTATAATAAGCTGAATTCTTATCTGCTGAAAGAATTAATGCCTTAGAAGCTTTTCCCATGGCAAAATAACCTTCCACAACCTCCAGAGCATTCAGGAAAGAAGAACAGGCGGAAGAAAGGTAAAGAGCCTTCGCATTAGTGATATTGAACTCATGCTGGGCTACATGAGCCGCCGTAGCTACCGTATCGAACGGCGAATAAGATGCAGAAATAATCAAATCGACTTCTGTAATATCGTAAGGCAATTTAGGAAGGGCATTACGAACGGCATCCAAACTCATCGTTGTTACTGATTCTTCCGGTTTTGCCTTCGACCGTGTACGAATCCCGGTACGTTGTTCTATCCACTCGCTTGTCAATCCGTTCAATTCCAAAAAGTGTTGGTTATGCACCCGCTCTTCGGGAACATAAAACCCTGTTGCATTAATAAACATCCTTGGTTTTACTTTATCTTTATACCGTTGAATATCAAATTCATTACATTATCTCTTCGCTTTATCCGCTGGCTGATATTATCACCCATTATCCCCCGGATATAAGGCACTTCCAGCCCTTTAAGAGCATGATGGAGCACTACTGCCGTAATATCCGCATCGGGCATGGCAAAAACACCTTCTTTCACACCGGCCTCCAAAATACCTTTCAACAATTCCGTTTCGCGGATGTCAAAATTCTTACGGACCTTCTCCACTCTCCATATGTCGCGGAAAAAATTCGCACGTAATGTCCCGTTGCGAAATACCAAAGCCTTAATGGCATCTAACCGTGCATAAATAAATAAGATTAATTTTTCGTCTGCAGGCAAATCCTTTGATGCCACATCTTGCAGCATTTTATATAACTTATCCAGTTCGGATTCCACAACAGCAAGATAAATCTCATTCTTGCTTTTGAAATACGTATATAATGTACGCCTCCCCTTTTTAGATGCCTGTGCAATATCATTCATTGTTGTATTATCCACCCCCATGCGGGCAAACAATTGTCTAGCCACATCAATCAACATCTCACGTGTTTTTGAAACTACCACCGGCATTGTATTGCACATTTTGATTAAAACTGTGCGCAAAGTACCTAAAAAAGATTGTATTTACCAAGTATATTAAAAAAAACTTGCAATAAATTTGTTTCGTAAGGTAATAGTTGTACCTTTGCACACGCAATCGGATAACGATTGAAATACATCGCGGAGTGGAGCAGTGGTAGCTCGTTGGGCTCATAACCCAAAGGTCGTAAGTTCGAGTCTTGCCTCCGCAACTACAAAAAGGTTGTTCAAAATTGAACAGCCTTTTTCTTTTTATCCCCTCAAATCCTCTTTTACTCCTGGCATCTCAACACTTCGATAGTATTTATCAATACCCGTTCCCTCATAGATTTATACTAAACATTGTTTAGCTATAATTAAACAATGAACAAACAAGCCCGGCATATTTGTTGTTATTACATATACGTATAAGAATCAACGGATAGTAGACTTAATAACATAGTTAATATGGCTTACATAGATTATTACAAAATTCTCGGATTGGATAAAAGCGCCTCTCAGGAAGAGGTCAAAAAGGCTTATAAAAAGCTGGCACGCAAATACCATCCGGACTTGAATCCCAATGACCCGGAAGCCCATCACAAATTTCAGGAAATAAATGAAGCAAACGAAGTGTTGAGCGACCCGGACAAACGGAAGAAGTATGACCAATATGGTGAACACTGGAAACATGCTGATGAATTTGAAGCCCAACAACAACACCGGCAATATCAGAACAACCAAGGCGGCGGTACTTTCTGGAGTTCATCCGGAGACGGCAGCGAATTCTCCGACTTCTTCGAACAAATGTTCGGAGGCGGCGCAAGAAGCAGCCACGGCAGCAGAGGCAACTATAGCTTCCGCGGACAAGATTACACGACAGAATTACAGGTTTCTTTGGCTGATGCTGCAAAAACTCACAAACAGATCATTACCGTAAACGGGAAAAACCTGCGTATCACTATTCCTGCCGGTATAGCTGACGGGCAAACGATCAAACTGAAAGGACAAGGCGGCCCCGGCGTCAACGGGGGACCTGCCGGCGATTTATACATCACTTTCAGTATTCCGGCAGACAGCCGCTTTAAACGGGCTGGTGATGATTTGTATGTCACCGTTCCATTAAACCTCTATACTGCCATACTCGGCGGAGAACAAATCATAGAAACAATGGACGGCAAGGTGAAACTCAATGTAAAACCGGGAACCCAAAACGGAAGCAAAATCCGGCTGAAAGGTAAAGGTTTCCCCGTTTATAAAAAGGAAGGAACTTTCGGCGATTTAATCGTCACCTACTCGATTGAGATACCGGTCAACCTAACGGAAAAACAGAAGGATTTGTTCCGCGAAATACAGAGTCTTAATTAAAAAACAGGATGTTATGCAAACAGATTTAATTATAGTCAGTGAATACTGCCGGATATGCCATATCGAGCCATCATTCCTTTATACATTGGAAAAAGGAGGACTGATAAAAATTGACATCATAGAAGGTGAAAGCTATCTTCCTGTATCCCAACTGTACGACGTGGAAAGATACACGCGCCTGTATTATGATTTATCCATCAATGTAGAAGGTATCGATGCCATACACCATCTATTGGAACGTATCAAGTCCATGCAGAAAGAAATCGACCTGCTAAAAAATCAACTCAGATTATACGAGAATGATCAAATAGACATAGACGAGTTATAAGAACAAAGAACTGATTATCAACAACTCCACTCAAATCACTCAAATTATATTCAAGTTATTCCTTGAATTATTTGGATTATTCAATTATTCTCCATACTTTTGCACTCGCAATTGGGAAACAATTGAATACATCGCGGAGTGGAGCAGTGGTAGCTCGTTGGGCTCATAACCCAAAGGTCGTAAGTTCGAGTCTTGCCTCCGCAACAAATTTAAGATTAAGCCTTCAGGTAAACTGAAGGCTTTTCTTTTTTAAGCTAAATCCTCCCTGCATCCATACCGTTCTCCACACAAACAAGTGTAGCCTTTCCCTATTATGGCACTGTCTTATTTTAAAATATATCTTGCTCAAAGAAACATAAGAGATATAGTAATAACTACCCGTGCAGATTGCAAATACTATCTGCGCAATTCTTTTTTACTACCCGGAACATAGTAAAGACTATGTTCCGGGTAGTGGCGACAATCCGCGCAGGTGGATGAAGAAGGGCTGCGCGTAAGAAACTATAGATTTCAAATTCACTATTTCGGGAATTTCCAGGGAGTTCGATAACTCGGTTTGATCAGCTTGTTCGCTTCTTTATTATTGAATGATTTATTTATGTCATCATAAGTAAGGACATCCTTTACCCGTGCAGAGATATTTCCCAAATGGGCATACTTGGCACACAGACTACCATTATCAATCGTACATGCCGTATCGAAATTCCGCGACTTCACACAATTGATAAAATTGGTTACATGGTCTTTGTGGTCACGATAATCAGGCAAAGAGGTCACAGCCTCAGCCCTGTCTTTCTCGGGTATAACCTCCCAGCTTTCACGATTGGCTACCAGCGTGCCATTCGTTCCTTTGAATGCCAATCCATAATTACGACCGTAAGGCCCCGTTTCCGTACCGGCAATATTCGACCATTGGATAATAAAATCATCAAACTCATAAACAACCGTTAAAGTATCGAATGTTTCGGGACTGTTTTTCGGAAAAGCCCACTTACCACCGGAGCCCAAAACTCGCTTAGGCATCCCTTTCACATTCATACCCCACAAAGCCATATCCAGCAGATGAACACCCCAATCCGTCAACAAGCCTCCTCCATAATCCCAGAACATACGCCAGGAGCCATGAAAACGGGCCTCATTAAAAGAACGCTTCGGAGCCGGTCCCAGCCACATATCAAAATAGACTCCTGCCGGAACAGGACTATCCGGTACCGGCAGAGAAAGCGCACCGTAATTAAAATTAGCCCAGACTTCCACCCTTGAAATCTTGCCCAGCTTGCCCGTATCTATATATTGTTTCATTTCGTGCCAATGGTTTCCACTGCGTTGTTGTTGCCCTACCTGAATAACCTTATTGTATTTTTTAGCAGCGGCCACCATTGCATCACATTCTGCAATCGAATTAGCCAATGGCTTCTCCACATAAACATCTTTTCCGGCAGCACAAGCATCTACCAGTTGCAGGCAATGCCAATGGTCGGGCGTTCCGATTATCACAGCATCGAGGTCTTTCATTTCCAACATTTTCCTGTAATCACCAAATAATTCCGGCTTATTACCACGGAGCTTGGCAACTTCCCCGGCTTTATTCTCCAATATATTTTTATCTATATCGCATAAAGCCACACAATCCACATCTTTATGAATTAAAAAATCGGAGAGATTCGCCCACCCCATATTCCGGCAACCTATCAATCCTACTCTCAACCGGTCGTTGGCACCAAGTACCTGAGCATACATTTTACTTTCGCTTAATAAGGAAGGCATCACCAAACCTGCCGTAGCTATTGCAGCAGATTTTCTAAAAAAACCACGTCGTGTCGTCATATCACAATGTATTAGATTTAACTCGTTCAAAATTAACTTTTTCAAATAAAACTCAATGCTAAAAAATCTTATAATATGCTGTAGCAAATAGATTTTTAACCTGTTATTACCAGCAACTTCCGGTATTCATTTTTTGCTTACATTTGTCTCATAAATAAATCGTATGCAACAGATTGAACTTATATTAAGCCGCCACGGGGAAACAGAGGAAAACAGGCAGCACATCTTACAGGGACAAATGCCCGGTCACCTGTCCGAAACAGGAAAAGAGCAAGCCGGACAATTGGCTGATCTGTTAGAAAACGAACCGATAGATATAATTGTCTGCAGTGATCTGGCTAGAAGTTATGATACAGCTATGGCCGTAGCACGACGGAAAGGAATAGAGCCGGTAGCCACTCCCCTGCTCCGTGAAATGGATTGGGGTATCTATACAGGTAAAATAGCCCATGAACTGGATTTCAACAGTTTACCCGAAAGTGTAGAAAGCACTGAAGCACAATATAAAAGAGCCGGAGCTTTTATTGACTTCCTGAAAAAAGAATTTCCCGGAAAGCATATCCTGGCAATCGGCCACGGAGGGTTTAACCGTGCTATTATCACCCGACTGGAAAATAGGCTTCCCGAGAATATTTTAAAATTGCCGATTATGAAAAATACGGCTTGTATACGTTATACTATCCCTTCTTAGGCAAGGCTTTAATCAGCGTATCTGTATCGTACAATTATCAAGGCTATCGATAATAGCCAGGCTTTCCACACGTGCATTTGCTTCATTTAAAAGCGTACGTCCGTTCTGGAATGCTTTTTCAATGATAAACCCCATACCTTCCAGCGTAGCCCCAGCTTGCTTCACCAAGTCGAGTACTCCCATTGCGGCATTTCCAAAAGCAAGGAAATCATCGATAAAAAGGATACGGTCGTCCGGAGTAAGGAAATTATTGCTGATACAAACCGTATAGTCACGGTCCTTAGTGAAAGAGTGAACTACGGTAGACAGCATATTTTCCATGGTCTTCGGTTGCTTCTTTTTGATAAAAACAACCGGCAGATGCATAATATATCCAACCATAATAGCAGGAGCAATCCCACTTGCCTCGATAGTCACAATCTTATTGATATTTGCGTCCCTGAACCGGTAGATAAATTCTTCCGCAACCTTATATAATAGCATCGGGTCCATTTGGTGATTGATAAAGCTGTCCACTTTCAAGATACCACCCGGATAGCATTTGCCGTCCTGTAAAATACGCTGTTTAAGTAATTCCATATGATTTATTCTGTTATGTCTTCTTTGACGTGTATTAATAAATTAGAAAGAATCGCAACCAGTCCGCCGGTTGTTATGCCCGAAGAAAAAATACCTTTGACAGCATCCGGTGCCGCGTTCAGTATATCCGGCATCAGCTCTACGCCAAGGCCCAAAGAAAGGCTTGCCGCCAACACCAGAGTCGCTTTACGATTGATATGCTGTGAAGCGATAATACGAATACCTGCCGCAGCCACTGTTCCAAACATCAGCAATGTAGCCCCACCCAATACCGGGTCCGGCATCAGGGAAAATACAACTCCTACAATAGGAAACAACCCCAATAAAACCAGCATACCCGCTATATAGTAGCCTACATACCGGCTTGCCACTCCGGTCAATTGGATTATCCCGTTATTTTGTGCGAAAATAGAATTCGGGAAAGAATTGAATATACCGGCAATCATCGAATTCGTACCGTCAGCCAACACCCCTCCCGATACGCGCTTCAGATAACTGTTTCCTTCTATTGACTTACCTGAAATCATCGAATTGGCAGTTACATCTCCTGTTGCTTCAATAGCTGTAATCAGATAGACCAATCCCACAGCAATAAAAGAAGATATATTCCAGTCGAAACCATATTTGAACGGTACCGGGATATTGAAACCCATCAAACTCTGGGAAGAAGCAGCCGACATATCGACCATTCCTAAGCTATAAGCAAGAACATATCCGATACAAAGCCCGAGAACAATAGAGCTCATTCGTAAATATTTATTCTTACAACGGTTAAAAAACAGTACGCTTAAAAGTACGGCACCAGCCACACTCAAATTTTCGAAACTGCCAAAAGAACCTTTGTCCATCGCCCCATAACCACCGCCACAGGATACGACCCCTACTTTTATCAGGCTCAATCCGATAAGCAATACCACTATACCGGAAACCAGCGGTGTGATAACGGAACGCAAGTATTTAAATGTACGGCTAATTATCATCTCTACCGGAGCAGCCGTAATACATGCCCCGAATATCAAAGGCAATCCTCCGATTTGTCCGATTGCAATAATGGGGCCGATAAAAGAAAAACTGGTTCCCTGTATACAAAGTAATTTAGCTCCTATCGGTCCAACACTTCTACATTGGATAAATGTAGAAACACCGGAAACAAAAAGTGCCATGGATACAAGAAAGCCGGTTGTTTCCAAATCCAGTTTCAGCGCACCGGCTATAATCAGAGGCGGTGTGATGATTGCCACAAAAATAGCCAGAAGATGTTGTAAGGCCGCAAACAAAGCTTCTTTGAATGGAGGACGGTCGTCTATTCCATAAATCAAATCTGTTTTTATTGACACTTCTGCTACGTTTTCTTCTTCCGAACCTTGTATCATACCTGTTTTCTATTATTTGTTTATCAATTTAAGATATTGCCGTTTTTGTTTATTATTCAAAATTACAAATCCAGTTCCTGCACAGTTTCGCCTTTTGTATTAAGCACACGCAATTTCAATTCCTTGCCCTTTTTCTGTAATACCATTACTGTTGCGTCACCCATACGGTATCCACCTCCGACTATTACCGGATAATTATTTCCTGCCGAACCTTTCGGTAAATAGGCATAACTGTGAGTATGAGCGCTCAGGCACACATTGAACGGAGCCTTTGATAACAAGCCACCCCATAAATCCAGGCAAGGATTATATTCATCCGTATTTCCATAAACCGGTACATGATGAATCAGAACACGTTTATTCGCTTTCTTAAATGCTTTGGATGCCAATTCTTCCTTCAGGAAACCAACCTGCGCCTGGCGCAAATCGGTAAAATCATTCAATCCATAATATACCCAATGGCTATCCGGTTTGTCTTCTCCGCAATCCAACATGACAATACGGGTATCCCCCCAATTGAATGCACCATAGGTCTTACCTCCTACATAATCGAATAAGTCGCGCAGCCCGATAGAATAAGCATTGCGGATTTCATGGTTTCCACGCAAATAAAATACCGGGACATCCGCCGCATCCACTGTTTCATTCAATTCGCTGAGGAAACGGGTGGCCTGTTCGTGGTCTGCCGGGTCGTCGATACAATCGCCATTAAAAACGACAAAATCATATTTCAAATCTTTTACTTGCTTATATAGTGCCTGCAAAGTTTCGGAATGCTTGTGTAAATCATTAAAAATGATCGCTGTAAAATCCGTATCTGAAGCGTCGGGAAGTGTGAATGTATGAAATTCGGAAACTGCCGTTTCACCAAATATTTTCTTATAAGCCTGATAAAGCATAATTTCTTCGGAGCAGACACGGTAATAATAGGTTTTACCCGGTTCCAGGTTCTCTATGCGGACTTTATGCTGCAGATTATTACAAATAGCCTGTCCGTTTACCAGCGTCCTGGCTTTTGTCAGATGTTCTTTATCTGTTCCGTATTCCACCCAACTATAGGCCGGTACGGTAGTTTGCCACATAACTGTAATTCCATTTCCTACCGGATTTTGCAAATAAGGCTCCGTATGGAATATTTCAGAAGCAGGTTGCTTGAAAATAATATCGGTTACTATCGGACGGTGGTCTGAAGCCGCCGGTTCGTCCAGAACTTTGGAGGATATGCGCGTAAAGGCTGTTGAGTCTTTTGCATAAGCTGCTATATAATCGATCGTTTCATTCGGTTTATCTGCCGGAAAAGTAAACTGTTTGGTATCTGTCAAAATTATAAACTTATCCTGCAAGGCACGAATAAACTCCGAATCCGGATGTGCATTCATATCTCCTGCTATGAACAACGGCTTATTCGCTGCTGCGGCCTCTTTGAAAAGGATGGGAAGAGACAACATACGGTCTTCTTCCGTCAGCGACAAATGGGTACAACAATAGATATACTTTTCAAATTCCACAATCAGTAAAGTACGGGCTTCCTCCCTGCCGGGCAAAGCAACAGTATGAAAATTTACCGGTTTTTCTTTGCTCAGCATGCCGATGCCATACTTCCCGCCATCATAATGGATTGCCGGAGCATAAACCCGATGCATCAGGGTACGTTCGGCCAGTTCACGCAAAACATCGATTCCACCACTGCGTCCCGTCACACTGTCTATTTCCTGCAAGGCAACCACATCCGGACAAGCCTTATTAATCGCATCCGCTGTCCGTTCAAAATCAGACAGATCATCCATTCCCCTACCATTACGAATATTGTAACTCATGATACGCAGGGTATTTTTCTCCCTGGCACTCTTGTTCTTGGAATAAATATTCCCTCCCGGCAATAATAATGTAAAAATCATTGCCAGTAAAAACACCTGTTTCATATAGCTATTTTCTATCTGATTAATAGAGGGCAAAAATAGTAAAAAAGGAGGAAATGATTAATTTTGCGCGAACTTTTCAGAACAAAAGCTTATGTATACAATCAGAATATCTCTTTAAGAGTTTGTTCTATCGCAGCGATATCTTCATCCGACGTATCCCAGGAAGTCACCAGACGCGCTTCATCCGCCCCTTCGTTCCACATATAGAAGAAATACTTTTCCTGCAATTTCTTTCTCTGCCCGGCAGGAATCGTAAAGAAGATCTGGTTGGATTCTATCTTTTGTGTAAATTTGATTTGCGGATATTGTTTCAACACATCCACCAGTTTAAGAGCCATGCGATTTGCTTTCCGGGCATTTTCCTGCCAAAGATTGTTTTCAAGATAAGGAATAAACTGGCAGGAAAGATAACGGAGCTTTGATGCCAACTGGGCTGACTGTTTCCTGTAATATTGAAGGTTTTCAGTAATTTCAGGATGGAAAGAAACAACAGCTTCTCCCATCATCATCCCGTTCTTGGTACCGCCGAAGCTCAGGATATCCACTCCGGCATCCACTGTTACTTCTTTCATGGAACAATTCAGGAACACACAGGCATTGGCCAGGCGGGCGCCATCCATATGCAGATACATATTGTAAGAATGAAGTAAATCAGCTATTGCTTTCACCTCTTCTATCGTATACACTGTACCTAATTCGGAAACCTGGGAAATATAAACAACTTTCGGCTGCGAATGATGGCAAAAACCGAAATTGTGAAGATGCGGGCGAATCAGCTCAGGCGTAAGTTTTCCATCCCGGGTAGCAATCGGAACCACCGCACACCCTGTCATTCTTGCCGGGGCTCCGCACTCATCCACGTTTATATGAGCTGTTTCAGCACATAATATACTATTAAACGGGCGGGTAACAGCCTGCAATGCCACTGAATTTGCACCGGTTCCGTTAAAAACCAAAAAAGGCGATGCTTCATCACCAAACACTTCTTTTATCTTAGCTGTAGCAGCCTCCGTCCAGGGGTCGTCTCCATAACCTACCGCATGGTTATCGTTGGCCTTTATCACAGCTTCTAAAACCAGAGGATGCACCCCTGAATTGTTGTCACTTGCAAAACTTCTCATTGTTTTTCCGAATTTTGCGCCAAAAGTAACGATTTATTCTTTAAGTATCTTGTATTTACGAAACTAAAAAAAGCGGAAATATCCTTCCGGACATTCCCGCTTTTTCGTATTATATAATTTTTAATAAAGGTTTATCCCTGATGAAAATCTTTCAAAACTTTTTGTAACTCTTGACGGGCAAAGAATATACGGCTCTTTACCGTACCCAGAGGCACACATAGTTTATCAGCTATTTCATTATACTTATAACCACTCAGAAACATTGAAAACGGAATCTTAAGTTCATCATTCAGACTGTTAATCGCTTTCGTTATTTCCTTGATTTGATAAGCTCCGTCAGGAGAATCAAAACCCGAGTCATTTACAATATCCAAGTTGTATAGATCAACGCCTTGATCGACTACTGTTTGTGTGCGCACAATCTTATGATAATTGTTTATAAAGATATTGCGCATTACGGTCAAGACCCAGCCCTTAAAATTAATGTTATCAACAAACTTTTCTTGATTATCTAAAACTTTGAGAGTTGTATCTTGCATCAAATCCTGCGCATCATCCCGATTCGCTGTGAGCATTAAAGCAAAATTCATCATATTTTCTTGCATGCTCAATAATTTTTTCTGAAATTGCAAAGCATTCATACTAAGTTGTTTTTTATGAAGGTTAATACCGGTTAATATCTTTCATTTTTCAGTTGAAGGACATCACAAATGTAGCAAGAATATTTTAATTTCTACCTTGTTTGAGGATTATTAATATTAAAAATCGTAACTTAATATATTTATAACAAATCAAACTGAAAATGAGCGACATTTACAAGTTTTCGAACGGTCATAATTACAGAATTTACAACAACAAGTTATAATTTGAAATCAAGTACATTTATTATAAAGAAAAAGTAACATGACAAAACAACACGCGTTCCTCCCTATGATCATGATGCTACTGCTAACCTCCTTTATGTCAGTAGCAAAAGACCAGCCTTTAGTTTACAAGATAAATATACAAAAAGAGATAGACAACACAACACGAATCTATCTGCGTAACGGATTATCGGAAGCCGATTCGCTGAAAGCCGATGCCATACTGATCCACCTGAACACATATGGCGGGCAGGTAGATGCAGCCGACTCCATGCGTACTGCAATTTTATATAATCCTATCCCTGTTTATATATTCATTGACAATAATGCAGCTTCGGCGGGAGCACTTATCTCTATCGCCGGTAAAAAAATATTTATGAGAAAAGGGGCGAATATTGGGGCTGCAACCGTCGTAAACCAGACAGGCAGTGCCATGCCCGACAAATACCAGTCCTATATGCGGTCGATGATGCGTTCTACTGCCGAAGCCCATGGAAAGGACACGATTATACAAGGAAGGGATACGACCTATAAATGGATACGCGATCCGAAAATTGCCGAAGCGATGGTCGACGAACGTATTGTAATACCGAATCTGGTCGATACGGGAAAAGTACTGACCCTTACAGCCGAAGAAGCCCTGAAATGGGGATATTGCGACGGCATAGCCGAAACGCCGGACGAAGTGATTACCCAATATATCGGATACAAAGATTACCAAATGAAAACCTACCAGCCAAGCTGGTACGATGACATGAAAGGCTTTTTAATGAGTCCTGTCCTCCAGTCCCTGCTTATTATCATTATTATAGGAGGCATTTATTTTGAGATGCAGACTCCGGGATTAGGCTTCCCATCGGCTGCCGCTTTAGTTGCCGCCATCCTTTATTTCGCTCCTTTATATCTCGACGGACTTGCGGCGAACTGGGAAATTTTAATTTTCATCATTGGCGTCCTGTTGATTGCAGCAGAAATATTCGTCATACCCGGCTTCGGAGTGGCGGGCATAAGTGGCATAGTCCTGGTGGTAGGCGGATTGACTATGAGCTTGCTGGACAACAAGGATTTTGATTTCGAACAGGTCAGCGGGAAAGATTTAGGTGAAGCGGTCTTTATTGTGTTAATCGGCCTGGTTCTCGGCTTCGTACTGGTCATATGGCTTTCCAATAAGATAGGACACCGGGGTATCTTCCGGAAAGTTGCATTGAACAAGGACCTCGAAGATGCGATTTCAAGTCCCGACCTGTCTTCATTAATAGGAAAAGAAGGCATAGCGGCAACCGTATTGCGCCTTTCCGGCAAAGTGATTATAGACGGAGAATTTTACGATGCCGTATCCGAATCCGGATTTATCGAGAAAGGGGAAAAAATCAAAGTCATCCGTTTTGAAAACGCACAAGTGTATGTCGAGGGGGAATAAAGCCCCCTCTCAGGCCTGCAATGTTTCCGGGACCCGCTTATACATGATGCGCTTGTCTACAACCACATATTGCAAGGCACTGATTGCAAGCAGGTCGCTCAATATACTACGTGCCACATAATGATTGATTCTGCCGACGCGGCAAAACTGGCTGATATTGATAAACGGATGATTTTCCAGATAAGCGAACAGGCTTTCCACCGGCTTGCTTATTTTAAGGAGCGTACCGGTTTGTTTATGTTTCTTCTGCCAGGCAAGTACCAATACATCATTCGCTAATATATTTTCGTCCGCTACACGGATATACGCCTTATATTTATCGTCTTTATCAGGAGCGGAATGCGGTTTATCCGGACTGGGGGCTATATAAACCTCCAGAACCGTTTTGCCGTTTATATCCCAACGGGTTGCTTCGAACGGGACTTCCGGACGGGTATACATTTTCGAAGCTGCCTCTATCATATAATATTCTTCTTCACTGCGGACACCGGATATATTTCCATTATCTTTCACACCTATCAGCAACCGGCCGCCGTCCGTATTGGCAAATGCACTTAATGTACGGGCAATCTTCTTACTGTCGCTCACTTCAAACTTAAAATCCAGTTGCTGGTGTTCTCCCTGCTCTATCAACGCTTCTATCGGATGTTTCTTCTTCATTTTGGCAGATTGTTTGTCGGACAAAATTAAAATAAATACATAACTTTGCCAACAGAAAAACAACGAAAGCATGTCTCAGATACCTACACTCATCTCGGACCTGGCAGTGATTCTGATTTCTGCCGGACTGGTCACTTTGCTTTTCAAGAAACTGAAGCAACCGGTTGTCCTCGGGTATATTGTAGCCGGTATCCTTGCCGGCCCCTCCATCGAACAAATACCGACAGTAACAGACGTCGAAAGTATCCGGATCTGGGCGGATATAGGTGTTATATTCCTCCTGTTTGCCTTAGGACTCGATTTCAGTTTCAAGAAACTAATGAAAGTGGGCGGTACAGCCGTTATCGGAGCCATCACGGTTGTAATCGGGATGATGACGTTCGGGTACAGCATCGGGCTTCTGCTGGGTTGGGGACATATGAACAGCATCTTTCTCGGAGGAATGCTCTCCATGTCTTCCACTACCATCATATTTAAAGCATTCGACGACTTGGGCTTACGAAACCAACGCTTTGCCGGGGTTGTCTTCGGCATATTGGTTGTAGAAGACCTTTTCGCCGTTTTACTGATGGTATTGCTTTCCACTCTGGCTGTCAGTAAACATGTAGAAGGCATGGAGTTGCTGAACAGTGTGGTCAAACTCGGAGTATTCCTGCTTTTCTGTTTTGTAATAGGCATTTACCTTATCCCCTCTTTCCTTAAGAAAGCAAAGAAATTACTGAATGACGAGACATTGCTGATTGTCAGCCTCGGCCTATGCCTGGGAATGGTTATGATTGCGACAAAAGCCGGTTTCTCATCGGCATTGGGAGCTTTCGTCATGGGGTCTATCCTTGCAGAAACAATTGAAGCGGAACATATAGACCACCTGATTAAACCGGTGAAAGACTTGTTCGGAGCTATTTTCTTCGTCTCCGTCGGTATGCTAATAGACCCGGCATT
This sequence comes from uncultured Parabacteroides sp., assembly GCA_900541965.1. GTDB lineage: Bacteria > Bacteroidota > Bacteroidia > Bacteroidales > Tannerellaceae > Parabacteroides. The sequence continues at coordinate 54,953 of UQLN01000014.1, read as the reverse complement.
GCTCTGGCAATATAAGATTCCGATTTTAATCCTGACCGTTGTCGTAATGGCAGGGCAAATCATATTTGCAAGTTTCGGGGTGCTCCTATCCGGACAATCCCTTAAAGTCTCCATACAGTCCGGTTTCTCACTGGCTCAAATCGGAGAATTTGCCTTTATCATCGCATCATTAGGACTGACGCTTGGCGTAACCAGCAACTTCCTGTATCCGATTGTTGTCGCCGTATCTGTCATCACCACATTCTTCACTCCTTACATGATACGGGTAGCAGAACCCGCATTCCGGGTTGCCGACCGTATTATTCCGGTATCGTGGAGGAAGTTTATCGAACGGTACTCATCCGGTTCCAATACCATCCGGCAAAAAAGCGCCTGGAACAAGCTGCTGAAAGCCCTTCTTCGCATTGTCGGCACCTACACTGCCGTCACCCTGGTACTGATATTTATCTGGCTTCAATTCATCTCGCCTGTTATCACAAAGGAAATACATGGCATCCAAGGGAATATTCTATCGCTTCTCATCATATTGCTACTTATTGCACCGATGCTGCGTGCCATTATGATGAAGAAGAACCATTCCGCAGAATTCCAGCAATTATGGCAGGATAACAAATACAACCGGGGTCCTTTGGTTTCTTTGATTATATTACGTATCATACTATGTATCGGGCTTGTGATGTTGCCCGTTGCCAAATTGCTGAATATTGCCGCCGGTATTATGCTGGCTATCGCAGGCTCGGTAATAGCCATTGTCATATTTTCCAAGCGGCTTAAGAAACAGTCCATCCTTATGGAGCGCCATTTCTTCACCAACCTGACGGCACGCGAACTGGAAAAAGAAAAGAATGCCCCTATCAACCAACGTTTTGCCAACCATATGCTGGAACGCGACCTTCACCTTGCCGACTTTGAAGTAAAACAAAATTCACCCAGTATGGGCAAAACATTGAAGGAACTCAATTTCCGGCAGAAATGCAATGTGAATGTAGTCACCATTATCCGGGGAAACCGGCGTATCAATATCCCCGGAGGTTCGGAACGGTTATATCCCTTCGATAAACTGGTTGTAGTAGGTGCTGACAGCGACCTGGAACATTTCCGCAAATATCTTGAAGAACGGTATAGAAGCCAGCAGCTTTCCATTCAGGAATCCAAAGAAGTAAACATCGAGCAGTTCTTTATAGCAGAAGGTTCACATCTGATTGGACGGACCATTCTGGAATCCGGAATCAGAGATAAGGCAGCCTGCCTCGTTATCGGTATAGAAAGAGGCGCTACCTCCATCAAAAATCCCGAGCCGACCACCGTATTCATGGAAGGCGATATTGTCTGGATTGTAGGCGAACATGAAAAAGTACTCCGGCTGAGCGAAGGCAAACCTGTAACTAATTAAATACATATAAAAGATGAAATTCATAGGAATAATACCGGCACGTTATGCGTCCACCCGTTTTCCGGGCAAACCTCTTGCCGATATGGCGGGCAAACCGATGATACAGCGCGTTTACGAGCAAGTAAGCAATGTACTGGATGCCGTATGCGTTGCGACTGATGACGGCCGCATAGAGGCTGCAGTGAAGGCTTTCGGGGGGAATGTCGTAATGACATCCGACCAACACCGCAGTGGGACGGACCGTTGTTACGAAGCATACACCAAAGTAGGAAACGGATATGATGTGGTAGTAAACATACAGGGAGACGAACCGTTTATACAACCTGAGCAAATCGAAACAATAAAAGCTTGCTTTACCGATGGCAGCGTAAAGATTGCCACATTGGTAAAACCATTCAGCCCGGACGGGAATTTTGAAACTACCTTGTTTAACCCAAACTCTCCGAAAGTCGTATTGAATAAAAACAATGAAGCCATGTACTTCAGCCGTTCTGTCATTCCATACATGAGAGGGAAAAATTATACCGAATGGCTGCCGAACCATACTTATTATAAACACATCGGCTTATATGCCTATCACGCCGATACGCTAAAAGAGATAACCCAACTGCCCCAATCCCCTCTGGAATTGGCCGAAAGCCTTGAACAGCTTCGCTGGCTTGAAAACGGATACAGAATCAAAGTGGGCATTACCGACCTCGAAACAATCGGCATCGATACTCCGGAAGATATGGAAAAGGCTCTTGCTTTCCTCCGGTTAAATAAGTAATATTTTTTATTCCATAAAAAAAGAGAAATTACCCGAACGAGTAATTTCTCTTTTTTTTGTTTATGCTTATCAAACAGTTGTTGTTATCTGTTCTTTCTCTGTTGTTTCTGTTTTTCCAACTGAGCCTGTTGTGCTTTCTGGGCTTCTTCCAGACGCCTCATAAAGCTGGACTTCTTCTGGGGCTTCTTCTTGTTCGCTTCCAGTTTAGCCAGCAACTTGTCTTCGTTGATTGTATAACGGAAGATTAAAGTCTGCACAATAGTAATCAAAGTGGAAATGAAGTAATAGTAAGTCAAACCGGATGCGTACTGGTTAAAGAATACCAACATCATCACCGGCATCAGATACATCATCGCCTTCATACCCGGCATCTGCTGCTGCCCCGTATTGGTCTGGTCCATATTGAACTTCGTATAGACAATGTTCGTAATGGTCATCAACAAACAGAACAAACTGATGTGGTTACCAAAATACGGAGTGATAATAGGAATATAGGTGTTCCAGCTTACTATCGCGTCATAGGTAGACAAGTCGTGTGCCCATAAGAAACTCTGGTGGCGCAACTCGATTGCCGAAGGGAAGAACATGAACAATGCAATCAAAATAGGCATTTGCAGCAACATAGGGACACAACCCGACATCGGGCTGGCTCCTGCGCGGCTATACAATTCCATCGTTGCACGCTGACGCTCCACGGCCTTATCCTGTCCCGGATATTTAGCATTGAGTTCTTCCACCTGAGGGCGCAATACACGCATCTTGGCAGACGACATATAAGATTTGTAAGTCAACGGGAACAGAATCAATTTAACAATTACCGTCAGAAGGAAAATCAACAAACCGTAACTATGGATAAACTGTCCCAGGAAATTAAACAAAGGAATTACAAAGAACTGGTTTACCCAACGGAAAATACCCCATCCCAGCGGAACGATCTTTTCCAGGTCGAGCTGGTTTTCTTTGGAAATGCCTTCATCAAAAGACTTCAACAAAGAGAACTGGTTAGGACCGAAATAAAAACGCAGGTTTGTAGCCTCGTTCCCTTTCAGGTCGAAAGGCACAGAGGTCGTTGTTTTGTAATCTTTCAGGAAAGGACTGTCTTCCGGCATCATTTTCGAATCCAATGTAGTAGACTCAAAACCTTCGTTGCCGGCAATCAGGATTGAAGAAAAATACATATCCTTGTAAGCCACCCACTTCAAACGGTTTGAAACCTGCTTGCTGTCGTTTTTCGTCTCACTCAGATATTCCACATCGTCAGCCATGAACTTATAATAAATCGTGGCATAACGGTCTTCAAACTTACGTCCTTTTTCCTGCTGGGTGATTTTCTGCTGCCAGGATAAATCCAGAGAAGTTGTTCCCGGAGATAATACACCGTTCAATCCGGTACCTTTGATGGTATATTCCACCATGTAATTGTCCGGTTTCACTGTATAGATAAAATCCAGGTGACTGCCTTCTCCTGTATTCAGGCGCATCGTCACGCTATTCGGGTCGGAACCTTTTACCGGAGTAAAATACAATTCGCTGGTATTGACTACGCGATTATTCGCCGTCACCAACGTAAAGTCAAACTTCGAATCGTTTTCATCAAACAGGACCAGCGGTTCTTCCTTATAATTATCATACTCTTTCAGACGGACATAACTAATCCGTCCACCTTTATTGCTCACACGGATTTCAAGCAAATTATTTTCCAGGACGGTTGAACCATCCTCGCCTGCCATTGCTTCGGCAAAAACGCCGAAATTAGTCTGCAAGCGGGCAATCCGTACCGAATCAGGCAGGTTCGCCAACGAATCATCCATTTTTGCAGCCGCACTCTCTTCTTTCTTCAGTTCAAGCTGCCTTGCCAACTCCACCTGTGCAAGCGAATCCTGCATCCGGCGCTGTGCTTCCACCTGTTCCGGAGTAGGTTTATTCAACCAGGTAAACGCAATTAATACTACTCCAATAAGCAGAAAACCTATTATTGTATTTTTATCCATCTAAAATTATTATTTTTTATTTTCAACTGCAGCTTTTACGAAGCTCACAAAAAGCGGGTTAGGATTTACTACGGTACTGTTGTATTCCGGATGGAACTGAACACCGACAAACCATTTCAATTCAGGTATTTCCACAACCTCTACCAAACCGGTTTCCGGATTCTCACCCGTACATTTCATGCCGGCAGCTTCGAATTGGGATTTATATTCGCTATTAAATTCAAAACGATGGCGATGGCGTTCCTGTATGTGTTCTTTTCCATAGGCCTGATAAGCTTTGGAACCTTTCTGCAACATGCAATCATAAGCACCCAAACGCATCGAACCGCCCATATTGGTAATATTCTTCTGTTCTTCCATCAAGTCTATCACTTTATAAGGAGTATTCGGTTCCATCTCCGTAGAGTTTGCATCTGCCATGCCCAATACGTTGCGGGCATATTCGATCACCATACATTGCATACCCAAACAAATACCCAGGCAAGGCACATCATTTTCGCGGGCATATTTCAAAGCGGCAAATTTACCATCGATACCTCTTTGTCCGAATCCGGGAGCAATCAGGATACCATCCATATCTTTCAACAGTTCCGCGGCATTGCCGTCATTCAGCTTTTCGGAATGGAACAAATGCAAATCCAGTTTCTGGTCGTTATAGATAGCAGCCTGCAGCAACGATTCGTCTATCGACTTATAAGCATCCTGCAATTCCACATATTTACCCACCAAACCGATTTTTACCGTATCCTTTGCATCCGATTTCTTTTTCAGGAATTCACGCCATGGTTTCATTTCCGGAGTAGGACCAACTTCCAGCCCCATCTTCTTCAGGATGGTAACGTCCATATTCTGACGTTGCAGAACCAACGGAACTTCATAGATTGTCGGTACGTCGACAGACTGGACAACAGCGTCTTCCGCCACGTTACAGAACAAAGCCACCTTACGAAGCAAATCGTTGCTCAACAGGTGCTCCGTACGCAATACCAGGACATCCGGTTGTATACCCAGTTCCTGCAATTGCTTTACCGAATGCTGTGTCGGTTTTGTTTTGTATTCTTTTGCTGCCGCAATGTAAGGAACGTAAGTAAGATGCACACAAATACAGTTCTTTCCGAGTTCCCATTTCAGCTGGCGGACACTTTCGATAAAAGGCAAAGACTCGATGTCGCCAACGGTCCCACCGATTTCGGTAATCACAAAATCAAATTTGTATTTGCTTCCCAGCAATTTTACATTCCGTTTGATTTCATCGGTAATATGAGGAACCACCTGTACTGTTTTACCCAGATAGTCGCCCTTACGTTCTTTATTGATTACACTTTGATAAATACGCCCGGTAGTAATATTATTTGCCCGGGTTGTCGGAACGTTCAGAAAACGTTCATAATGTCCTAAGTCCAAATCCGCTTCATGTCCGTCTACGGTTACATAACATTCCCCATGCTCATACGGGTTCAACGTACCCGGATCAATATTAATATAGGGGTCAAACTTCTGAATGGTAACTTTATAACCTCTTGCCTGAAGTAATTTACCTAATGATGCTGCGATAATCCCCTTACCTAAAGAAGAGACTACGCCGCCCGTAACGAAGATGTACTTTGTATCTGCCACGATAGTAATATTTTAATTATCTGTAATTACACTCTTACATTTCAAAACTGCAAAGTTAGTTATTTTCATCCACATGACAAGGGCTACCCGGTATTTTCCTTTCCATACGGATTTACCGGATCATAGTTATGATTTTTGAAATTCATAGTTATGATTTGGAAAAACCATAACTATGAATATATAGATACGGCATCCCCCCCGCACCGACAAAAACGACTCCCGAAAGAGCGCATTTCAAAACATAGGTGTTTTGATTTTAAAACATATATGTTTCGAATGCAAAACACCTATGTTTTGAAAACAGGGGTTGCATCCCTGGTGGGTGTTCACTTTTTTTATCACCCAAGAGGGTTCCGAAGCGGTCAGATTCTCACTGAAAGATTGGTTATCTCATACTTTTTAGCTATTTTTGCGACGGATATATTTAATTCATGTAAAAAGATACTATGTTTGCTAAAAGATCATTTTTAGGATTATTTATTATACTGTTATTCAGTAACCGAACAGGTGCACAAGATATTCAAATTATCGATAACGAACAGCTTAATAAGCAAGCTGTAGTGGAACAGGCCGACACACTCATCCGTGTAGAATTAGACCCGGCAGAACTGGAAAAAATCCCGGATCTCCGGACTGAATTCGAAAAACAAAACAGAGCCTATACGACTCCTGCAACTCCAAGTAAAAATTTACTGCGCTTTTTAAAGAAAAATGAAGAAGCGTCCCTATCCCCCGAAGCATTATATTGGGTAAACTGGGTACGCGATCCTTCCAGCAAATTCGATGAAAATATAACGTTCCAGGATACGATGATTGTCAATCCGCTATTTATCCCTATCTATTTCAAAGGAGGGTTGTTTGCCAAAGACCTGCAACTTTACGACCCGGACTTCCTTGAAAAACAAAATGATAAATATTCCGTATTCAAACCGGATACGACATTGTTCCAGAATTATAAAATAGACCGCCAACTGGAAGACATGGCATATAACTATGTGCGTTTGAATTATCCGCAGTATTTCCGTTATTCCGAACGGGATCTGCCAAGCGACATCGTACAAACACATTTCATCAAGAAAACGACTTACGAACCGGAATTAATCAAAGTAAACAATGATGCCGACTTCAGCGATGTAACCGGACCTGCCAAGTTCATTCCGGAAAGACGCTACTGGATTTCACATTTCGAGAGTGCAATCCAATTGGCACAAAACTATATATCCCCCAACTGGCATAAGGGAGGTGTGAGCACGTGGAACCTGACAAACCGTGAATATTTTGCCTATAATTACAATAAGGACAAAATCCAATTTGTCAACGAACTGGAAATAAAGACGAATGTTTTTACCGCCCCGAAAGATACATTACACGACTATAAAGTGGGGGACGACATGTTGCGTATCCACAGTAACTTCGGGTATAGAGCCTTCAACAAATGGTATTATACTTTCGATGCTACATTCCAGACCCAGTTATTCAAAAACTATAAGGAGAACTCCATGCAGAAACAAGCGGCATTCCTTTCTCCGTTCAGTGTCAACTTAGGTCTCGGTATGAAATACGACCTGGATAAGAAATTTGCCAAACGTCATAAAAGCCTGACATTGTCCGTCAACCTGGCTCCTATCTCTTATACATATATGTATAGCGTGGATAAAGAGATAGACTTGGGACGCCACGGTTTCAAAAAAGATCCGGAGACCGGCGAATTTGCCCATAAGCTAAGCCAGTTCGGTTCGACAATCAATGCCACAACGACATTCCAGATTAACAGGAATATAAGCTGGTATTCGCGTTTCTACTATTTTACCAGCTACGACCGTGGATTAGGAGAATTTGAGAATAGAGTGACACTGGCGATCAGCAGGTTCTTCTCTACCAATATATCACTAAACATCCGTTTCGATGATGCAGTAGATAAAAAACCTGATTTCGACAGCTATTTCCAGATCAACGAATTATTAAGCTTCGGCTTTAATTACAAATGGTAAGATTGACTTGAGGTTTTTTCATAATAAACTTTGTTAATCCTGTCATAATATCTAAATATTACTTACTTTTGCCCCTGTTTTGCAATGTCGAGATTACAAATATGAGCGAAAGTATCAGTCATAACGGAATTATAGAAAAGATCGACAGTGGAACGGTCTACGTCAGAATTATCCAGCAATCTGCTTGCTCCGGATGCCATGCTAAAAGCATGTGTGCAGCCTCCGAAAGCAAAGAAAAGATTATTGAAGTTCCTGACAGTTCCGGAAAATTTCATGTGAATGAAGAAGTACAACTTTGCGGTCAAAGCTCGCTTGGCCTGAAGGCTGTATTTCTTGCTTTTGTTCTGCCGCTCATTATTGTGGTCGGGGCAATTGCAGCAGGTACAAGTATGCAATGGGAAGAAACCACAAGCGGGTTGACCGGAATACTGCTCTTAATTCCTTATTATTGCATATTATACTTTTTACGCGATAAACTAAAAAAACAATTTATATTCACCTTAAAGAAACTTAATCATTAAAATATCATGATTTTAATAGCGGTTATTTCATTAGGAGCAATCGGAGCAATCGGAGCGGTTTTCTTATATGCTGCATCCAAAAAATTTGAAGTATACGAAGACCCGCGTATCGCACAGGTCCAGGAGGCATTGCCCGGAGCGAACTGCGGAGGTTGCGGTTATCCCGGATGTGGAGGTTTCGCCGCTGCCTGTGTAAAAGCCGATAGCCTCGAAGGCTTGCTTTGCCCGGTAGGAGGCGCCCCTGTCATGAGTACGGTTGCATCTATATTAGGAAAAGAAGCTACAAGTGCAGAACCGATGGTAGCTGTCGTACGTTGCAACGGTACCTGTGAAGTTCGTCCTCGTACCAACCAATATGACGGTGTACAGAGTTGCAGCATCGCATCCACTTTATATGGGGGTGAAACCGGATGTACATTCGGTTGTTTAGGTTACGGCGACTGTGTTACGGTTTGTAACTTCGATGCCATTCACATCAACCCGGCTACAGGAATTGCAGAAGTTGAAGAAGATAAATGTACTTCGTGCGGCGCTTGTGTAAAAGCTTGTCCGAAAAACATCATCGAGTTGCGCAAGAAAGGTCCTAAATCCCGTCGTATTTTTGTTAGCTGCGTAAATAAAGACAAAGGAGCCATCGCCAAAAAAGCATGTGCCAACGCATGTATCGGTTGTGGAAAATGCGTGAAAGAATGTCCGTTCGAAGCTATTACATTGGAAAACAACCTCGCTTATATAGACTACACAAAATGCCGCTTATGCCGTAAATGTGTAGCCGTATGCCCGACCGGAGCAATCCATGAATTGAATTTCCCTCCCCGGAAAGAAGCCGCTCCGGCAGCAGATACCAATAAAGTGAAAGAAAAAGAAATCTAAAATAAAATCTAATAGTATGTTAAGGACATTTCGTATCGGAGGTATACATCCGCCCGAAAATAAATTGTCTGCCGGTAAGAAAATTACCGTATTGGCTGCTCCCCGGCAGGTAATCGTACCGCTTAGCCAACATATCGGAGCCCCAGCCCAAGCAGTAGTTAAAAAGGGTGATCCGGTGAAAGTTGGAACGCTTCTCGCCAAAGCAGGAGGTTTCGTTTCCGCCAACATTCACTCATCGGTATCCGGTAAAGTAAATAAGATAGATAATGCTCTCGACGCAAGCGGTTACAGACGGCCGGCCATTTATATAGACGTAGAGGGCGATGAATGGGAAGAAACAATCGACCGCAGCAAAACATTAGTAAAAGAATGCACGCTGTCATCCAAAGAAATCGTCGAAAAAGTTGCGCCAGCCGGTATTGTCGGCTTAGGCGGAGCTACATTCCCAACACAAATCAAATTGACTCCTCCCCCGGGAAATAAGGCTGAAATCGTAATCATCAATGCGGTAGAGTGCGAACCCTATCTGACATCCGACCACTCCCTGATGATGGAAAAAGGGGAAGAAATCCTGGTTGGCGTCACCCTTTTGATGAAGGCCGTAAATGTGAACAAAGCCGTCATAGGCATTGAAAACAACAAACCGGATGCGATTGCGCTTATGCAAAAACTGGCAGCCGGATATAAAGGCATAGAAGTGATGCCGTTGAAAGTGCAATACCCGCAAGGTGGTGAAAAGCAGTTAATCGATGCGGTTATCCGCCGTCAGGTGAAGAGTGGCGCACTTCCTATCTCAGCCGGAGCGGTTGTGCAGAACGTTGGTACCGCATTTGCCGTATATGAAGCCGTTCAAAAGAACAAGCCTTTGTTCGAACGTGTCGTTACGGTTACAGGCAAAGCGGTTTCCGCCCCTTCCAACTTCCTCGTACGTATGGGAACACCGATAAGTGCATTGATTGAAGCAGCCGGTGGCATCCCTGAAAATACAGGTAAAATCATTGGCGGAGGTCCGATGATGGGTAAAGCTTTGATTTCCGCAGAGGTACCCGTAACCAAAGGTAGTTCCGGCGTATTGCTCCTGACTAAAGAAGAATCCGTTCGTAAACCGGTGCGCGACTGTATCCGTTGTGCCAAATGCGTAAACGTCTGCCCGATGGGCCTGAACCCTACCCTGCTGATGAATGCCACGGAGTTTAAAGAATGGGATCTTGCCGAGAAGAATTATATTACCGACTGCATCGAATGCGGTTCCTGTAGTTATACATGTCCGGCAAACCGTCCGTTACTGGACTACATCCGGTCGGGTAAAGGTAAAGTAATGGGTATCATACGTGCCCGTAAGTCATAAAACAAGAGCAATATGGAAAATAATTTATATGTATCGCCCTCGCCCCACATCCATGGAGGCGACAGCATAAGCAAAAACATGTATGGTGTACTGATTGCCCTTGTACCGGCTTTTCTGGTATCACTCTACTTCTTCGGACTGGGAGCATTAATCGTTACGGTGGTTTCTGTATTTTTCTGCGTACTGTTCGAATACCTGATTCAAAAGTTCCTGATGAAAAAGGAACCGACAATATGCGACGGTTCGGCTATCCTGACCGGTGTACTGCTGGCGTTTAACCTGCCGTCCAACCTGCCCGTCTGGATTATCATGATTGGAGCGTTGGCTGCTATCGGTATCGGCAAAATGTCGTTCGGCGGATTAGGCAACAACATTTTCAACCCGGCATTAACAGGACGTATCTTCCTGCTGATATCTTTCCCGGCACAAATGACAACCTGGCCATTAGTCGATGCGACCAGTGCTTTCCCGATGACTTATACGGATGCACAGACAGGAGCAACGGTCCTTTCCCTGATGAATGAAGGGGTAACCCAATTGCCGAGCTATACGGATATGTTGCTCGGACGCATGGGAGGTAGTTTAGGTGAAGTAAGTGCGATAGCCCTTATCCTGGGTCTGTTCTATATGTTGTGGAAAAAGATTATTACCTGGCATATTCCGGTATCCATCATCGCTACGGTATTCGTATTCACTGGCATCATGCATTTGGTAAATCCTGTTCAATATGCAAACCCGTTCATACATCTGTTATCCGGAGGTTTAATGCTGGGTGCTATCTTTATGGCAACCGATTATGTAACTTCTCCGATGAGTAAAAACGGCATGCTGGTTTACGGTGTCGGTATCGGTATCCTGACAACAGTTATCCGCCTGTTCGGTTCTTATCCTGAAGGTATGTCATTCGCTATCTTCATCATGAATGGAGTAACTCCGCTAATCAACAGTTATATGAAACCTAAACATTTCGGAGGAAAATAAGCATGGAAAAATTGAAATCGTCATTACTCAATATGTTCCTTTCGCTTACCATCATCTGTTTGGTGGCAGGAGCGATATTAGCCGGAGTAAACATGTATACATCCGGCCCGATTGCAGCCACCAAAGCTGCCGCCCTGGAACAAGCTATAAAGGAGGTTACTCCCGCATTCGATAATAAACCGACCGAAGAAGCTTATATGGCTGTCACTGCAGACGGTGATTCCCTGAAGATTTATCCGGCAACCAAAGGCGGGGAATTTGTCGGTGCCGCTGTAGAAAGCAATACGAAAAAAGGCTTTAGCGGAGAAATCAGGGTTATCGTTGGTTTCGACGTTAACGGCAAACTGCTGAATTATTCGGTTTTGCAACATGCCGAAACACCCGGACTTGGCGCTAAAATGCAGGAATGGTTCCGCATGGATAAAAACCAGCAGAACGTCTTAGGCAAAAACCTGGCTGACGGTCCGCTGAAAGTAACCAAAGACGGAGGCGATGTAGATGCGATTACAGCCGCTACAATTACCAGCCGTGCATTCCTGGATGCCGTAAACCGCGCTTACAGCGCTTATGCCGCATCTGATGCACATACTGGAGCCACTCAATCATCATCCCCTAACACCGAAGAAAAAGGAGGTAACAACAATGAGTAATCTGAAAGTATTAATGAACGGTATTATTACCGAAAACCCTACATTCGTATTACTGCTGGGTATGTGTCCTACTTTAGGTACGACCTCTTCAGCACTGAACGGTATGAGTATGGGACTTGCCACTGCATTCGTATTAATCTGCTCCAACATGGTTATCGCAGCATTAAAGAATTTAATCCCCGACATGGTGCGTATCCCTGCCTACATTGTGATAATCGCTACTTTCGTAACCGTTGTCCAAATGTGTATGGAAGCATTCGTTCCTGCCTTATATGCCAGCCTCGGGTTATTTATTCCGCTGATTGTTGTAAACTGTATCGTATTAGGACGTGCAGAGGCTTTTGCTGCTAAGAACGGCATCATCCCTTCCGCATTCGACGGATTGGGTATGGGACTGGGATTCACCATGGCTCTTACCTTGCTGGGTGCCGTACGCGAACTTCTGGGAACCGGCAAACTATTCAGCTTCACATTGATGCCGGAACAATACGGTTCACTGATTTTCGTACTGGCTCCGGGAGCGTTTATCGCTTTAGGATATCTGATTGCAATTGTAAACAAACTGCGTAAAGCATAAAAAGAAACGATATGGAATATATACTTATATTTATCGCCGCCGTATTTGTAAACAATGTCGTACTGGCACAATTCCTGGGTATCTGTCCGTTCTTGGGCGTATCCAAGAAAGTTGAAACGGCAGCCGGCATGGGTGCAGCCGTTACTTTTGTTTTGACAATTGCTACAATCGTCACTTTCCTGGTTCAGAAATATGTACTGGATGTTTTCGATTTGGGATTTATGCAGACAATCAGTTTCATCCTGATTATTGCCGCATTGGTTCAGATGGTAGAAATCATATTGAAGAAGGTATCCCCTGCCCTGTATCAGGCGCTTGGCGTATTTCTTCCTTTGATTACCACCAACTGCTGTATCCTGGGTGTTGCGATTTTGGTTATCCAGAAAGAATATAATTTATTAGAATCTGTTGTATATGCAATCTCGACAGCTATTGGATTTGCGTTAGCTTTGATTATCTTTGCAGGTGTCAGGGAACAATTAGCACTGACTCATGTCCCCGAAGGCATGAAAGGTACTCCTATTGCTCTTATCACAGCCGGCTTGCTGGCTATGGCATTTATGGGATTTTCCGGAATTGTATAATCTTACTATTCTAAATAAACACGAAAATGAAACAGAAAATTTTAGTAGCCGGAGGTGCAGGTTACATCGGCTCACACACCACAGTCGAATTGCAAAATGCAGGTTATGAAGTTGTTATTATCGACGACCTGTCAAACTCTAATATTGAGGTATTAGACGGTATAGAACGTATCACTGGTATCCGTCCCGAATTTATCCAACTGGATTTGAAAGATAAAGAAGGTACCCGTGAAGCATTGAAAGCGCATCCGGGCATCAAAGGGATTATCCTTTTCGCTGCAAGCAAAGCTGTAGGCGAATCTGTTCAGCAACCTCTGAAATATTATCGCAATAATATCGTTACACTGGTCAACCTGCTTGAACTTATGCCGGAATTCGGCATCGAAGGTATCGTATTCTCTTCCTCATGTACGGTATATGGCCAGCCGGCTCCGGAAGACCTGCCTGTAACGGAAAGCGCGCCGATTAAACCGGCTACTTCTCCTTACGGAAATACAAAACAGATCAACGAAGAAATTATCCGCGATACAATCCATGCCGGAGTGCCTTTCAAGAGCATCATCCTGCGTTACTTCAACCCGATCGGAGCACATCCTACTGCCGAAATCGGAGAATTGCCAAACGGTGTACCTCAGAACCTGATTCCTTACCTGACACAGACTGCTATGGGTATCCGCAAGGAATTAAGCGTATTCGGAGACGATTATGATACTCCTGACGGTTCTTGTATACGCGATTATATTAATGTGGTAGACCTGGCGAAAGCCCATGTAATTGCGATGGACCGCATGTTGAACGGCAAATCAGCAGCTAATGTTGAAATATTCAATCTGGGTACCGGCAATGGTGTTTCCGTCCTGGAACTGATAAATACATTCGAAAAAGCAACCGGCGTAAAAGTTCCGCATAAGATTGTAGGACGCCGCGAAGGTGATATCGAGAAAGTATGGGCGAATCCGGAACATGCCAACAAAGTATTGGGCTGGAAAGCTACGGAAACATTGGAAGATACACTTGCTTCTGCATGGAAATGGCAGGAAAAACTGCGCGAACGCGGTATTATGTAACCGGCTGTTCCATTTCATCATAAAAAAAGAGATTGCTTATTTTAGCAATCTCTTTTTTTATGATATACCAATAACGTATCCTTTATTTATCAACAGCAGGCAAGGGTAATGTAAACCAGAAAGTGGCTCCCTTTCCTTCTTCAGACATTACTCCTATCTCCCCTCCCAATTGCCTGATAATTGTTTTGCTGATAGTAAGTCCCAAACCTGTCCCCTGCTGGTAACTATCTAACTTTACAAAACGGTCGAAGATGGCTTTCTGCCCTTCCTTTGAGATACCCATTCCCGTATCTTCAACAGATACATACACATCGGTACTCCGTACGACATAGGAAATTGTGATGCTTCCTTTCTTCGTAAACTTGATCGCATTTGTCAGAAAATTGGAAAGTACCTGCTCGATACGTCGCCCGTCGGTATGCAAAATCAATGAGGGGTGTTCCGGAACGAAAATCATTTTTACTTCCGGTGTCACTTCCAAGGCATGCATCGAATACACATCCATGCATATTTCTTTTAAATCGACATCCGTAAAAATATAATCGAACCTGCCTGCTTCTATTTTGGATATGTCCAATATATCATCTATCAATTGAAGCAGAAGCGTATTGTTTTTATTTATAATAGAAATAAATTCCTGTTGCTCTTCCTTATCAGCGGCATCCGGCAGTAAAGAAGAAAAACCGACTATGGCATTCAGGGGCGTCCTGATTTCATGGCTCATATTCGCTAAAAATGCCGATTTCATTTTATCAGCCTCACGTGCCTTTATCAATTCTATTTCATTCTCCCTGTCACGCGTAATATCCCATATCATGGAGATAAGCAAAGGAGAGTCGCTTTCGGCAAGGCTATCTATCTTTACACGGATAATATTTACAATCTTCGATTTTCCATCCAACGTCTTATAGTCTACGGCATACTGGACACTTTGCCCATTTTTAATGGCATATACATCCTGTTCGCGAATACGTTCGGCAGTTTCCTTGTCTGTGAACAATTCAAAATCGTTCTTACCTAATACAGCACCGGTTGTTAATCCCATAAAATGCTCGGCAGCCGAGTTAAAATAGAGAAAACGGAAATCTTTATTTATCTCTTTCACAACCACAACCACCGGTATATTATCCAAAATGGCACGCATCAGATTATTCAGAAAATCCACACGCTGCCTGCTTTGTACAAAAGTACTCGCATCGCGGGCAATAACGACTACCTCGTTCTCCGCATAAGGGATAATACGGCAAAAGAAATATTTTATATTCCCGTTTTTTAAGTGAATGGAAAAAGAAATATTTTGTTCTTTTTGAACTTCAATAGTTTTTTTTATAGCTGAATGAAAAGAATTCACAACATCGGGTTTCAACCAATCACTAATGAACGACCCCTTCAATACTTCCGGAGATTTCAATAGATTTTCCACGGAACCGGCGTACACATCTATAATCCTCCCGTCTTCCGTCATTGTCATAACAGCATCTTGCGTTGCATTGAGTATATTCCGGTATTTATCTTCCAGTTGGTATATTTTATCCTGGAGGTTCTTTTGCTCTGTAACGTCTGATAAATAATATACAATATGGCTGGGGGTTCCGTCTTCATTGTATTTATAAGGCTGGACGTTTGCTTCCACCCAAATAACCTCGTCGCCAAACAAGCGCCTGTACCGAATGCTGTAGCTACTGATCTCTCCCTTGATAAGACGGATAAAATGATCGTAAAATACATTCTGACGATCTTCCGGATAGATGGTTTTCAAAAAATCTTCTTTTTTCCGGAAAGGTTCTATTTTTAAGCGGGAATTTTTACCTCCGTATATATTCAATTCATAATCGAGATGAATAATATCATTTTTCACATCATATTCCCATATCAAAGAATCTCCGACATTAACGGCAGCTTTAAGTATAGCCAGTTTTTCCTGAGACTGATAATCCCGCTGCATCTTCTCCAAATCTTCATATACATGATGACTCTGTTCTTTTTCAAGTTCCAGAGTTTCCAGACGTTTTATCAGTTCTTCGCGAGATAAATCAATATATTTTTCCATTAACCGCACTTTTTGGGTATCTCTTCTATACTACAAACAAAAGTAATAAAATACAAGAATATTCCGGCTAATAAATCAAATGAAATTCCATACGAATCAACGCTTTTCAAGCATATACCCTTCATATTGGAAATTTCTTTGGATAGTCCTCGAATTTCGGAGAAAGCTTTCTGAGGTGAGTGGAAAAGAATAAAGAATACAACAAAGAAAATATATGGAGTTCATTGAAGACTACGTTAATATTTGACAAATATATAAAGATATTACTACATATTAATGCTATAACCCTTTGATTATTAAGATTTATTGCTTATAAAAATTTCTCAAAACCATGAGAATTTATGAATCTCAACAACTTTCAGGGCATGAAATTTATTAAGATCTCCTAATTTTTAACGTAGTCTTCAATGAACTGCCAGTTTTATTTTTTATAAACCATCCAATTGGATAGTAATCAGATGCAAATTCATTTTTGACACGGATTAAAGATAACAGGAATAGGGTAATAACAAACATAAACAATTAAATATCTATGAAGATGAAAACAGAACTACAAGATCTATGTCCCTCGATCAGACCGGTACAGGCACTCGCGGCAAGTATATATCTGCTTGCAGCCGTGCTACTTGCTTCCTGTACGACAGAGGCAGACAAGACAGACCGCACATCCACAGACGGAACAGACAGTGTGAACAAACGTGAGGTATTGATTTCTTTTAAGAACAAACTCACAGTGAAAATAACCAAGGCAGAGACAAAAGCGGACGTTCCCATTGCCACCGAAGCGGAAAATGAAATCGCAACATTGGATATCTATGTATTCGGAGCTAAAGCAGAAGGTGACGCTTATACCTTCCGTGAACGGTTCGCTTACCGGCAGGACGGTTCGGCACTTCCGGCAGGAGCGAAAGAACTTAATCTTACACCAAGTACGGATAATGCTACTACTACAGCATTGCTGGAACTCCAAAAAGGCTTATTCGTTCGCCTTTATTGTATAGCCAACCAAACAGATTTGATTAATCCGGTCGATGGAAATATAGTAGCAGATACTTATTTTGTTCCGCTTACTTACGATATGGAAACGGGACTTCTGACAGATGGTATCCCTACTGAACTACAATTTCAGAAATATCATTCCCCACTACTGACTAATGCCTCCCCGGCATTAGGCTTACCCCTCCCGATGACAGGCGCACAAACGACTCCTATAGACTTGACAGACTTCGGTTCTTCCGCCCGTGTGCAGGTAGGCTTTAAACTGACCCGCACAATGGCTCGCTTTGATGTAAGCAATATAGAGGAGGACTCTAAATTCCATTTGGAATCTATCTCGATGGGCAACGGACGGAGAGGAACGACCTTCTTTCCGGTTAAGGTATATGGGGCTGCCACAGCAGCAGACGGGGAGTTAATTACTTACCCGGCAAGTGCTTTTGAAGGAGAGAAAGCAAATAAAGGCTTGCAGGTATCCGCTTTCTACAGTTATCCAAGTTTGTTGAAGGATGAAGGTTACCTGATTCTGAACGGTACTTATCAGGTAAACCTGACGGAGAAGAAAGAGGTCACTTATAAGGTTCCTTTCAAGCAGCAAACTGCCGATGGAGGCTTGGTTGAATTGGAAATCACCCCTAACCACCGGTATACTATCGGTATCACAAAGGCGGACGAATACAGCCTAAACTTTACACTTGATGTAGCCGAATGGGACGAAGGAGGCAGTATTAACGAGTACGACCCGAATGCAGGCACTGACGGTTCTGGTACTACCATTACCATTCCTGATGCTCTGAAAGAGAAGATAAGTTATAATGCCACTACCCGTATTGTAACAATGAGTACTTTGAATGCCGGTGATGGCTTTACAGTTGAAGTGGGAACAGGAAGCGAACCCAAATTGCAAAAAACCTACTCCGGCAGTGCTGCCGCCCAGCAATACGACTGGCTGGAAGTAAGCGCAGCCACCCCTGTTACCAAAGCTGCCATTTCCGGTTATCAATATGCAGTATCAGTTAAAGCCGGTTACGATAAAGATGATTATCCAAAAGCCGTCCTTCGCTTTATAAATGAAATGAACGGGGATGAAAAAATAGTAATAGTGGAACCCGGCGGAGCTCCCATCCTAAGTTCTCCTGCAGCTGTAACCCTCCATGCCAAAGCAGATAATACTGTTCCTACACTGGCAATAACCGGAAAAAGTATCGGAGGCTCCATCTTAGAAGGTCCCGAATGGCTGACTTATAAAACAACAAGTTCCGACAAAACAAATTTCTCTTATGTCATCGAACTGAATCCTTCTAAAACGAACTTTCCTGATGCATTGCCTTCTGCACAGACCATCACGATAAAGAATAAGACGGATGCAAGTAAAACTACCGAAGTAACGGTCAGCTTTACCGAGGCGGATGCATGGCTTGACGGAGACCCTACCGGGATTGACGCAAAAGATGCTACACAGGGATATCGCGTTGCGGCTTCCGGAAAAACCTTGAATGTAGCGGTCTACAGCATGTTTACCACTCCGGAATTACAGCCAGATTATGATACAAAGTATTGCACAGCCTCCAATGACGGGAATACATGGTTGGATTGCTCTAAGCTGATAGCCACAGAAGTAGTTAACAACCGCCGTAAGTATACTTATGAAGTAGTAGTAAAACCAAGCAAAGGAACCGATGCATCCTACCAGCTTCATAAAGCTGGAATCAAACATAATACAACCACCATTTGTACCATCTGGCGTGGTGCCTCTTATGTGGGTTATCCGATGGTGAGTAGCAGTGCTTCTCCTTATTATACTGCTATCAAGAAAGGTTCTTACTATTGGGCTCCCGTTAATTGCGGTGCAACCCGTGTGGCAATAGCTAATGATGGAAAAAGCGGAACAGTAGCCGGAACTGGCAATCTCTACCAGTGGGGGCGTCAGGATGCCACGAATCATGGTGGTTCTACCGCTTCCGGTCCGACAGGTAATTCCAGCCCCAATAATAATACCTTTTATAAAGCGCCCAACAGCCCTTACGACTGGTTAACCCCTCAAAATAACACTTTATGGAGTGGTAGCAGCAAAGGTACAAACGACCCTTGTCCGGCAGGATACCGTGTACCTACTATAGATGAATTAATGTCTATCGGGAATGCGACAAGATATGATAGCGGCGGTGGTTTATTTAACGTAGATGCAGAGAGTGGTTACCCTCAGCTCGTTTTGCCTGCTGCAGGTTGTCGTTACATCAATGAAGGTTCGTCCCTCAATCAGGGTTCCTACGGCTACTATTGGTCGTCGTCGGTTCCGGCGGGTAGTACGAACGCCAGCTATGTGGATTTCAGCAGTGCTACGTTTCGTCAGCTCACACTTTACAAGGCGCACGGCTTCTCCGTTCGCTGTTTGAAAGAATAAAAAAGGTTGGCGTATTAGCTAAGGCAGATCTTCGATTGCCGACCGCATTCGATTCATCTGATTTATCTCTCCGGAGGTATACAATAGCAGGATGCAGTGCTGTAAAACAGCTTCGCTCACAAGCAATATCAGAAAACAGCACCGCATTTTCATTTCGCTGGCGAGCGAAAGCAGGATACATCACTGTTTGATACCCCCGCTCGCCAGCGAAGCCATAAAACAGTACTGTAAAATCGATTCGCTCATCAGCGAAGGCTTCAAACAGTGCTGTAAAGCCTCTTCGTTCACCAGCGGAGACATAAAACAGCACTGCAAAGCCTCTTCGTTCACCAGCGGAGACATAAAACAGCACTGTAAAGCCTCTTCGTTCACTAGCGGAGACATAAAACAGCACTGTAAAGCCTCTTCGTTCACTAGCGGAGACATAAAACAGCACTGTAAAACCCTTTCGCACGCCTACGAAGCAATTTCTATTATAAAATAAAAAAGCTATCTTCATTTTGAAAGATAGCTTTTTTATTTTATCTGAATCGTTTAATCCAACTTATGTATTACAAGTCCGGAACGAAGTTTCGGTTCAAACCAAGTTGTTTTAGGAGGCATAATATTACCGGTATCAGCGATATCCATCAACTGCTTCATGGTAACAGGATAAAGAGCCAAAGCCACTTTCATTTCGCCGCTATCCACCCGCCGTTTCAGTTCACCCAAACCGCGAATACCGCCAACGAAATCGATACGCTTGTCGGAACGAAGGTCTTTAATGCCTAAGACTTCATCTAATATCAAATTAGAAGAAATCGTAACATCCAGTACACCTATTGGGTCATTATCATTGTAAGTACCCTCTTTAGCAGTCAGAGAATACCATTTTCCACCTAAATAAAGAGAGAAATTATGAAGCCCTGCCGGTTGATAAATACCGGTACCCTTTTCTTCCACAACAAAATTCTTCGCCAACTTAGCCAGAAATTCATCTTCGGACAGTCCGTTCAAATCCTTTACCACCCGGTTGTAATCGATAATTGTCAACTGGTTTGCCGGGAAACAAACAGCCATGAAATAGTTATATTCTTCGTCACCACGATGATTCGGATTCTGGCTGGCTTTTTCAGCACCTACTAAAGCAGCAGCAGCCGAACGGTGATGTCCGTCGGCAATATAAAGGGCAGGCATTCCTTCAAATAATTCGGTAATACGTGCAATATCCGCATCTTCGTCAATAATCCAGAAAGTATGTCCGAAGCCGTCGTCTTTTGCCACGAAATCATATTCAGGCTTACGTGCGGTATATTTAGCAACAATTTTATCCAATTCTGCATTGTCTGGATAAGCAAAAAACACCGGTTCTATATTGGCATTATTCACACGCACATGTTTCATACGGTCTTCTTCCTTATCACGGCGGGTCAATTCATGTTTCTTGATTGTGCCGTTTGTGTAATCAGGAACATATGCACCGACAACCAGACCAAACTGCGTCTTGCCGTTCATCGTTTGTGCATAAACATAGTAACATTCTTTTTTATCCTGTACCAGCCAGCTCTTTTCCTGGAACATTTGGAAGTTCTCAGCAGCTTTCAGATAAACAGCAGGATCATGTTCGTCGGTTCCAACCGGAAAATCAATTTCCGGTTTTATGATATGGTATAATGATTTTTCATTTCCTTTGGCTTCTTCGCGGGCTTCTTCTGAGTTCAAAACATCATAAGGACGAGAAACTACTTGTTCTACTAAATCTTTCGGAGGGCGGACACCCTTAAAAGGTTTTATTTTTGCCATAACTATTCTGTGTTTTTTATGTTACTAATTTAAAAGGAAGTCCGTAGAAACACAATGAATTACATGAGGTATTTCTACGGACTTTGATAAAAGGATATACTGTTTATTTATTTACGCGGAACTTTTCGATACCCTCTTTCAAGAAGCCTTCAATCTGTTTAGCGGCAGCAATACCTGCATTAATATTAGCTTCTGCTGTTTGTGCACCCATCTTTTTCGGTGTAGAGAAATAACGGCCGGCAAATTTGGAAACAAACTCTTCGTTGGCGGCAGGCATAATATCTGTTACATATTTCAGGTCTGCACGTTCTTCCATCAACTTAATCAATTCAGCTTCGTTGATTACCTCTTTACGAGCGGTATTAACTAAAACTCCACCTTTAGGCATCTTGTTCACCAAAGCATAATTGATAGAGTTCTTTGTTTCAGCAGTAGCCGGAATATGCAAAGAAATTACATTACAAGTCGAATACAACTCTTCTACTGAAGCGACAGCTTTCACTCCGTCTTTTTCGATTACTTCTTTCGGGCAGAAAGGATCGAATGCATAAATCTCCATTCCAAAACCTTTTGCAACACGGGCTACATTGCGTCCTACGTTTCCGTAGGCATGGATACCTAATTTCTTACCCATCAATTCTGTTCCGGAAGTTCCGTTATAGAAATTACGGACAGCCATTACCAGCATACCGAAAACCAATTCGGCAACAGCATTGGAATTTTGTCCCGGGGTATTCATCACGCATACATTATGCGCCGTAGCGGCAGCCAAATCTACATTGTCGTAGCCGGCACCTGCACGAACTACTATTTTTAATTGCTTTGCAGCATCCAATACTTCCGTATCTATAATATCACTACGGATAATAATTGCATCTACATTTTTAACTGCATCCAGCAATTCAGCTTTTGAAGTATATTTTTCAAGAAGAACAAGTTCATCGCCTGCACCTTCCACCACTTCACGGATACCTTTCACTGCTATCGGAGCAAAAGGTTTATCTGTTGCTACTAATACTTTTGCCATAATCAATGATTCTTTTCAAATTCTTTCATACATGCAATCAAAGCTTCTACGCTGCTCTTCGGCATTGCGTTATACAGAGAAGCACGGAAACCACCGACAGAACGGTGACCCTTAATACCAACCATACCGGCAGCAGCAGCAAACTTGCTGAATTCATCTTCCAGCTCCTTGTATTCTTCATTCATCACAAAGCATACATTCATAATGGAACGGTCTTCCGGGGCAACAGTACCTTTAAACAGTTTGTTACGGTCGATTTCATCATACAGGATAGCTGCATTTTCTTTATCTTTCTTTTCCATTGCAGCAATACCACCCTGTTCCTTATACCATTTCAATGTTTGCAAAGCAGAATAGATAGGCAATACAGGAGGTGTATTGAACATAGAATCTTTCTTAATATGCGTATTGTAATTCAGCATAGTAGGGATAGGACGGTCTACATGTCCAAGTGCATCCACACGTACGATAGCCAGTGTTACACCTGCAGGAGCCAGGTTTTTCTGTGCACCAGCATAGATAATATCATATTTGGAAATATCAATCGGACGAGAGAAAATATCAGAAGACATGTCAGCAACCAAACGTTGTTTTACATCCGGGTCATTACGCATTTCAGTTCCATAAATCGTATTGTTGGAAGTAAAATGGAAATAATCAGAATCTTCTGCGATTGAATATCCTTTAGGAATATAAGTATAGTTTGCATCTTTAGAGGAAGCAACAACTTCTACTTCTCCAAATAATTTAGCCTCTTTAATCGCATTGGATGCCCATGTACCCGTATCCAGATAAGATGCTTTTTTATTTAACAGGTTATAAGGAACCATACAGAACTGCATACTTGCACCACCACCCATAAATACGACTTCATAACCAGCCGGTACGTCCAGCAACTCTTTAATCAACGCACGCGCTTCATCATTGACGGCAACAAATTCTTTTCCTCTGTGAGAAACTTCAAGAATTGACAACCCTGTTCCTGCAAAATTTTCTACTGCTGCTGCAGTATTCTTAATTGTAAACTCACTCAGGATAGAGGGACCTGCAGAAAAATTGTGCTTCTTCATACCAATGTCTTTTTTAATGTTATATAATTTAAGTAACGCATTTTTCAAAAAAGTGCGGCTAATGTACGGATTTAATTAATAAAGCAAAGCCTTAAAATGGAAAATTCTTATCAAAAAGCTATCTTTTTGCTTCTTTTTATAACTTTTTATCCACAAGTAGAGCTTTTCTGTGTCAGTTAATACCGATCTCCCCATAAACGTTTCATTTGCTCGATCAGCTTCTGTTCTGACGGATTTTCCTGTCCTTTCCATAACCGTTTATTCAAAATCTCTTTCGGAAGAAAATCTTGTTTGACAAAATGATTCTCATAATCGTGGGCATACTTATAGTCTTTTCCGTAGTTCAACTCCGCCATTAGTTTTGTGGGAGCATTACGCAAATGCAGAGGGACAGGCAGATTTCCTGTACGCTCTACCAGATCCAAGGCCTCATTTATTGCCATATAAGCCGAATTACTTTTAGGACTACAAGCCAGATAAACTGTTGTTTCTGCTAAAATAATCCGCCCTTCCGGCCAACCGATTTTTTTCAAAGCTTCAAAACAAGCATTTGCAAGCAAAAGAGCATTCGGATTCGCTAATCCGATATCTTCAGATGCTGAAATAACCAGACGACGGGCTATAAA
Organism: uncultured Parabacteroides sp.; assembly: GCA_900541965.1. Lineage (GTDB taxonomy): Bacteria > Bacteroidota > Bacteroidia > Bacteroidales > Tannerellaceae > Parabacteroides. Next base: position 30,636 of record UQLN01000014.1, on the reverse strand, counting down.
CTCGGGGTCTTCTCCTCCTGCCACCATCCGGGCAAGCCAATAAATAGCTGCATCCGGGTCACTCCCCCGTATAGATTTGATAAATGCCGATATGATGTCATAATGCATCTCTCCACCCTTATCATACGCCGCAGGATTTTCCTGCAAACGCTCTACAACTTTTTCGTCCGTTATTTCAATCTTATCATATTCTTCTTCAGCAGCCACTACAAGTTCCAATATATTCAGCAACTTTCTCGCATCCCCTCCGGAATAGCGCAGCATGGCGTCTGTTTCTTTCAATATTATATTCTTTTCCTTAAGAAGGATGTCTTCTGTAACTGCCTTGTGCAATAAAGTCAATAAATCAGTTTTATCCAACGACTTCAACACATATACCTGGCAACGTGATAACAAAGGACGGATCACTTCAAATGAAGGATTTTCTGTTGTCGCTCCGATTAATGTAACCACTCCCGTCTCTACGGCATTCAACAATGAATCTTGTTGCGATTTACTAAAACGATGGATTTCATCGATAAACAGGATTGGAGATACCGTATTGAAAAAGCGGTTACTTTTTGCTTTTTCTATCACTTCACGAACATCCTTTACTCCCGAACTAATCGCACTCAATGTATAAAACGAAGCTTCCAGCTTATTTGAAATGATTTGTGCCAAAGTTGTCTTTCCAACTCCCGGAGGTCCCCACAATATAAAAGAAGGAACACGACCGGCATCTATCATCTTTCTAAGAACAGCTCCCTGTCCTACCAGATGCTTCTGCCCGATATAGTCATCCAACGTCTTCGGACGTAATCTCTCTGCTAACGGTTGATTCATCATGCAGACAAAAGTCGTATATTTTATTTACTTTTCAAAATATAATTCGTGTAAAATTTATGGGCATTTTTAATGTTTGACAACAGTTTTTTATAGCAAAAAGACAGATATACCCCACCCATGCATTAGAATAACGCATGTTTAAATTTCATTTTGTCAAAAATCCCGATCTCTTATATCCTTTCAAATAACTATAATCAGCCTCGCCGAAAAGGTCTTCTCCGGCGCTTTCCGGCGAGCCAGAAATTTTACCACTTTACTCTGATATTCTCTAAATCACGTACAACCGTCATATCCATAATATTACTATAAATTTCCGTAGTACGCACACTTTTATGTCCTAACAACTTCTGTACAGTAGTAATATTGGCTCCATTATATAATAACAATGTCGCATTTGTATGACGTGCCGTATGGAAAGAAACCTTTTTATCAATGCCGGCTACAATACAAATACGTTTTAACTGCTTATTGATATTCGAATTTGAGGAAAGAGGGACATTAAACAATGTCTTCTTATTATTCCTTATATATTCCTCATAAATAACCCGCGCCTTGCCATCAAAGAGCAAAAACAAAGGAAGTCTCACGCTGACATCTGTTTTAACGGATGAATAAATCAACCAAAGCTTATCATCTATCATATGGAAATTTTCGCGCGTTATACTTACAATATCAGAAAAGCGAAGCCCCGTATAACAGCTAAACAAAAACATATCCAAAGCCCTTCTCAATGTCGAGCGAAGTCTTTGGCTTATAGACTCTAACTGGTCCAGCTCTTCCGGTGTAAGATGCCCTCTCTTGCTTTCCATATATTTAATTTTATACTTACGGAAAGGATACCTTTGCAATTCAAACAAATCTTTGTTAATAGCCAGATTTACATAGCGTTTCAAATGTTTCATATGTTTGGCTATCGTATTCCTGTGATACTTATGCATTAAAAGATAATATTCAAAATCGCAAAGAAAGTTAAAGGTTAAATCGTCAAAAGTAACTGTCCTCTTATAGGAAGACAACACCTGCAAAGTGGACAAATGATTTTTCAGGGTTGACTCCTTCAAATTGGAATGAGCAATTTCCTTATGCATAAATTCGGTGAAAGAAATCATATCCTCATTTGACGAGTTGTCTTTTAATCCTCTCAAAGAAAATAATTTTCCACTTTGAACCATTTCCAGCTCCTTACGTTCCAAATTTGAAACGTAGTCTGAAAGATATTGATTCAATGAATCCATATTCGGATGATTCTTCACCATCCGCCTTTTGCTATCCCACTGACAAGGTTTTACATACACCTTTGTTGAGAAATACTTTTTTTGCCTGTTCAGGTAGGCCTCCACCTGAATCAAAGCTTTTCCATCTGCATTCAATAGCTTCTTCCTATTGAACACTAAGTTGTAAATAACTTTTTCCATGATACATTTAATTTCTGAATGAGAACACGAAGGAACAATAATATGTTCTTTATTTTATACAAGACAAACAAAAAGTTTGTTACAGCCCAAGAGAACCATATTCATTTTTCTTATACACAAGCCTATTCAAATCTTAGATTTATACACATTTACAGGAGACACAACAAAGAAGAATAAAAGACTGTGATTTTTCCAATTTTTTCATTGGTGATAACTTTTTAAAGAATCTTACATCTTCTATATACAACTGAAAAAGAAGAGATAAGGCTACACACGCTCATTTACAAAAAAAAGCCAACTAATCGATTTAAAATTAGTTGGCTTTCATATTTGGCAATACTAAATATTACTATTTAATAACCTGGATTCTGCTGCTTCGCGATATTGGAATTCGCATCCGTTTCAGTTACAGGTATCGGCAAAATAGCCCGGAAATATGTCCGGTTGAATTTCTGTGACTCGGCATTCAACGAATAATGGAAGCCTTTGTCTGCATCGCTTGTGTAGCGGACAATTGTTTCATTATTTCTCATTGCATCAAAGAAGCGGTGTCCCTCACCTACCAGTTCTTTGCGTCGTTCGAGTATAACACGGTCGAGTGTCGCATCCGCATCGGCAACAGTTGCAGCATCAGGATTTGCACGTTTTACAATCGCATTCAAATATTTAGCAGCAACATCATTCTTATTTTGTTTTGCCGCAGCTTCCGCAGCATTCAAATATACTTCAGATAAACGGATAACCGGTAAATTATTCAAACGCATATCTCCGGACTTATCTGCCGGGAATTTGTTTATGAACACTCTGGTTTCACCGAATCTTTCAATCAGTTTTTTATCTTTGGACGCTTTCAATATCACTTTATTACGAACATCTTTCGGATCGCTTCCAAGCATATCACTGAACGCTTTCGTTACAATAGCATCTGCATATCCGTCTTCATTATATAAATAAGCAATACCTTCACGGTCTGCCCAGTCGTCAGAGCTTTCATTGATAATTTCGAATATCATTTCGTTGGTATGAGCACCATTGTCTTTGTTCCATGCATCTACATATTCTTCATTTTTCCAAAGTTCATACCCGGAATGTTCAATTACATCTTCTGCAAGTTCCAACGCTTCCTTATTTTTACCCATATACAGGTAAACGCGAGATAACAAAGATTTAGCTGTCCACACATTAAAATAGCCATTACTCTTCTTTGTCTCCATATAGTTGCTGTTAATTGCCTCTGTCAAGTCTTTTACAACTTGAGTATAAACTTCAGCAACCGTATTACGGGTTGGCAACTCATCACTATCCAATCTTTTAGTCATAATAGGAACACCCAACGAAGCGCCATTGTCTGCTGTATAAGGCATAGCATAAATACGGACAAGGTCAAAATGAACTAATGCACGTACGGCTTTTGCTTCTGCATAAATTTTACCAATCTGTGCATCGGTAGCATCCGTAACCAGCTTATTATCGATAGACTCAATCAGACCGTTTGCACGACGGATTACATTATAAGGAACATTCCACATATTAGGTGCATCGTCCGCCGTATATCTCATCTCATAGCAGGAGGAAGAACGCATTCCCTGATCTCTTGCCTGCATATCATCTCCACGTACATCTCCATAATAGAACATACGCGCTGCATAATAAGAATTGAAAGTCGAGTTACCCTGCAAACCGTCATACATTCCATAGTAAGCAGTCAAAGCATCATTATAATTTGTTATAGACTCCGAAGTCTCCACTCCATCCGATGGCTTCAGGTCCAGCCAGCTATTTCCACAAGCGGTAAGTGTAAACATAGCCAGTGCAACAGAGATAGATTTATATATCTTTTTCATATTACTCTAAATTGATTGTTTAAAATTAGAAACCAAGTTCAATACCAAATGTAACCGTTCTCAGTGCCGGTGTTTCAAATGTAACAAGACCGTTTACCGGACCTTCCGGATCAACATAAAGGTCTTTTGATTTCCATGTCAACAGGTTGTTTCCGGAAATATACGCTCTCAGTTTATCAATACCAGCTCTTCTGGTCCATTCCTGAGGCATTGTAAATCCGACTGTCATATTCTTCAAGCGTAAGTGGTTCGTTGACATCATCCATCGTGAAGAAACAATATTCTTATTTCCTTCTGCAAATTGCGGCAATTTAGCGTCATCTCCCGGTTTCTGCCAGGTATCTTCTATTTTATAGTAAGAAGGAACATTTCCCAGATAATGGTAAGTACCCCCGTTGCTTTGTAACCAGGAAGCCTTATCAAAAGCATGTCCGCCTAAAGAATAAGTCAGAGTAAAATTGAAATCGATAAACTTCCATCCGATATAATTGGTTAAACCACCCTGAAGTTTAGGATCGGCATCACCGACAATCACTTTATCTGCTTTTGCAGAGTTAGTGGTTGTTTCACGACTTCCGTCTTTATTGATATAGTACAACTCTTTACCGGTTTGCGGATCTACACCTGCATATTCATAAGCATAGAAAGAGTTATAAGTTTCTCCTACTTTATGAATCAAAATACCGTCGATAACCTGGTCTTGTTCGCCATCCAGTTTTGTCAATGTATTTTTATTGTGTCCCAGGTTCAAAGAAGTAGTCCAGGTTAGGTTCTTATTCTGGATATTGGTTGATTTGATTTCCAATTCAAAACCACGGTTTCTCATAGAACCTACATTCAACAACTTATTAGCTTTCGCTTTACTGTCTAAAATACCCAGCACTGCAGAAATCGGTTTATACATAATCAAATCCTTGGTATCGCGGTTATACCATTCCGCTGCAATCGAAATACGGTTAAACAGTGTTACATCCAAACCGACATTCAGAGCATGGTTCTTCTCCCACTTCAAATTACCATTAAAGAAAGAAGATTCGGCAGAACCACCGAAGCCGTTGTAATTATAACCATACTGGTATAAGCCCATATAAGCATAATAATCTTCCGGCTGTGTTCCGTTCAAACCATAAGATGCACGCAACTTCGCATCACTGATTACATGTAATAAAGATTCCATGAAACCTTCCTGGGAAAAACGCCATGAACCGGATACAGACCAAAAATCACCCCAACGGCTATCGCGTGCTAAACGTGAACTACCATCACGGCGGTAGCTGGCACTTGCATAATATTTATTTTCAAAGTCATAATTGATACGTCCAAGATAAGACACCATACGGTATCCTTTAATCAAACTTGAAGCACGAGTCAAACCTGCATTTGCAATCTCTTCCATATAAGAAGGATATTGAGAACCATTTGAATACGTATAATCCATTTGGTAATCTTCCGTTTCATATCCTAATAAAATATCCAGATTATGCTTTTCGGCGATAGTCTTATTATAAGTTAACTGTGTTTGCGTATTCAGTTTACTACGATTTGCCATATAACGCTGGAAAACACCTTTTGCAGTACGTCCGTCATTTGAACGAGGATCCCACCACACACGGTTATTACTCTGGTTAAAATCGTAACTGATTATTTCCTTCAAATTCAGATTGTCCCAGATATTCCAGGTTGCAGAAACTGTTCCCAGAAAACGGTTTACTTTATTCTTGCTATAGTTGTAAGTAGCAGTCTGAAGAGGATTCGCACCATTCAACGCAGGGAAGTTTGTAGACCAGGTTCCATCTTCATTATACGGGAATGTAGAAGGAGATGCAGTCATAGCCAAACACATAATCGGGCTGGAGAAACTGGTACCTTCACTATTTACATCCTGAGTAGACAATGAATACAAGGTGTTAGCTTCCAAAGTAACACGACCGGCTTTATGAGTAAGGTTTGCACGTCCTGTTACACGTTCATAACCAGACTGTAAAGTAATACCGTTCTGTTTTGTATAAGAAAGAGAAGAATAAAATCTTGTTTTATCATTACCGCCCTGTGCGTTTACTTCATAATTCTGGTGAGAGCCATTACGGAACAAGACGTCTTTCCAATCCGTATAACCACTCCATGGAACAGCAGCATATTTATCAATATTATTGTCAGCATAAGCAATCGCCTCCGCTTCACTCTTGCCACTATTTAATTTACCGTTTTTCAAACCTAAATACAAAATATCACGTCTGTCACTTCCATTTAAAGTCGGACGGTAATTGATTGCCATATTAGAGAAACCCCAGTCTGCTTTAGCTGTGAACTTTGTCTTTCCAGCCGTACCTTTTTTAGTAGTAATAACAATTACACCATTAGCTGCACGCGAACCGTAAAGAGAAGCGGCGGCGGCATCTTTAATAACAGTCATCGACTCTATATCATTGCTGTTCAATGAAGAAAGCATACTGTTACCTGCATCATCATAAGAGAAACTATTATTGTTTCCAGTCATCATCGGAACACCGTCAATTACATACAACGGTTCATTCCCTGCATTGATTGAACCCATACCACGAATACGGACAGATTCCACTGCACCCGGCTGTCCGGAAGTAGAAGTAATCTGTACACCAGACACGGCACCAGCCAACTTAGATTGTACACTTAAAGAGGGAACATCCTGCAACTTCTCAGTAGAAACACTTGATGCCGCACCTGTAAATGAAGACTTTTTGAAATTACCATAACCTGTCACAACAACCTCATCAAGCACCTCAACATCAGGCTTTAACGAAACATTCAATGTAGGTTTTACAGCCAATTCCTGGGATATCATTCCTACATAAGAAAAGACCAGCGTTTTCGCAGAACTTGGTACATCCAAAGAAAATGCACCGTCAATATCCGTAACTGTACCCACTGTAGTACCTTTTACCACAATGGATGCTCCAATAACCGGCTCATTATCCTCAGCAGAGATAACAGTCCCTGTTACCTTCATCGTCTGAGCTGTAGCCATGCCAATACTTATTAGTAGGCAAAACAAAAGATAAGTCAACCTTTTCATAGACACACTTTTATATTTAACTTATAAATAACAAATTCTTTTAATTTAAGACTTCCAACACAAGATTTATTACTAAAATAACAATAAGGGTCGACAAATGTAAAATAAATTTATTATAACACCAAAAAATCTAATCTCAATTTACGATTTTAACATAAAAACAAAGAGGAAAATCTATTCATTCCTCTGATTTACAATGCTTATGTAAATAAGCATTTTGTATGAGTGAAAGTTTAAAATTATCTATTTTTTTACGATGGATATTTATCGTATATTAGATGCAGCTATGATATTCAACATTGGAGAGTACTTTCTGAGTAGAAAAGAAATGGTTCTTTTTATCAGTACTCAACCGTTAATTATGTAGTTATCACCGTATTTATTCCATTTTTTGCAGGTAGCTTATTTATTAATATTCCCTATGTGTTTTTTCTATATATCCATTGATTTTCAATAATTAAACAACCAGACATCTGCAAATCTTTAATTTAATTAATCCATTGATTTTCAACAGATAATATATGATACCAAGTTCTGCGAAGACTATGGTAATCTCCTATGTCGGGATGGAAACTCAAGAACTGCCCATTAAACCAGTGTTAAATGTAAAGCTATCTGCTTCTTCTCAAGCGTTGGAAGAAATTGTGGTTACCGGATACGGTGTAACTAAAAAAGCTGCATTTACAGGAGCAGCCACTACAATCGCAGCATCTTCTATTATCAAATTGAATGATTCCAACCCTATCAAGGCATTGGAAGGTTCTGTTCCCGGATTGCAAATGAACATCGGTTCAGGACAACCCGGTGCACCTGCCAATATTTTCATTCGTGGCAAGAACTCTTTCAATTCAGGAACACAGCCACTATACATCATCGATGGTGTCGCATTCAATGCAGACCCGGTCGGTGTGCGTGCTACTGAGGGCCAAACAATGAGTCCACTCTCTACCCTGAACGCATCGGATATCGAAAGTATGACCGTATTGAAAGATGCAACAGCCACATCCATCTACGGTGCACGTGCAGCAAATGGTGTTATCGTTATCAATACAAAGAAAGGAAAAGGCGGCAAAACTTCTGTCAACTTCCATGCAAAAGTTGGTATGGAAATGATGCCGGATATGGCCTCCAGCTATAAACCTGTAAATGCCGATAAATACAGGACACTCTCTGTTGAAGCATTAATGAACGACTATAACCGGTACGGAAATACCGGAAAAGTTGCTGCACTACAGACTAAATATGGAGTGGACTTTCCTTACACCAATGAGGGTATGTCTAACCTGTTGGACTGGTATGTCGGTGCAGAAAAAGACTGCGATACAAACTGGCTGAAAGAAGTAACCCGCAATGGTTTAATCCAGGAATACGGCATCGATGTCCAGGGCGGAGCTGCGGCAGAGACTGCTCCCCGCTTCTTTATCTCATTAAACTTCTTCGACAACAAATCTATTGTAAAAGGAAAAGATTTGAGCCGTTATTCCATGCGTTTCAACTTTGAACAGGCACCTTCCAAAATAATCAAATATGGTATAAATACGAACTTGTCTTACACCATCAGCAACATGGGAGCCGGCGGAGGTTACTACTCCGACCCGATTACACAAGCGTATATGCAATCGCCCCTGAATCCGGTTAAGGATAAAAACGGCGACTGGAACTTTAATACCATCAACGAATACAATCCGGTTGCACAACGTAGTGAATTAGGCGATAAAAGCACGGCCAAACAATATCGTGCCATCATTTCTCCTTATCTGCAAATCAATTTCAACAAGAACTTCTTCTTCTTGTCACGTGCCGGAGCCGATTTGTATTTCGTAGATGAATTTGGTTACTGGTCATTCCTGCAACCTCAGGGCAAAGACATGAGGGGTATGGGTGAAAACAACTATTCAACACGTATGTTGCTTAGTATAACCAATACATTGAACTATATCAATACGTTCAATGAAAAGCATAACTTAAACGTTATGGTTGGTCAGGAAGGACAGCGAACCAACCTGAAGGAAGCCTACCTGGCAGCATCGAATTATGCTGTAAACTATCTGAATGAAGTGAGTACAGCTGCTGTCCCCGGCAGCGCAAGCACTTATAAGTATAACCTGCTATTGGCTTCATTCTTCCTGAATGCCGAATATGATTACGAAAACACCTATTATCTGTCCGGTAGTTTCCGTTACGATGCATCTTCACGATTCGGAAAGAATCACAGATGGGCTCCTTTCTGGTCTGTCGGCGCCAAATATAGAATTTCAAATGCTAAATTTATGGAGCCTGCCAAAGAGTGGTTGAACAACCTGACCCTTCGTGCCAGCTACGGTACGTCCGGTAACCAGGAAGTTGGCGATGTAAGATATTATGCAGCTTCTTCATGGTATACTTCCCGCGATTTATATGAATTCGGATACAACTATAACAAATTGCCGGGTAGCGGACGCATGCAAGCCGGTAACCCGAACCTGAAATGGGAACAGACTGCCAAGTTTAACGTGGGTGTTGATTTCTCTTTCTTCGACCGTTTCACTATCGAAGCCGATTACTATAACCACATGACTAAAGACATGGTATTTGCCGTGCCCATCTCTATGGTAACCGGTCTGGCAAGTTACTATCAGAACATTGGAAAACTACAGAACCAGGGATTCGAAGTATCGGCCAATGCAATACTGATTAACAATAAGAACTTCAACTGGAATGTCACGCTGACGGGTTCTAAGAACTATAATAAAGTAAAACAGCTCAGCAACAATAACCCGATTGAAACGGCAACAACCATCACCGAGCCGGGACGTTCTCTGTATACTTTCAAAATGAAAGAATGGGCCGGCGTAGACCCTGAAACAGGCGACGGCTTATGGTATAAGAACGAAACAGGCGACGAGACAACCAACGATTATAACGCAGCTAAGAAAAGATACGTAGGGACAGCCAATCCAAAGTTCCAGGGCTCTTTCACCAACAATATGAAATGGAACGGTTTCGACTTCTCATTCCAGCTTAACTTCTCTGTAGGTGCTAAGATATATGGTAACAACCTGCGTTATGATGAACAGGTAGGCGGCGGCTTCGGTCAGAACTTCACCGAATATGTATATGAGAACCGTTGGCAGAAACCGGGCGATATCGCTAAGGTTCCCCAATTGTTTTTCAATGACGGCCGTGCAGTAAACCAAGCATCCAGCCGCTTCCTGATGGATGGCAGCTATCTGAAACTGCGTACTGTCTCCGTAGGATATACATTCCCCAAATCGATGATTCGCAAAATGTTTATGAACAACCTGCGTGTCTATGCAAGTGCAGACAATTTATTCACGATTAAGGCTAAGGATTACAGAGGATTCGACCCGTCAAGTATCGATGCCGACGGTGTGCAATGGTGGAACTTCCCCGTACCCCGTAACTTCGTTATCGGATTAAATGTCGGCTTCTAATTTATAAAGCGATAAGGGCTGTTTTCAAAACATATATGATTCGATTGCAAAACATATATGTTTTAAAGACAAAGCATATATGTTTTGAATCCAGCCCATACATACTGATTTTTTAATATATCAATCCAGCATTAAATAAAATGACTTTTAGTATGAAAAAGATATTCAATAGTATTTTGGCAATAGCTGTCACCCTGGGTCTGGCATCCTGCAATTTTGACCAGAAGACCTACCAGGCTATTCCGACAGAAGACGCATACGCCTCTGTGGCAGATGTGCAAAATGCATTAAACGGAACTTACAATGCATTCGGTAGTTACCGCTTTTATGGAAACTATGTAGTGGCAATCGGAGACATGGCTGCCGATATTTCTACAGCCAGCTCTTCTTCCGGACATTTCGTTTCAGTCAACAACTACCAGATTACCGATACGGAAAACACACTGAAACTTGCCTGGGAATATGGTTTCAAGGTAGTAGACCGCTCCGTCCGTTTAATCAATGGAGCCAACAAGCTTATCGCCTCCAATAATAAATTGACGAAAAGTGAAGTTGCCAACCTGAATCTATATATCGCACAGGCATATGCACTCCGTGCCGTTACTAATTTTTACCTGGTCAATATATTCGGCCTGCCTTATCAGGTAGGAGGAGCGAATGCACAATTGGGTTTGCCCCTGTTGGAAAAAGAACCGCTCGAACCTTTTGTGAAAATCAATAGGGCGACTGTGGCACAGACTTACGAACAGATTACAGCCGATATCACGACAGCAAAATCCTATATGGAAAAAGCATCAACGGTAAAAGGCTCGATAAACCAATTCTATTTGAATGAAGCAGCCATCTATGCCCTGGATGCAAGGGTAAACCTCTTTATGGGAAAATATGAAGCAGCCAAAACAGCCGCACAGAAAGCAATCGAACTGAGAGCCTCAGGGGATGTTTCCAACGATATATATGTTTCCATGTGGGCGAATGTTGCCATCACGGATGAAGACATTTTCACTATTGCCAAATCGAATGACGACAACTTGTCTTCAAACTCATTGAATACGTTGTATGGTTCTTATGGCGGTAAGCTTACTCTTCACGTTTCTAATTTATTAGATTCGTTGGATATACGTAGAAATTTGATTACAAAAGATTTACGCCCACTAAAATTTAACGGTATTCCATCGGCACAGGCAGTCAGCAATATCCCGGTATTCAGAAAATCGGAAATGTACCTGATTATAGCAGAAGCGGAAGCACAGGCTAATAATATTACGGCTTCCCAAAATGCACTGTTCTACACGGCAAAAAGAAATGAAGCGATAAAAAATCCGACAGACTTGCCTTCCAGCAAAGACGAGTTATTGACATTCATCTCGAAAGAGAATATCCGCGAGTTCTTTGAAGAAGGACACAGATGGTATAATGCCCGTCGCACCGGCGAGAAAATTACCCCTAACGTAGCTGGAGTTACCGGTTATAATGTTGCAGCATTTGTTTATCCGATACCGGCCGACGAAATTAATGCCGGCTTCTGTACCGAACAGAATCCAAATTGGTCCGACGCATTACCTAAAGCCAAAAAGTAACCGTAAAAGCAAACGCTTCCACAGAATATGGTTCTAATGTTAGGGAAGAGGCTTCCCCAATACTTGGGAAGGCGTTTCCCTAACGGTGGGGAAGATGTTTCCCTAACGGTGGGGAAGGTGTTTCCCTGGTAGTGGGGAATCCTCTTCCCGGCAAGCGGACAGTTATGAGCCGCTTCCTCTCATTATTAGTAATGACTTGCTGGCGTGTCTTATTGTATTGCAAAGTAAGCTTAGTTAAACTTAACATCAATACCTTTATCTTCTTTCGCTTTCAGGCTAAGGACACGTTCTCTCACTTTTACTTTATCTTTAATAAATTCGGGTATATTATAAGACTTCATAGATAAGCTGTAATAACCAGGGTCTTTCTGAGGCAACAAAAATGGTTTTCCAACCTTTCCTTCTTCATCTATATAAGCAAAATAGGGACGGGTATATAAACCATCTATACGGCGGCTACTGAACACAAACCAACGGCTGTTGCTACTCCAGGAATGATAACTTTCCACATCGTCACTGTTTACCTCCTCCAATGGACGGCATTCCTTTTTCTGCAAATCAAACAGATACAAATCTGCATCTTTATGCCAAATAGAAAAATTCCCATATCCTGAGAGTGTACATAGCAGATAACGGCCATCCGGAGATACACGCGGGAAAGATACGCTCTTTCCTCCCATATCTACATTATATAATGTATCTACCTCGGCTCCGAAACTGCGGGTATCCGGGTTAAATGCCACTGAACATAAATTATATTTCAATTTATTATATGATTCCGGCATGGACTGTGCATCTGCCGAACAAAAATAAAGCGTTTTTCCATCCGGAGAGAATGTAGGGAATGTTTCAAATGAACGGGAAGAGAATAGCACAGGCGCCGTTACTATTTCGTGTTTTTCTACATCATAAACTACGACATCAGATGCTTCATCATATACTTCTATACGATTTTTATCATTCATGTGAAATGCTTGCTTGGTATTATTCACAGAAAATGCCACATATCTGCCGGACGGATGCCAGGACGGATAAACCAAAGAAGATATTGTTTGGTCTGTTTTCGTATTCAGTTTCTCTATCTTATCACCATTCACCAAAATAGTTCCCGGCAGCTTTTCACGCATATGAAATAACATCTTATCAGGATTCTGCATACAGAAGGAATGGCAATTCATGCAATTATTATGAGTAGACTTATTCTCTATTATGGCACTTTGAGTGTATCCCTCCAGATTACGCTGATAAATACCCATTTGATTCCACAAAACATAACCCGGATCGATTAAACGGTATGCCAGATAAGAATCCATAGGTTCTTTGGCTACATATAAAAAGAAGGGTGCATAGCCAACCCACTCTTCTCCTCTTTTTACTGCCACTGTCACTGTCACTTTATTTCCGATAGCTGCCTCCAACATTTTTTTCCATTTGGATACAGGAATAATAAATTTTCCATCTTTTGCCTCTACTTCAAAACGGTTCTCTCCTACAACAAAAAAGGCATAAGCCTCTTTTTCGTCCGTTGTAAGAGCAAAATTCAACGGAGCTATATTTAATGGTATTGTAACTCCTGCATAATCAGGAAATATGGAAGGCTGTTCCTCTACTGTCTTATCAATATGAACTGTTTCTGAACAAGCTACCCAGACAAACAATAAACATATATATAAAATGTATTTCTTCATATCCCCCACTATTTATTTAAACATAAAATAATACCAATATGTATTACCGAACGACCGGTTCAATAAACCGGGCAACGAGGCCGGATTACTCTTGTTAGCCAACACCGTTTGCTTATATTCGGTGAAGCGACGTACAATTCCCTCGGAGACATTAAACCTTTTCCAATAATCTGTTTCTTTTTCCGACAAAGTGATAACAGCCTCCTGAAACGACACAGGAAGTTGTGGAAGAACATCCGTTCCATAATAGGTTTCTACCAGGTTTTTAAAACCTTGCATATCTTTGGATAACAAATAATAGCCTCCTAAATATTCTATTGCAGCTTTATTCGAAGGATTCGTTTCTGCCAGCAGTCTTAAATCAGCCTCAAAACTACGAACATGTGCCAGTGTACAATTTTTCGGTAAACATTTCCGGTAAACGCCTAAAAGAGGGTCCTCTTCTATCATTGCATCATTGTATAAAAATTTCCGCTGCTTCTGTGCCCAATCCTTATAATAAAACGTTCGCTCCAATACGGCTATATATTTCTCCGCCACAGGGTAAGCACCATAAATAAGATTGGTCTGTATAAGGCGCTTCAATAAACGGGGATTACCATAGCCCATGGAACTGACATAACCTTCAAAAGCCATCTCCTGAGCAGGAGCGACATAACCCATTGCAAAATAAACATCATTTAATAAAGAAGAAACCTGTTCCGATTTATTCCATGCAACCATCATTCCCTGGGGACCCTTCTGGTCAAAATCAAACATTTTATCGGCTAGTTCCCCTTTCTCTGCTAATGCCATATTCAAATAGCATAAATACAAAAAATTAGTAAGCTTGCCTTTACATGCCTCCACTATATTATCCCATTGTTCCATACGGGCATAATAATCGAGTTCTTTTAATTTAATTGATTTCCGGTCGGAAAACTCCGGAATGCCCCAATATAACAAACCTCCAAGTATGAGTAATTGCCCTATCCAGAGTACCGCTCTCTTTTTTAAAGGCCAATCAAACTTCTTATTTTTTAATCCAAAAGCGACCAGCAGAATAAGAGATAAACAAATCCAAGAATAATAAATTACATTTTTAGGCTCCAGGTTCCGATGGTAATAGGCATCCGGTAAAAAGGTAAAACGATATTCACCTATCCAGGAAAAATAAACGCCCAAAACACCTAACAGAAGCACCTCCGCACAGATAAATAGACTTAAATACCCCCTCGGCGTTCGGGATAATAATTCGTAAATCACAACCAATACGGCAAACAGTAGACTTACCGAACCGGCACCCCAAAACAACAAAAAAGCAAGTATCACCCCTATAATAAACCGGTATATATACTTATTTACAGAGATATAAAGCCATAAAGCAAGTAGCATACAATCATATGCTACTGTACCGAATATCCTATAATTAAAATCAAAATGGATAAACAACAAACATACGACCGGCAACAACGGTAAAAGAAATATTTCCACAGAAGGAATAATGCGGGATACAATTCTTCCTGTGACAAAACCGGCAAGAACAAGCAATCCGGACACTATAGCTGGTCCTGCATATGGTAAGATGAAGAACTGCATCATAAATTCCGAAAGTATTAAAGCAAAACCTCCCGGCTGGACAATTTTTTCAGTCCAATAGAACCATGAATATTGAAATAACTGGCTTTGCTCTATATAGAAAAAATGATATTGAAAGCCCTTTTGCAAAAAGAGGAACAATATACAAAATACAATAAGCCAAAATGATGCAATTTTATATTTCATGGTATCCTATCATTGATTTTATGTGTGTTTGACTAACTCGAAGCGTTTATCCACAGAAGAAGGAAGCTCATGCGGATAATGCGTTACATAAATCAGTGTTTTACCCGGACGGGAACAGAATTGCTCGATGATACATGCGGCTTTCTTTTTATTGTTTACATCCAAACCATGCAAAGGTTCATCCAATATAATCAAATCCGGATCTTTCACAAAAGCACGTGCCAACAAAGCCAGCCGTTGTTCCCCGGAAGAAAGCGTCAGGAAAGAACGTTCTTTCAATTCCCCAATACCAAAAACCTCCATCCAGGCTATAGCTATCCGTTCCTGTTCTTCGGTACACTTCCGGTATAAGCCAATAGAGTCGAAAAAACCGGACCCCACGATATTCAGAGTCGGCACATTCTCCATATAATACAAATGCATCTCCGGAGAAACATACCCGATGCGTTTCTTTATATCCCAGATACTTTCCCCTGATCCCCGTTTCTTATCAAACAGATAGAGAGTATTGGCATATGACTGGGGATTATCTGCATATATCAAACTTAACAGAGTAGATTTTCCTGCTCCATTCGGACCAAACAAAGCCCACTTCTCGCCATTCCTTACTTCCCAATCCAAGTCTTTCAGTATGGTACGGCTTCCATATCTTATGGAAACATGCTCCATCCGGAAAGTCACTTTGTGCGTTGAAGGATCTTTTTCCCTTTCAACAGGAAGCGGGATTTCTTTAAAACTCTTATGTACAGATTTATCTTCTGAAGGGAACAATAATGTGACCAATGCTGTATTTGCCAGAAATGCCTCCCGCGTATAAGAAGGAAAACATTCTCTATCTTTTACGGGCAATACATGCGTAACCATTTCAGGTATATCATCCGGATTAGATAACAGTAACACAACTTGAACTCCCCTCAATTCAGCCATCTGTTGTAACATATCGACCAATAGATTCCGTGACGAAGCATCCAAACCGATAAACGGATTATCCAGTATTAAAATACGCGGATGTTTTAAGAGTGTCCTAACTATCAGAAATTTACGAAGTTCCCCGCTGGAAAGATATATCAGTTTTTTAGGAAGCAAATCCTCTATTCCAAAAAGCGATAAAAGTTCTTTGCAACTTTCTGTTTCAGTATCTCCATTCAAGATTTCTTCGACAGTTGGAACATCGTCCGTTTCTGTTGAGTTCCAACGTTGTTGATAATAAGAATTACGGCAATCCGCTAACGAATAAATATCTTTAAAAGCAATGCTTTTCACAAGTTCACTGACTTTTCCCTCATAACCAAACAAAACTTGCCCTTCCTTAAATGCAAATTTGCGTTGCATAATATCGGCAATTAATGTTTTACCAGCACCATTCGGTCCGATAACCGTCCATTGCTGTCCTTCTTCTATTTTCCAATTAAGTGGAGTCTGGAAACGCAGTTCCGGCAAACGGGTTACTACGTCCTGTATTTGTACCGTTATCTTATCTTCCATGTTCTTTTTTTAAAACACACGGGTTCCCATCCCTTTGTGTATTTCTGAAGCCTGTGTAATTATTACCTGTTTTACACCAGCATCTATTGCTTGGAATGAATTTTCTAATTTAGGAATCATTCCTCCCTGTATAACTCCGTCTTCTACATATTGCTTAAAAGCTTCACGATTTATTTCAGGAATTACACTTTCATCATCATTTTCATCCCTTAGGACACCTTTCTTTTCGAAACAGAACATCAGGGTTACATCAAAATGTTTTGCTAAAGCTTTTGCGGCTTCTCCTGCTATTGTATCAGCATTCGTATTAAGCATATGTCCCTGTTTATCATGTGTAAGAGGAGCCAGAACCGGGACAATTCCCTGATGGATTAATGTTGCCAATAAATCGGCATTTACTTCTTTCACATCTCCGACAAACCCATAATCCACTTCCGCTACCGGACGTTTTTCTGATCGCATCAGATTCATATCTGCTCCGGTCAATCCTAAGGCATTTACACCAAGAGCCTGCAAACCCGCTACTATATTTTTGTTGACAAGTCCGCCATAAACCATGGTAACAACCTTGAGTGTCTCCGCATCTGTAATCCGGCGTCCGTTTACCATTCGGCTTTCAATGCCTAACTGTGCTATAATCTTTGTTGCAGAACGCCCGCCGCCATGTACCAATACTTTAAAACCTTCAATCTGGGAAAAATCTTGTAACAAACTACGAAGAGTATTTTCCTCTTCTACAATCTTCCCACCTACTTTGATTAAGGTCAGCTTTTCCATCTTTACTTTTTTTCTTTTAATTTTCCGCATCAAAGGTACTAAAAAAGAAAAGATTTATATACTTTTGCAAAATCAAAAGCGGAAGTAGCTCAGCTGGTAGAGCATTAGCTTCCCAAGCTAAGGGTCGCGGGTTCGAGTCCCGTTTTCCGCTCAACTGAAAATGCTCTAAGATTATCATTAAATTAACTGATAATCAGGAGCATTTTTTATTTTATCAAAAACGTTTATTTCTTGTTTTTCACTTACTCGCGATTCACTTTACAGGGAGTAAATTGTATATTTGCATAGAAATGTTCTACAAAGACTTATGGTCCAATTGTGAAAAAGCCATGGGAGCTGATGGTAGATTTTACATTTTCGTACCCTATGATTCTATCATCCCATAAGGGGTTAAAAGTGACCTTCAATATTAAAGATTTCAGATATGACAAAGAAAGAGGCTATTAAAATAGATGATACATTGTCTATTTACATAGTATGAAATCTCTTTACAAAAAATACTACATACCCGGAAGCTATGCTTTTATCCGGATATGTAGTATTTATATCTATTATTTTCGTTTATTCTTACAACGCAAATGCAGGTTTACGATGAATCCACTGTCCACGAGTAAAGTCAGGGAAATCTACTAAGGCACCACCACGAGCAATAGACATTTCTGACAATCCCGAAATAGCACTCCATGCAGCAGCATCATAGCAGTCCATAGGAGCCGGTTTCTTGTTGTGGATAGCATCAATCAAATCATACATCATTACATAGTCCATACCACCGTGACCTGCTTCAGCAGCTTCACTGGCATGTTTAGCCCATAAATTATGGTCATATTTCTTGAACCACTCGTCAGAGCTATCCCAACGGTGAGGTTTGGATTTACCTTGTACATATACGCCGTCTCCATCATTCATCCACAAACCTTCAGTACCCTGAATACGGAAACCTAAAGAATAAGGACGGGGAGAGTTTGTATCATGAGTTACGATGATAGTTTGTCCGTTTGAACATTTAATCATAGATGTAACGATATCACCCAAATTGAAGTTCACTTTTGCCAACGGATGATTTTCACCACCATTATCTACAATAAATTTATGCAAACCACGGGATTGAGTTGCCATAGCAGACAATGAAAGGAAACGGTTACCACGGTTAATATCCAAACAGTTTGCAACCGGTCCGATACCATGAGTCGGATAAATATCGCCATTGCGATGTACAGAGTGGTTTGTACGCCATTGAGCTTCTGCAAAAGCAGTCGGCCCCATACGCAAATCACCGCTACCCGGAACATAGTTATAATGAGTACCATCATTAAATTTAACTTCACGCAAATCGTGTTCATAACCGCAAGTAGCATGTATAAGTTCACCGAACAAGCCCTGACGAACCATGTTCAATGCAGCCATACAATCACGACGATAACAAACATTTTCCATGATATTCAGATGACTGCCTGTAGCTTCGGATACATTAACCAAATCCCAGCATTCTTCGAGTGTGTTTGCAGCAGAAACTTCCACGCCTACATAAGGCACGCCGGCTTTCATTGCAGCAACCGACATAGGTACGTGCCATTCCCAAGGACTTGCAATAATTACACAATCAAATTCTTCATTATTCAACATCTTCTCAAATTCACGTTCGCTACCGGTATAAACCT
Source organism: uncultured Parabacteroides sp. (assembly GCA_900541965.1). Classification (GTDB taxonomy): domain Bacteria; phylum Bacteroidota; class Bacteroidia; order Bacteroidales; family Tannerellaceae; genus Parabacteroides. The sequence goes on along the minus strand of UQLN01000014.1, from coordinate 11,111 downwards.
TCGGAGCAGGAACATTAAATTTAGCGATATGATCTAATGTACGTTTGATAGGTCCCTGTTGAATATCGCAAATAGCTACGATTTTATTTCCGGGGATTGAAAGCACATTGTTGATATGTTCATGACAGCGAGAACCTGTTCCGATAAATCCGAAACGTAATTTACCATCATCCTTACCAGCCGGCTTTTTCTTAGCCTGTGTAGCTTCCGTTGTTACTGTTGTTGCGGCGGCGTTACCGCTTAATGCAAGACCAGCTGTACCAATTCCGGCAGCGGTCATTTTTTTCAGAAATGAACGACGAGTGTTTTCCATGTTCTTTATTTAGTAATTATTTTAAGAGAGCAAATTTATAATAATAAATCAAAAGTTCAAAAAGATTGAACTAAAAGAAGATATACCATATGAATAATAACAATTTCACAAAACAGGCAGGAGACTATCTCCTGCCCATTTTATAAATACAATTCTACATCCAAACCAAAAATTAAGGATTCTGAGTTAATGTACCCGGATATGCATTAATTTCAGATTGAGGAATATATTGAATTGCCAACGGGCTTGTTGCAGGATATTCTATCGTTCCATCGTGAATACCCGGGTACTTACGAACCATCGTATCACCTACACGATACACATCAAATCCACGGTCTGCTTCATATGCAAGCTCCAATTGCCTTTCTTTCATAATTAGCTTATGTGCATTAGTTGCATCCAGAGATTTATACCCCTCACCCGGCAAAGAACGTTCACGTATTTCATTCAAGTCAGACAAAGCACCTTTATAATCATTCAATTTAGCACTTGCTTCGGCACGAATCAGGTAGATTTCACCCAAACGGGAAATAATCGGAGAGTATAAATGAGGATAGCCATCCTGTTTAGAGCATTTATAGCTGAAAAATTTAGGATTACCCTGGCTTTCCAACATTAAATAATCATAATCACCTTCATACTGTTTGCCATCATATATAATTGAATAGCGCTTTCTATTACTATCAACAAGTGTCAACTCATATTCTTTGTTATCAATCGTCGCAATTAACTTACCATCTTTCTCTTTCGTTTCACCTTGACGATAAACATAACTGCTCACTTTTCCATCTGTAGACAATTCTGCCACAAAACGGAATGCAGGTATTTTTTCTCCTTTGTCATTTTCCTTATATTGAGGATGGATAAAAGCTTCACGAGCATCCTTATCTCTTCCTGTTTCATGCAATAAATCCATATATTCAGAACTTGCATATACTTCACCCCAACCTTGTCCGTCAATTTCCGCATACATACTGCCGATAGGATCGCCCCAATCAGAAACATCAGAAGCTATATATTTTACGGCAAAAATAGTTTCTGTCTGTGAAGCGGCATCCGGTGCAAATTCATTATATCTTTTGAACATGTCATGACTAAGCAATTCAAACGGTCCGTTTGTTATCACTTCATTTGCATAATTATAAGATAACTGGGCATAATCTTTATTCGGATTCTCGAATGTACCGCTCATATACATATACACCTTAGCAAGCAAAGCCTGAGCTGCATATTTAGAGACATAGGAAGCAGAAGTGAAACCGGACATCAAACCTTCAGCCTTTTTCAAGTCTGACAATACCTGTTCGTAAGTATCCTTAACAGAAGAGCGGTCCGGAAGATTCAAATTAGTCAAATCTTCAGGCATACCATTTACAATAGGCACACCTAAATTCTTTTCCGGCTGCTGATAATACGGACGTCCAAACACACGGCAAAGATAGAAATACATCATACCACGCATATAATAAGCTTCACCTAATTTTTGGTCTAACTCCGGAGATTCTCCTTCTTTAATCATATCCATTAAAGAACTGGTCTGTGAAATGATGTTATAAGCACTATTCCATACAGTTGAAAGTCCGGAATTATTTACCGTATGCTGATATGTAAAATAAGTACCGAACGGGTTCGTCGTAGGTTTGTCTTTACAAACATTGTCACTGGGGAACTCACCACAATAATGAAGATGTTCCGATGCTGTTTTCAATTTAGCATAGCATCCATTCAACAAAACATCTACGGCTGCTTCTTTGTCTGACATAATCTTGTCATCCGTATAATAACCATACGGAGCACGATCTATATCACAACTTGTTATCATTGTGGCAACTGCCGCTAATGCCACTATCATTGTTTTTTTCATTCCTTTTTTCCTTTAATTAAAATGTAACATTCAAACCGAACATAAATTTACGAGTCTGGGGATATGGAGCAATAGCCACACCATTCTGACCTGCCTTACTTGTTTCATTAACAGAAAGCTCTGGATCTATACCAGAAAAACCTGAAACAACAAATAAATTCTCACCAGAGAAGAAGACACGTAAATTGTCAATAAACTGAACCTTTAAAGGAACTGTATAACCCAATGTCAGGTTACGTAAGCGCAAATAACTTGCATCTTCCAGATAGCGTGAAGAACCACGGCTTGACTGGCTCTTATTTCCATATTCAGCTTTCGGATGTGTAGCTATATCACCCGGTTTTTCCCAACGGTTCCAACCACTCTTTAAGTTCATCTGGTTATAATTTACATAAGCGCCGTCAGAGTCATACATTGAACGGTCGTAGTTAAAAATCTTACCACCAACAGAATAACCGAATACAGCTGATAAATCTATATTTTTCCAAGATAAATTTGTTGAGAAACCTCCGTAAAAATCAGGAGTTTGTTTTCCTAACACAACCTGATGCTTAGAAGCCTCACCGTAACTATTCGTTGTTACACGTTCACCATTTTCATTTGTAGTGTACCACAACGGAGATCCTGTTTCCGGATCAACGCCAGCCCACTCTGTTCCATACCATGTATCAACATCTTCACCCGGCATAACAACTTTATCCATATAAATATAAGTGTTTGTACCAGCATTACCCGTGATAATCTGGGTCTTACCACCATACAATTCTGTTACCTTATTACGGTTCAAACCTATATTAGCGGCGATACTCCAATTCCAGTCTCCACCTTTCAGGATATCTACATTCACTGATGCTTCAAAACCGTTATTCTTTACAGAACCGACATTACGATATACGCCAGTAACACCCGTAACACCAGGTAACGGAACATAATACAATAAATCAGTTGTTTTCTTATTATAATAATCCAGATTAATAGTCAATCTATCAAATAAGATAGCATCGATACCTACACCTGCCGTATAGGTTTTTTCCCAAGTAAGGTCATCATTCTTTACCTGATAAAGATAAGCACCCGGATTTCCATTATAACCGGAACCTAAACTATATAAAGTGTACTGAGGATATAATTGTGTCGGACGATTACCAACAGAACCATAGCTGGCACGCAATTTCAATTGCTGAACCCAATCTTTAGCTTTGAAGAATTCTTCCTGATGGATATTCCAACCCCCGCTAACAGAGAAGAAATTACCATATTTGGCATCTTTACCAAAGTTCGAAGCACCATCGCGGCGGAATGAGAAAGAGAACAAATAACGGTTGTCATAAGCATAGTTCGCATTGAACAAATAAGACTGGACAGCCCATTCACTCTGGCTACCTTTTGTCTTTTTAGGTGTAACAGCCACATCCGCAACAGAGAAGCCCGGAGCAAAACTTGCAGCTGTCTGATCCTGGATTTCCTGTGTATAGGCATTCCATTCATAAGCTAAAATAGCATTGACAGAGTGCTTATCGAATACTTTATTGAAACGGAGCAACTGGTTACTATAAATACGGTAATAGGAAGTATTCTTATCCTGCAATAAACCCTGGTCGGCTTTACCGGCTTGAGAACGCGGATCTGAATAATTTTTCAAAGATGTACTACCATACTTATAGCTATTAACAGAAGCAAAAGTCAACCAATCGGTAAACTTAATATCAAAATCAAAGTTTCCCATGAACTCATAAGAAGTCTTTTTCTCATAGTTCCATTGTAAATCGTACATCGAATTGGTTGCATCGCTATTAATCCAGTTGGATGGTTTGTATTGCTGGATCAGCTCTCCATTTTCGTCATACGGAGAGTCCCATGGAAAATTCACATACATGATTGAACTTATATCTTGTTGCTGGTCCATGATATCACTACGCGTACCCCAAACTTTCGGTTTGATTGTCAACCAATCCGTAGCTTGATAATCTACGTTGAAACGCAAATTATAACGCGTATAATCATATCCTTTTACAGCACCGTTTTCATCATATATACCGATAGAAGTATAGGTTTTGATTTTATCGGAACCACCGGAAACAGATACATTATAATCCTGTGCTAATCCCAGATGCGTACCTTCTTTCCACCAGTCAAAATTACGATTACGTAATTCCGGTACAAAATAGGAAGGAATAGCTTCTTTATTAGCGAATGAGTTATAATAATCATATAACTCTTCACCATTCATCATATTCAAATTTCCACGATGTAACTGGTTAACACCTAACTTAACAGAAGCATTGATAGAAGCTTTTCCGGATTTGCCTTTTTTCGTAGTTACAATGATTACACCATTAGCTCCCTGAGAACCATAAATCGCAGTCGATGCAGCATCTTTCAAAATAGACATCGACTCAATATCGGCAGGGTTCAAACTGCCGGCACTGCTACCAACAATAACACCATCAACAATCCATAGCGGATCAGTACTACCATTAACAGTAGACTTACCACGAATCACAACTTTACCAGAAGCACCCGGCTGTCCGCCACCACTCATTACATATACACCGGGAGCTTTGCCTGACAGAAGGTTCTCAACAGAAGGTGTCGTAGCATCCAACAATTTGTCGCTGGATACAACTTGCATCGCACCTGTCAAACTTTCTTTTTTCTGAACAGTATACCCAACAACAACTACTTCTTCAAGATTTTGAGTGTCTTCTTTAATTTTAATGGTCATATTGCTTGTAGCTTTCATTTCTACAGGCAGATAACCAATATATGATACCGAAATTGTAGCTCCGGCTGGAGCTTCAAGGTCAAACTTACCATCCAAATCCGTACTTGTTCCGTTCATAGAACCTTTCACAAGCACATTTGCTCCAATTACAGGCTCTCCGGTCGTTGCGTCAACAACAACCCCTTTTATTTTTATAGTCTGCTGGGATACTTCGCTGACAGAGGATTCATTTTGTTTAGAATTAATCTTGTAAACGATAATTCGGTTATCGTTTACAATAAAATCAGCATGCTGATTTTTCAGTGCGGTTTTTAAAATATCTTCGACAGAACGGTTTTCCATGTTCAAGGTAACCTGTTCGTCCAGATTAATGTCATTATTCCGAATAAGGAAAGTGTAATTAAACTTGGCCTCAATCTGATCAAAAAGGGCTCTCAATGTTGTGCTTTCCGTTTGGACAGACATCGTTAGTGTCTGGATATCGGACGCATAAGCGTTCACTGGGATTAACGGAGAACCAGCCAATAAGCATGCTGCCACCATCCATTTTCCAGACTTCTTTAAATAATTCATTTCCATGAAATGTTAGATTTGTTAATAATTAAGCATTTATTTATCTCCAATAATAATAGTATCACCTTTGCGTATCCAGACATATTTTTTATCCATATCGATCTCCCCCATTATATCCGAGAAAGAATAATCCAATGAAAAACTGCCTGTAAAAACTTCGTTTGGAAGAAATGAGCTTTCTATAATAATATGTACATTAAATCTACGTTCCAGATCTTTTGCTATTCTATCGAATGTTTGATTCTCAAATTGTATTTTTCCTTTTATCCAGGTATATGTATCACTACCTTTCACATCCTGTATTTTCAAAGTCTTTTCAGTCTTATTATAACTCAACTGTTCATTAGGATAAAGATTTATATCATTACTTACAGTTGCATCATCACTATTCACATGTACATGTACTTTACCGGATACCAAAGAAACCTGCGTATTTTCTTCATCTTCATAAGCTTTCACATTGAAGTGCGTTCCAAGAACACGGATATCCAAATGCGATGATTTTACAATAAAAGGTTTTAAAGAATCATGTGCGACTTCAAAATAAGCTTCTCCCTTCAATTCCACTGTACGGGCACTTTTATTAAAATCAGTACTGTATCTGAATGTCGAACCGGCATTTAACCAAACCACAGACTGGTCCGGAAGAACCATTTTGGTACTGCTTCCCATCGGGACAGTTGTTTCGCAATAAGAAACAGTCTCTTTATCCTTCTGCATGTATTGCCCGGCACGGAAAAAACCAAAGTTCACAGTGAATAATAAAAGAACTGCTGCTGCAATTTGATACCATTTACTGCGATTTGATAAGAAGAATTTACTTGTTTGCTTTTTAAATGTGGACGGAGTAGTAAAATAACGGGAAAAATCTTTTTTTGCCTGAGCTGAAAAGTAAGGCACATGAGCTATTGCCCAAAAATCTACAGCATCAGAAAACATTTTCTGATGTGCGTCATCTGCATTAATCCATGCAAGTAGTTCTTTCTGTTCCTCTTCTGATAACTGCCCGGCAAGGTAGTCATATATCAGGCCTTCTATGTCTATTTCTGATTTCTCCATATATATAAAAAAACAGATTCGTTAACACTGTTTCTAATATATACACCTCAATCAGTCATTCCGTTTAAGAGAAATACGATTATTTTTCAAAAAAATTAAATATAAGAAGAAATAGATAATAATAATTGCCTAAAGTCTCTTTCATCCGGGCTAATCCTATCTTAATTTGTACACGCACGGTACTCTGACTGATATGGTTCATTTGAGCAATTTCTTCATATGACTTATCCATATAAAGATACTGGATAAATATATTACGGCATTTTTCAGGAAGAGAATCTACAGCTTTATATATTTTTTCTTCCAATTCCTTATTTTCCAGATAAGCTAACGGATGGGAAGCGGAAGAAACCTGTTGCTCCTGTATTGTTAATAATTGTTCCTGGACATCAGATAAAGGAACTTCTTCCAACCGCTTTTTGCGTAAATAATTCAGGCTACGGTTTTGTACGGAACGAACCAGATAAGCATTCACAGGATAAGTAAGTAGAGAAGAGTTATTCCATATATTTAAAAACACATCATTTACAATCTCTTTTGCGACCTCCGGATCATAAACATATTTTGTTGCCACAGCACATAAATAGACATAAAAAGTCATATAAAGCTGTTCGAAAGCTTTCATATCACCTTCATTTATGCGGTCTATTATATTTTCTTTTATTTCAAGCACTAAAATATTTATGATATAGCATTGGACACACTTCTGCAAAACTAAGAATTATATTTTAAAACTTTGCAACAAAATGAATATCAAATGCCATATCTTTATTTATCTTTCAGGGAATATAAAACAGGTCCTCACTCTATTTTCAGAGTTATTTCCGCTTCGGTTTAGCCGCAGTATTGCCTGCTGCCCGTTTTTTATTCCTCCAATAAGACCCGTCGCGTTTGCTTCCAAACATATTCCTGCGTTTAGATTCATCTTTGATTGCTTTTTTCTTTTCAGCCACAGCTACTTTTACTTCTGCTGTTTCAAAAGCATTTCCACCTGCTACCTCGATTTCTTTACCAATCAGTTTCTGTATATCTTTCAAGTAAGGAACTTCTTCCACATCACAGAAAGAAAAAGCGACCCCGTCACGTCCTGCCCGACCGGTACGTCCGATACGGTGTACATATGTCTCGGGAACATTGGGTAATTCATAATTGATAACATGCGAAAGATGGTCTACGTCAATCCCCCGGGCTGCTATGTCCGTGGCAATTAATACACGGGTTGTATGATCCTTGAAATTACTTAAAGCCCTTTGACGGGTATTCTGCCCTTTGTCGCCATGAATCGCTTCGGCTCCAATGCCGGACTTATTCAATACGCGGGCCACTTTATCCGCACCATATTTGGTCCGGGTAAAAACTAATACGGACTCCAAGGCTTTGTCTTCCAAAAGTGTCTTCAATAAATTGACTTTCTCCGCTTTTTCCACATAATAGACATATTGTTCTATTTTATCTACGGTAGAAGAAGGAGGCGTAACTTCCACCTTTTCCGGTTCATGCAAGATAGAGCTTGCCAGACGTTCTATTTCCGGAGGCATAGTAGCCGAGAAGAAAAGAGACTGCCGCTTTTTAGGAAGAAGAGGCAATATTCGCTTAATATCATGGATAAAGCCCATATCCAACATTCGGTCTGCTTCATCCAAAACAAAATAGTCTAATGTTTCCAACCGGACAAACCCCTGGTTAATCAAATCCAGTAAGCGTCCGGGAGTTGCAACCAGCACATCCACACCTCTCTCCAGAGCATCCGTCTGAGGTTTCTGTCCTACACCACCGAAAATAACGGTATGCCGTACATGCGTATGCCGGCCATATGCTGTAAAACTTTCGCCGATCTGAATGGCCAGTTCGCGGGTAGGCGTTAAAATCAAGGCTTTTATACCCGGCTTGCGTCCTTTACGATACTGAGCTTCTATCCTTTGGATAATAGGTATGGAAAATGCCGCAGTTTTACCGGTTCCGGTTTGTGCACAACCTAATAAATCATAACCATCCAAGATAACAGGTATTGCTTCAGCTTGTATAGGGGTTGGGGTTTTATAACTTTCTTCTTCAAGAGCCTTCAGTATCGGCTCGATTAATCCTAATTGTTCAAATGTCATGTTAAAAAAATGAGCCGTCCCGGCTCCTTAAATAAATAATGCCACAAAGATAGGTAAAATCCCGTCACTACTCTAATTATTTTCTATATTTGCATGCTACGAACAAATAAGTACCCCTTCTATAATATATGAAAGAGTTACTGCAACTTCTTAAACGATTTTTTGGATATACATCATTCCGACCCTTACAAGCAGAAATCATACAATGTATTTTACACAAAAAGGATGTACTTGTATTAATGCCTACAGGGGGTGGCAAATCGATCTGTTTCCAATTGCCGGCTATTTATCTACCGGGGACAGCGGTTGTTGTTTCCCCGCTAATCGCTCTCATGAAAGACCAGGTAGAAGCCCTGATTGCTAACGGCATTCCGGCAGCTGCCCTCAACAGCATGATGCCCGAAGAAGAAAGACATCGCGTCCGTCAACTCTGCATACAAGGCAAAATCAAACTTCTTTATATCTCGCCCGAAGGCATCATGGGGGAATTGCATTGGTTATTGCAGCGGATGGACATATCGCTGATAGCCATCGACGAAGCACACTGTATCTCCCATTGGGGACATGACTTCCGTCCGGAATATACACAACTGTCCGTACTAAAGAAGAATTTCCCGAAAGTACCGCTGATAGCACTCACCGCCACAGCAGACAAAGTAACCCGCACGGACATTGTGGAACAATTAAAATTAAACGAACCGGAAATATTTATTTCCTCATTCGACCGCCCGAATCTCTCACTCACAATCCGCAGGGGACTAAATAAAAAAGAAAAGATAGCCGCTACCGTACATTTTATAAACAAACACCATCGCCAAAGCGGTATTATCTATTGCATGAGCCGCAACAGTACGGAAGACCTTGCCGAAAAGTTAGCAAACTACGGTATACGTGCCGTTGCTTATCATGCCGGCCTCCCTCCCATGCAACGTGAAAAAGCACAAGAGGACTTCATCAACGATCGTGTAAATGTGGTCTGTGCCACTGTAGCTTTTGGCATGGGGATAGACAAAAGTAATGTCCGCTGGGTTGTTCATTTCAATATGCCTGCAAGTATAGAAAATTACTATCAGGAAATAGGACGTGCCGGACGCGACGGGGTGAATAGCGATACCTTATTGTTTTATTCGGTAGGCGACTTGGTAATACTCCGTCGTTTTGCCGAAAATAGCGGGCAGAAGGATGTAAACCTGCAAAAGCTGAACCGGATGCGCCGTTACTGCGAAGCGGATATTTGCCGCCGTCGTATCCTGTTGAGTTATTTCGGGGAAGAAGCGGATAAAGATTGCGGAAACTGCGATGTATGTAAAAACCCTCCCCAACGCTTCGACGGCAGCGTGTTAGTACAAAAGGCACTGAGCGGAATCTTCCGTACCGGTCAGTTTGTAGGGATGTCCGCTTTAATAGATATCCTCCGTGGCTCCGAAAAAACAGAATTGATAGAAAAGGAATATCATAAACTAAAAACATTCGGAGTAGGAAAAGACCTCAGTTACAAAGAATGGAAAGAATATCTTTACCAGATGCTGCAATTAGGCTATATAGAAATCGATTATATCTCGGCGGGCAGGTTAATTGTAACTCCTTTAGGACGGAAAATCCTTTTTGGAGAACAACCGGCACTTCTTACCGTATTCAAGGAGACCAAAGATTTTGCACTGCCTATGAAGAGAGGGGGATATAAATATCAGCCCATACGTCCTATCCAATCCGATAATATCGATACCACCTTACTGGATTCCCTGCAACAGCTTCGCAAACAAATTTCGGAAAAAGAACATATTCCTGCTTATGTACTTTTCTCTGACGACGCTTTGGAAGACATGGTAAACAAAAAACCTGTTACGCTGGATGCTTTCAGCGAAATACGGGGAGTCGGGCAATTAAAACTGGATAAATACGGAAAAATATTTGTTGCTTTAATCCGCTTCGTGCTCAAACTGCCGAAAGAATCCTGACAAAAATACAAATACAAAAGTATTAAATACCAAGGGGACTATCCGAACAAAAAGTTGAAGATAGTCCCCTTTGACATATTTCTATTTGTATGCTCATTCGCGAGCATTTCGTACTAATATATCTTTAGAGGGTGACAATACTTATTGAATAACCTTTCTTGAATCTTTATTTAATAAGTTCTGTGTAGACTACGTTAAACTTGACAAATATATAAACTAATTATCAGATATTATTTCACAAATCCTTTGATTTTTAAGATATAACACTTATAGAATCACCCCTAAAACCCTGAAAATATATGATTCGTAACTGCTTTCACGGAATGATTTTTTTTGTTTACCCTAATATTTAACGTAGTCTACACAGAACTCACAATTATCTCTTATTAAAAGCAAACATATGGTTAAATAGTTATCAGATATAAATCAGACACCACAAAAAAATAGGGTAATAACAAATACAAACAATTAAATATATATGGATATGAAAACAAAGTTACAAGGTCTATGTCCCCCT
>UQLN01000013.1 GCA_900541965.1 uncultured Parabacteroides sp. | reverse complement strand
AATTAATTTTCTCATGATTTAAAACAATTTAGTTTGTTGATTAATGAATATAATGTATACATAATACAATAGCATTTTTCATTACCCATTGTAAAAAGGCATAAATAGTTCCTCTTCAATTAGGACATAACACAGCTTTTATTTGTAAAACAAAAACCACATACGCAGCATATAGTTTGCTATTTAATATCCCTTACTCCCTTTTGTTTGTTACTACAATATTTATAAATACCCTTTAGTTAATACAAGTTTTTAAAAACGACTTAGTCCTAACAGAACTTTATTAAACAGACCTATTATTATTGATTATCAACATAAACAATCATACAAATAGAATTAAATATTTGATGCTACAGTATAAATAAACATCTTATATGTATCATAACACTGGTTAATACAAGGTATTAAATACAAAATATATAGTAAATAATGTCGCTAAATTATTTGCATTTAAAAAATATCATATATCTTTGCAACATGAATAAAAAAGAAGGAGATTAGTTCTGTTAGAACTATGGAAATAATCTCCAAATTAAGCATCCAGTAAGTCTTATTAAAAACACTTGAATATCAAAAACAACAGGTAAACAACTTCATTTTTATTTTGAATCGATATTTACTTTCACTATCATTTTAAACCTATATTTATTCACAGGAAGAATAAAACAATCATATATATCGAAGTAAGGTTACATCTTCCTTAGAAGCTACGTGTATTATTGTTGCTTACCAGTATATCCGCTAAAAGTACATGTAAAACAAAGTATGCACGATAAGATAAATATTTGTGAATTTTAACATTGAAAAAGAATAAAGTTGTATACTTTTGTATCAATAAATCAATAAGCATAAAAAAATGAAAGAATTTGTTCAAGTACTTAAGAGCTGGAAAGACTTTTCCGGTCGAGCAAGACGTAGGGAATATTGGATGTTCATATTATTCCTTGTCATTTTTAGTATCGCTGCATCTATCATTGATGCGATATTAGGAACAGTATGCCTGTTTAGTGGTATACTATGCCTTGTGGCTATTGTACCGAGTATTGCTGTAGCTGTGAGAAGAATGCACGATATAGGAAAAAGCGGATATTGGTATTTCATAAATTTTGTTCCTGTCATTGGTGGCTTGTGGTTTTTATACTTAGCTATTCAAGAGGGACAACCAGAAACAAACCAATATGGCGTAAATCCTAAAAATGCCTAACTAAAATCAATTGTAAACAAATAAAAGGCTGTTCACTTCATTCAAAGTAAACAGCCTCTTTTATGTTTTTTCTAACAATTTCCAATTTTCTTTTCAAGTCTTCCCGATACAATAGACAAAATACCCTAATCTTTACTTTTATAGAGATAAATCATAAAAAGAGGTTGATTTACTTCTTAAGTAACTTTATGGTTTCTGTGATAAACTCTCCAACAATATTCTCATGGTCTCCCTCCGGATAAGTAAGTAGTGTTACAACATCCTTAGGAATAGATGATTTTTCAAATTCTTTTACAGCACTTTGTGACTGTGTATATGGAACAACTTCATCTTTTATTCCATGAAAAAGATGTACTTTCCCTTTGGGTATCCATCCAGTTGCTGCATTGCTGGATATGCCAATTTTAACCATATCTTCATATTTATTTGCCCTGGTCTTTTCGTTAAAAAGACCTTTTAGTGTAGGATCCTGGTTATATGAAACAAGAAAACTTGTAAAGTCTTTTATAGAAGAGTTGAAGAAGGTTGTGGGAGGAATATCTTGGTTAATACAATGTGCAAGAGTGCCCCATGCTATTAAGAAAGTCATTGGATTTTCTTCATCTTCAGGAATATATTGGACAACGCTGATATATTCGCTTGGCACATAGGGTCCAGCCAAGCAGCTATTTGTACTTACGGTTAATTGGCTCTCTTTTTCTATTATTTTTTGTGTATAGAGTGAAACTGCTGCTCCTTCAGACCAGCCACAAAGTGAAATATTATTGGTTAAATTCAGATTTAGTTCTTTACTCAACTCTCTTGCAGCCATTAGCATATCATTGCTTTCTTGTGCCAAAGGCGGTGTGCATACATAAAAGTGCATTAATTTGTTATAGCTTGTACCATATCCGGCATAATCGGGCATTGAAACAAAGTAACCACTTGAGGCAAAACTCAATCCAAATAGACGTGTTTCATAAAACATATCTTCTTCAATGTTTTTGTTGAAATCGAATAGAGAGGGAGCATCCGTGTAATTCTCTCCATCATCTTCTTCTTTTGGAATGGGTAATAGCGTGCCATGATGGTATTGTATCTGTTTTAGCTCTCCAGTAGAATTTGTTGGGATTAATACCAATCCACTTAATTCAACCTCTTTTTTCATGTAGGTTGATTTATAAACAATTGTGTAATACTTAACCGCATTTACCATATTCTCGGTTGAGACCTCAGGTAGTAATTTAGAGAAAGTCTCTTTCGCTTCGTTAGCACTTATCGTGCCCACCTCTTTATACGACACAAGGTACTTGTTCTGATGCCTATCATGAGGGTTATTTTCCTCTTTCTCACAACTTTCAAATACCATTACTACAGCTAATAGCAATAATAATAATTTTTCGGTTTTCATTGTTTTCATGTTTATTAAAGTTTAATAAATATCACCTTTTAATATTTCACAACCTTCAAGACATCAATACTACTGCCTCCCTGCATGTTGAACGTTACGACGTACTCCAAGATGACAAGCTCATCCTTTTTACAGCCTACGACAATTAGCACCATAAGCAACATTAAAAAATTAATTTTTTAATGATTACAAACAATTCTGTTTGCTTATTAATGAATATAAAGTATACATAATACAATCACATTTCTAATTATTCACTTATAATTCAATCACTATAAAATATATGCATACATAATTTTTAACAAAGTTGTAACTTAGTTCGATATGAACTATTTTATATTAATTGAATATCAACAAAAACAGTAAATATTTTATACAAATAATATCTACTGTAATTCAATTGATTACGGCAATACAATTGTTAATTAATGTTACTTTTATCACATCAAAAACAGTATTAAAAAAATAAAGTATTATTCTGAACCCATAATAAAATTCAAAACTCAGATGATCAAAGAGAAAAAGGAGTATATCTGCATATTATTGAAAACTAAATATTTAATAAAACAAAATGGTATTTTTTATTATAAAATACAGGATTAATTTTGCAGAAGAAATAAGGATGTTTTATTTTAGTTCATATCGAACCAAGTTAAAATTAACACATATATACATAAAAACAAGACCATCCTACCTTCACAGACATAGCGACACCCATTTTCTTTAAAAATAAGTCAAAAACACAACCCTCTTCTGTTTTGTAACAGAGATACATGAACCAGCATGTTTCCTGATACTTCCTGTTTGAACTTTTCCCGATTCATAGTTATGGTTTTTCCAAATCATAACTATGAATTGAAAAAACCATAACTATGAATCGAATAAGAAAATGAAGATTGTCGTTTCAAAGGGACAAGACATCATACAGTCAATTTATCACAAATAACATTCCTTCCGCAACTTTTCATAAAGCAGACGTCCGTATGTCGTTATAATTTGTTAGTTTTGCAACTCAATACAAAAAACTTGGAAGAACGATGAACGTTGCCATTGTCAAATACAATGCCGGAAACATATATTCAGTAAGCTATGCTCTAAAACGGTTGGGCATCGAACCGACCATTACAGCAGACCCGGAAATATTATGTAAAGCCGACAAAGTAATTTTTCCCGGTGTGGGTGAAGCCCAGACCACTATGGAGCACCTGAAAGAGAATAAACTGGACAGCCTGATTAAAAATCTAAAACAACCGGTACTTGGTATTTGCCTGGGAATGCAGTTGATGTGCCGCCACTCGGAAGAGGGAGACGCTGATTGTCTGGGTATATTCGATACCGAAGTAAAACTTTTCGTTCCCAAAAGGCACGAAGACAAAGTTCCCCATATGGGATGGAATACGATCAGGAATGTACAGGACGGGCTCTTCAACAAGGAACTGGAAAATAAATTCGTATATTTCGTACATAGTTATTATGTACCTGTAAACGAATATACGGCAGCGACTACAGAATATATCCTTCCATTCAGCGCTTCTCTACATAAAGATAATTTCTATGCCACCCAGTTCCATCCGGAAAAAAGTGGTTCCGTAGGCGAGGTTATACTTAATAACTTTTTAAAATTATAGACTTATGATAGAGCTTATCCCTGCCATCGATTTGATAGATGGAAAATGCGTACGTCTCACACAGGGAGACTACGATACAAAGAAAATATATAACGAAGACCCGCTGGAAGTAGCAAAGATGTTCGAAGAAAACGGTATCCGCCGTTTACATCTGGTTGATTTGGACGGAGCTCGCCAGGGACGAATCATAAACTACAGGATATTGGAGCGGATAGCCACCCGCACTTCCCTGATTATCGACTTCGGAGGTGGGTTGAAACAGGAAGGCGACTTGGAAATTGCGTTCGAAAGCGGGGCGCAAATGGTAACGGGCGGAAGCATTGCCGTAAAAGACCCCGCCACCTTTACTTCCTGGATACAGAAGTTCGGAAACGAAAAAATTATTCTCGGCGCAGATGCCAAAGATAAGAAAATAGCCATCAGCGGATGGGAAGAAACAACGGATAAAGAACTGGTGTCTTTTATCCGGGAATATTACGATAAAGGCATTACCAAAACAATTTGCACGGAAATCAGCCGCGACGGCATGTTACAGGGACCAGCCATAGAGCTTTACAAGGAGATAAAAGAAGCACTGCCTTTCCTGTACCTGATTGCCAGTGGCGGTGTTAGCTCAATTCAAGACATAGAAAAACTGGAAGAGGCGGGTATTCAGGCAGTTATCTTCGGAAAAGCAATTTACGAAGGTAGAATCCGATTGAAAGACCTGCTTCGTTTTACCTGATAAAAGAAAACAATAATTTATGCTGGCAAAAAGAATAGTACCTTGTTTGGATATTAAAGATGGAAAAACCGTCAAAGGGATTAACTTTGTTAATTTCCGCGATGCCGGCGACCCGGTCGAACTGGGTGCCCAATACAGCCGTGACGGTGCGGATGAACTGGTTTATCTGGACATTACAGCCTCGCACGAAGGACGTAAAACCTTCACGGAACTGGTGAAAAAGGTTGCAGCAAATATCAGTATTCCTTTCACTGTCGGTGGAGGAATCAATGAAATGAAAGATGTGGACCGCCTGCTGAGTGCAGGAGCCGACAAAGTATCGATTAATTCGGCAGCATTACGAACCCCGGACTTGATAGAAGAAATTGCCAAGAATTTCGGCAGCCAGGTGTGTGTGGTTGCCATCGATGCAAACTTTGAAAACGGGGACTGGATTTGCTATCTGAACGGAGGGCGTATCCCGACCGGAAAACATTTGTACCAATGGGCTGCCGAAGCGGAAAACCGTGGTGCCGGCGAAATCCTGTTCACCAGTATGACACATGACGGTGTAAAAGATGGTTATGCAAATGAAGCCTTGGCAAACCTGGCTAAACAACTGCATATTCCGGTGATTGCTTCCGGAGGCGCAGGCAAGCAGGAACATTTCCGCGATGCCTTCACACTTGGCAAAGCTGATGCCGCATTAGCAGCAAGTGTGTTCCACTTCGGGGAAATAGGTATCAACGGGTTAAAACAATTCCTTTCCGAAGAAGGTATCAATGTAAGAATATAATACATATATAAAAATGAAATTAGATTTTGAAAAAATGGGCGGTTTGATTCCCGCTATTGTCCAGGACTACAACACGAACAAAGTGTTGATGTTAGGTTTTATGAATGAAGAAGCTTACGAAGAAACAAAAGAAACGGGCAAAGTAACTTTCTTCAGCCGTACAAAAAACCGCTTATGGATGAAAGGTGAGACCAGCGGCAACACGCTACAGGTTGTTAATATCACTGCCGATTGCGACAATGATACTTTATTAATCAAAGCAATTCCCGCCGGACCGGTTTGCCATACGGGTTCCGACACTTGTTTCGGAGAAAAGAACGTGGAAGATATCATGTTCCTGAAATACCTGCAGAACTTCATCGAGCAACGCCGCCAGGAAATGCCGGAAGGTTCCTATACTACTTCTTTATTCCTGAAAGGCGTGAACCGTATGGCTCAGAAAGTCGGAGAAGAAGCGGTAGAAACCGTTATCGAAGCAACAAACGGAACCGAAGACGGTTTTATTTATGAAGCATCCGATCTGGTTTACCACCTTATCGTATTGCTGACAAGCAAAGGGCTCCGTCTGGAAGACCTTGCACGTGAATTAAAGAAAAGACATAAAGGTTAAATAGATAGTTATGGAAGATTCAATTCTGCTCAAACTGGAAAATGTGGAGATTTGCCGCGACGAGAACACCATCCTGCAGGATGCATCATTAACTCTCCATAACGGGGAATTCGTGTATGTTATCGGAAAAGTCGGTTCCGGCAAGAGCAGTCTGTTGAAATCCTTATACTGCGAAATCCCCATCAATCAGGGAGAGGCATGGTTGCTGGATTACAATCTTTGCAAGATGAAACGGAAAGATATTCCTTATCTCCGCAGAAAACTGGGGATTGTTTTCCAGGATTTCCAACTGCTTACCGACCGTTCTGTTTTAAAAAACCTGGAGTTCGTACTGAAAGCGACCGGATGGAAGAAAAAAAGCGAGATTAACGAACGCATTGCAGAGGTCCTCCAACAAGTAGGCATGCAAGACAAGGGATATAAAATGCCGCACGAACTTTCGGGCGGGGAACAGCAACGTATCGTAATAGCCCGCGCCTTGCTGAACGACCCGGTACTGATACTTGCCGACGAACCGACAGGCAACCTGGACCCTGAAACAAGCGGACAAATCGTGCAACTTCTCCACGATATCCGGAAAAAGGGGACCTCGGTCATCATGACCACCCACAACTATACATTGGTTCATAATTATCCGGCCCGTATAGTTAAATGCGAGAATGCCTGCCTGAGTGATGTTGGGGATTGATTTTTTATGTAACTTTGCAACGCATTTAAAGAGAAGAAGAACAATTTAATATACAGTAAAAGAAAATGAAAGTTTTAAAGTTTGGCGGTACTTCTGTGGGATCTGCACAGAGAATGAAAGATGTAGCGAAACTGATTACGGGAGAACGTAATATCGTAGTTTTGTCTGCCATGTCCGGCACAACCAACTCACTGGTTGAAATCTCCGACTACTTGTATAAGAAGAATCCGGACGGAGCAAATGAAATCATCAATAAACTGGCCCAGAAATATTATGGCCATATTGATGAGCTCTACAGTACTGAAGAATATAAGCAGAAAGCCAAAGAACTGATTAAATCTCATTTTGATTATATCCGCACTTTTACGAAAGACCTCTTTACTTTGTTTGAAGAAAAAGTGGTATTGGCACAGGGAGAACTGATTTCTACCGGAATGATGAACCTGTACCTGAACGAATGCGGAGTTAAATCCGTCCTGCTTCCGGCCCTGGACTACATGCGCACGGACAAGAATGCGGAACCGGACCCTGTATATATCAAAGAAAGACTTGTAAAACTGCTGAACGAACATAACGATGCGGAATTGTATATCACACAAGGATATATCTGCCGCAATGCTTACGGGGAAATAGACAACCTGCAACGCGGTGGCAGCGACTATAGCGCTTCTTTAATCGGAGCCGCTATCGGCGCCGAAGAAATCCAGATATGGACAGACATCGACGGCATGCACAACAATGACCCCCGTTTTGTAGAAGGTACCACGCCTGTCCGCCATCTGCATTTTGAAGAAGCTGCAGAACTGGCCTATTTCGGCGCAAAAATCCTGCACCCGACTTGTATCCTGCCTGCAAAGCTGAATAATATTCCTGTCCGCCTGCTGAATACGATGCAGCCGGAAGCCCCGGGTACCATGATTTCAAACATGACCGAAAAAGGAAAAATCAAAGCGGTTGCAGCTAAAGACAATATCACATCCATCAAAATAAAGAGCGGACGTATGTTGCTTGCTACCGGTTTCCTGCGCAAAGTATTTGAAATCTTTGAGAACTACCAGACTCCGATCGATATGATAACGACTTCCGAAGTCGGCGTTTCCGTAACTATCGACAACCGCAAACATCTGGAAGAAATCGTAGACGATTTGAAAAAATACGGAACCGTAACCGTAGACGAAGATATGGTTATTGTTTGTGTAGTAGGCGACCTGGAATGGGAGAATGTAGGTTTTGAAGCCAGCATCGTCCATGCAATGAAAGAAGTACCTGTCCGTATGATTTCATACGGCGGAAGTAATTATAATGTTTCGCTGCTTATTAAAGCTTCCGATAAGAAGAAAGCTTTGCAGGCATTGAGCGATCATCTTTTTAAGCATTGAAAATGATTTACCGGGAATTGAAAATCAACATAAACCATTCATTTTCAATTCCCGTTTTTTTATTTTCAACTTTCAGTTTTCACTCTTCAACTATCAACTATGCTAAAGGGAACTTTTCCTATTGAAAAATTCAAGGCGCTTCCTACGCCTTTCTATTATTACAACGTTGAGCTATTGAACGAAACGCTCAACATGGTAAAAACCGAAGCCGGAAAATATGGTTATCATGTTCACTACGCCATAAAAGCCAATGCAAACCCACGCCTCCTTTCCATCATAGCAGAAAACGGTTTGGGAGCGGACTGCGTAAGCGGTGGCGAAGTGCAAGCGGCTCTTGACGCTGGTTTTCCTTCCGATAAGATTGTTTTTGCCGGTGTCGGCAAGGCCGACTGGGAAATCAACCTGGGACTGGATAATGATATATTCTGTTTCAATGTCGAATCTGCCGCCGAACTGGAAATACTGAACGAACTGGCTGAAGCGAAGAATAAAGTAGCTTCTATAGCTTTGCGTATCAACCCGGAAGTAGATGCCCACACACATGCCAAGATTACAACCGGTATGAAAGAAAATAAATTCGGTATCAATCTGAGCCAGCTTGGAAAGGTACTGGATATGATTACCGGAATGAAACATATCAAATTAATCGGCATCCATTGCCATATCGGTTCGCAAATCACAGACCTTTCCGCCTTCCGTGGGCTGGCTATCCGCGTGAACGAAATTCAGGAAGAACTGGAAGCACGTGGTTTGTCTGTTGAAAACCTGAACTTCGGCGGAGGACTGGGTATCGATTATTATCATCCGAACCATTTGCCGATTCCGGCATTCGACAATTATTTTGCCGTATTCAACAAGCTGTTGCAGGTTCGCCCCGGACAACAGGTACATTTCGAACCGGGACGCTCTATCGTTGCACAATGTGGCACGCTGATCTCCAGAGTTCTCTATGTAAAAGAAGGGGAAACAAAGAATTTCTGTATTCTTGATGCCGGCTTTACCGAACTAATCCGTCCGGCAATGTATGACGCTTACCACCGGATAGAAAATATTTCCAGTAACGATGCGGTGGAAGCTTATGACGTGGTTGGTCCGATTTGTGAATCGTCCGACGTTTTCGGAAAAGATATAGAACTGAATAAAGCCCATCGCGGCGACCTGATAGCGTTGCGTTCAGCCGGTGCCTATGGAGAGGTAATGGCTTCCCAATACAACTGCCGGAAATTGCCGAAGGCTTATTATTCAGACACACTTTAACAGTGGACGGTTGACAAGTGACAGTTGACAATTATTCTCGACTTTAACTGTCACCTGTCAATTGTCAATTGTCAACTATTTAGTCGATGAGCGAAAATTTACTTACACTCTCTTCCCTTGAAATATGCCTGGCCTGCATTACCGGGGGATTATTTGTTATCCAGCTACTTTATGCTTTGGTTGCTTATGCACGCCCGGTCCGTGCGGTAAAAAATGCAGAAAGGGATGAAAGGACAACAACCGGAAGAAATGTCCCCGTCTCTATTATCGTATACACACACGGAGAACCGGAAAATCTGAAAAAGAACCTTCCTGCGTTACTTACCCAGGACTATCCGGAATATGAAGTTATTGTTGTAAATGACGGTTCCGACGATGAAAGTGAAGATGTATTGAAAATCCTCTCCAGCGAATACAAACATCTCTATTATACATTCGTTCCCAACGACACCCAATATCTGAGCCACAAGAAACTGGCACTGACCATGGGCATCAAAGCGGCTAAATACGATACGTTGCTTTTCACGGAATCGGGATGCTATCCGGTAAGTGACCAGTGGATAAGCTCCATGACAAGGGGGTACACCAAACAAACCGAAATCCGGTTAGGGTTTTGCTCCTATCCATACCACAAGGGCATGATGCACAAAATGATTGCCTATGATAATTTACAGAACGGACTCAGGTATCTATCTTCAGCCCTCGCCCGGCATCCTTACTCCGGCAACGGCTGCAACCTCTCTTACCGCAAGGAATTATTCTTTTCCCAAAAGGGGTTCAGCAAATCGTTGAATCTCCATGCCGGGGCAGACGACCTGTTTGTCAACAATGCGGCAACTCCTGAAAATACGCAGGTGGAATATTCGGCAAACAGCCTTATGGAAACAGGAGAGATGGAAGACTACGAAACCTGGAAAGGGATAAAAGTATCTCGCGCTGCCACACAGCCTTATTATAAAGGATTCCAGCTTGCCTTTTACCAAATGGAGGTATATGGGTACCTGCTATTCCTGATAGCCGCTTCAGTTTCCATTGTCACGGGTATATTGGGGAACTGGCTGGTTGCTTTGTTTGCTGGGTTACTGCTCATTATCCGCTGTGCCGTAAGAATAAATGTATTCCGTAAAGCAGCCATACTGCTCCATCAGCAACCATTGACCGCCTGGTTGCCTTTACTGGAAATAAATCTGATTGCATACGATTTATACATCCATATTTACAGGAATTTCAAAGGGAAGAGGGATTATACTTCCTGGATTTAAGTTATTCGAACCGGATGCTTTTTGCCGGGTCTATCTTCGTAATCAGGTAAGACGGTCCCAACATCATGAGCATTGCCGCACATAAAGTTCCCAGATTTAAAAGGAGAAGTGCTCCAATATTCAGGTCGATAGGCACAGCATCCAGATAATAAGTGGAAGGATCGAGGCTCACTACATGGAAACAAGATTGTACCACACACAATGTAATGCCGATTACATTTCCCCAAAGCATACCTTTTCCTATCAGGAAGAATGAAATATATAAAAAGATTTTGCGGATGCTCGCATTGTTCTGCCCCAATGCTTTTAATATGCCGATCATATTGGTACGTTCCAGAATAATAATAAGCAAACCTGAAATCATGGTAAAACCGGCTACAGCCAAAATCAATACCAGGATAACAACAACATTGATGTCCTGCACTTCCAGCCAGTCGAATATCATCGGGTTCATTTCTTTAATGGAACGGGTATAATAAGTGTTTCCCTGCCGGTCTTTCTTTTCCGCCATATCGAAATAGAGGTCTTCTGCCGTCTGGTCGAGATGATTGTAATTATCGACCAACAGTTCCAAACCACTTACTTCGTCCTGCGCCCATCCGTTCAGACGACGGATTTGCCGGATATCGGTTATTACAAAAATCTTATCGTAGTCGAGAAAACCGGTTTCGTAAATACCAGAAATATGGAATTTACGGGCACGGACATCTTCCTGCACGAAATAAGTCAGAAAAGAATCTCCCACTTTCAGCCCCAGCAGGTCTGCAAGGTAACGGGAAATCACAACATCTGTCGATACCTTATCCGGACTCAACGACAGCAATTCTCCTTCTTTCAGGTTATTGCGGAAGAATGTCCAGTCATAATCCGTATCCACTCCTTTCAACACGATTCCCTGGAAATCCGTATCTGTTTTCAGAATGCCCGGTTTAGTGGCAAAAGCCTCCACATGGCGAATACCCGGAAATAATTTTAAATGTTGCAGGAGCGAATCGCTCACAGCTATCGGAGTCGATTCGTAAGAGGTATTGCTATCGAAATTCGTAATCTGGATATGGGAACCGAAACCAATGACTTTATTGCGTATTTCTTTCTTGAAACCAATGACTATCGCAACGGACAGTATCATTACAGTCAGTCCCAACGCAATGCCGATAATGGCAATACGGACTACGGGAGGGGTAGCCTGATTGTTTCCCTCCTTACTAAAATGGATTCTTTTTGCAATGAATAATTCGAGGTTCATTCCATTACTCTTCCCGGATAAGCTTCCAATGCTTTTTGAAGAACAATGAGCGCTTTTGCCAGGTCTTCTTTCTTTAACACATATGCGATACGGACTTCATTCCTGCCAAGTCCCGGAGTCGTATAGAAGCCGGAAGCCGGCGCCATCATAACGGTTTGTCCTTCATACTCGAACTCGCCCAGACACCATGCACAGAATTTATCAGCATCATCCACCGGCAGTTTTGCCACGGTATAGAAAGCACCCATAGGAATCGGAGAATAGCAACCGGGAATACGGTTCAAGCCGTCAATCAGGAATTTACGGCGTTCCACATATTCGTTATAGACATCCAGCATATACTCTTCCGGCGTATCCAATGAGGCTTCTGCCACAATCTGACCGATCAATGGCGGACTCAGACGAGCCTGGCACCATTTCATTACGTTTTCCTTTACCAACTTGTTTTTGGTAATCAGTGCACCGATGCGGATACCGCATTCGCTGTAACGCTTGGAAACGGAATCGACCAATACCACATTGTTCTCGATACCTTTCAAATGGAATGCCGAAATATACGGAGCACCGGTATAGCAGAACTCACGGTATACTTCGTCCGAAAACAGGAATAAATCGTATTTCTTTACCATATCACGAATCTGGTCCATCTCTTTTTGGGTATAGAGGTAACCTGTCGGATTATTCGGGTTACAAATCAGAATCGCTTTGGTACGTGGGGTAATCAGTTCTTCAAACTTTTCTACGGAAGGAAGGGCAAACCCTTCGTCAATGGTAGAAGCTACTGTTTTGATAACGGCGCCGCATGAGATCGCAAAAGCCATATAGTTGGCATAAGCAGGTTCCGGCACGATTATCTCATCGCCCGGATCCAGGCAAGCCATAAAAGAGAAAAATACGGCTTCCGAACCTCCGGTAGTAATAATAATATCGTCTACATCTACATTGATGTTGAATTTGGCATAATATTTCACCAATTTTTCCCTGAAACTGCGGATACCTTCACTGGGAGAATATTCCAACACCTTACGGTCCACATGGCGCATCGCTTCCATCGCGACTTCGGGTGTAGGTAAATCGGGCTGGCCGATATTAAGATGATACACCTTGAGACCTTTGGCCTTAGCCTGGTTGGCTAACGGAACGAGCTTTCTGATAGGAGAAGCCGGCATGCTGACTCCCCGTTGTGAAATATTAGGCATTACTATTACTGTTAGTTTTTAATGCCGCAAAGATAGGAATTAATTGAGAATTGGAAATTGAAAATTGAAAATTAAATCCCCTTAAGAGTCACAGAGTGAAACTAATTTTCAATTTTCAATTCGCTTTTTAAACAAATCAGATACCCGGACGCGGAGCATCCTTACTGGCATGCATGGTTGAAATAAATGCCTGCGGGTCTATATCTTTCACTTCGTCTTTCAAACGGGGAAGGTCTTTACGTTCTGCAATTGTAAATATGATTTCTCTTTCTTTTCCTTCATACATGCCACGGCCATGCAGGAATGTTCCCCGCATCCCCATTTTTCCGACTATTAAATCTTTGATTTCCTGAGTTTTCCTGGAGACGATAAATACGGCACGGTTGGGGTTTTCGGTCTGGAACATCTCGACAATCTTTCCATATACGAAAATCGCGAACCATGAATACAAAGGAACAGCCCAATCGCGGAATACAATCAGCCCCAGCATAACAACAGCGGAGTCGAGCACAATAATCATATTGCTGACTTTCAGGTTCGAGTTGTTTGCAATGACACGTGCCAATACGTCTGTTCCCGCACTGGTACTTTGAGCACGGAACACACAGGTCACCCCGATACCCAATATGGCACCTCCGTAAAAACAGGCAATAAAACTATCATTCTCTACCAGAGGCTGGCTTCCGCATAAATAGGATAAACTGTCTGTAAAGATTGAAATCAGCAGAAAAGTGACAATCGTTTTCGGGCCGGATGACAAACCTATTTTCTTCATGGCAAGAATCATCAGCGGTATATTAAAGCAAAGCGCAGTAACCCCCATAGGCAATCCTTCCGGCATAAATGAAAATAAGCCTTTCGTCACATAATGTATCACAATAGAGATACCATATACTCCTCCGGGAACAATCTTATAAGGAGCAAGGAAAAGCACATAACTCAATGCTTGCAAAAATGCGCCGATGACTATTAAGGTATAATCCACGGCATTTCTTTTCAAGGTAGCATTAGATACCAGATTAAGCTGTTGTTTCATATTTGTGTTATTCATTATTTGTAAAATCGCCGCAAATATACAACATTATTTATCATTTATACCTTTGTTTTAAGGGTAAACAGGAGTTTTCGAGTCTTATATAAAAGATATTAAAATCTTACGCTTATCTTTGCACCATACATTGATTTGCAAAGCGTTGTTCCAATGTACATCATTTTAGTAAAAGCATAAGCGTTTAAGATATTATCCGACTTTGGAATCTGGACAATTTCACTACGACCGGATAAAGCAGCAAACGTTCATGCTCTTTTCTTGTTATATTCAGAATTATCATCTGTATATCAAGATAAAGGGCGTGGGCTGTTGTATATATGGTCGTAAGGCTGTCCAGAGCCTCAAAGTCAATATATCAACAGTTTCCACGCTTCTTTAGTTTATGATATCCGGTTTGGAAACAGCCGGATAATATACAGGATGATTATGTTACTGATTTCTACACCAAAAACAAGTTTTTTCAAAAAAAATACAAAAAAAACCACTTTTCATTTAAGGGGTGCCTGTCCTTTTTGAGTCTCACTCTCTAGAAAATAAAAATATGGACAAACGTATACCCTGGGATATTATTATAAAAAAGTTCAAAGACGAGATCTCTTCGGATGAGCAAACCTCGTTAAACCTATGGCTTGCCGAAGAAAAGAACCGGAGTGTTTACAATGAACTGGAAACGCTCTGGATGTCTATTATACAGGATGGGCTCAACTATAAATCGGATGCTGATGCCCTATGGGTAAAGATGGAGCGAAGAATGAAGAAGAGCCAACCCAGGACAATCCAGTTCTCTTTAACGAATTTCCGCTGGCTATCCGGAGTGGCTTCCCTATTACTTATTATCCTGCTGTCCACTACGGGTTATATGGCAAGCGAATATTTCCAAGCCAATACAATAGTACAAACTTATAGTTCCTTAGGGGGCAAATCCAAAGTCATACTGCCCGATGGTACTTATGTCTGGCTGAATGCCGAATCCACTTTAGAATATACGGCTACGGCATGGAGCAAAACCCGGAATGTCAAACTAAACGGAGAAGCTTATTTTGAAGTCAAAAAAGACCCGAAGCGCCCTTTTATCGTAAAAAGCGGAGGATTGGATGTCAAAGTCCATGGTACAGCCTTTAATGTTGAAGCCAGAAACAATAAACCGGATGTCAGCGTAAGCCTGCTATCCGGTTCCGTTTCCGTTAAAAGCGCCACCATGACAAAAGAAATAATACCCGGTGAAAAGGCTGTTTATTCCAAAAAAGACGGGAATATCAAAATCAGGAAAAGCGATGTGGCATTCGCCGCCATGTGGGCGAATGAAACCATTCATTTCGAACGAAAATCAATCAAAGAACTAACAAAGTTTTTATCAAAATGGTATGGTGTAAAGATCATATTGGACCCATCAATACCAGAGAATCAGGCATATACTTTTTCAGTTAAAAACGAACCGCTGGAAGAAATACTCCGTCTGATGGCACGAGCCAATCCGATACGATACAGTTTTGATGAAAAAAACATAGTTCGAATAAAACGAAAGTAAAATCATTTAAATCTAAGTTGCCTATGAGAATGTAAATATGAAAAAACACCTATTTAGTTTTTAGTTTCATTTAATTAATCATCTATTCAAAAACAAATCTTAAAACAGGAGTTATGAAGAAACGAATGTTCTATTATGTCAGTGGAAAGATATGGAGAATTCCACTGTTTATTAGCATTTTTTGCTTGTTAACCAGCGTCTATGGTTCGACCTATGCAAAAGGTCAGGCCCGTTCTATTTCTATTCAATTAGAAAATGTATTGTTGAGCGATGCACTCAACCAGATAGAGAAAGCGAGTGGATACTCTTTCTTCTATGATGAAAACAAAGTTGATTTATCCCACCGGGTGAGCTTAAATGCAAAAAATAAAACAGTCAGCGAAGTTTTGAATAACATTTTAAAATCCACGGGACTCACTTACGAAGTTTCCAACAACCAGATTATTCTGTTACCGGCAGAAAAAAAAGTATCTAAACTGGGTACTACTACGGGCCCCTCTGCAACAGCAGAAACACAACAGCAGAAAATAATAAAAGGCGTTGTTGTCGATAACTTAGGCGAACCGGTTATCGGAGCTAATGTTATTGAAAAAGGAACCACAAACGGAACCGTAACCGATGCAAACGGAGAATTCTCATTGGAAGTTCCGGCAAACGCTACTTTAGAAATTTCTTTTATCGGTTATATCACCCAGCAAGTAGCTGCTAAGGGAAGCCAGATAAAAGTCGCATTAAAAGAAGACTCACAAGCACTGGAAGAAGTGGTTGTAACAGGTTTCGGTTTGTCACAGAAAAAAGCGACTTTAACAGGTGCTATTACTGCCGTTGGAAGTGACGATATCAGCCGTTCCGTCGCTTCTACCGCATCAGGTGCCTTGGTTGGTAAAATTGCAGGTTTGAACACACGCCAGACAGACGGACGCCCGGGTGCATCAACCAGCATGCAAATCCGTAACATGGGTACTCCGTTATACGTAATCGACGGTATCCAGTCTGACGAAGGCCAGTTCAACAACATTGACTTCAATGATATTGATAATATCACCATCCTGAAAGATGCCTCTGCCTCTATTTATGGTGTACGTGCGGCAAATGGTGTAGTTGTTGTAACAACCAAAAAAGGTAGAAAAAACACAAAGAATACAGTGTCTATCAATGGTTATTACGGTTGGCAAAGCATGTCCAGATTCCCGAAACCGGCAGATGCAACCACTTACATCACCAACTATATCCAGTCAGAAACCGTACAAGGCAAAACGGATTATACTTACAGTAAAACGGATTTGGAAAAATGGACTCAGGGTACTGAAAAAGGCTATGTGCCTTTCGACTGGTATGACTACATCTGGGAAACTGCTCCCCAATACTATGTTAATGCCAATATATCCGGTGGTTCAGACAAAATCAACTACTATGTATCTGTCGGCCACCTGAACCAGGATGCAATGATTGTAAACTATGGCGGATTCGAACGTACAAACGTACAGATGAACATCGATGCCCAAATCAACAGCCGTTTAAAAGTAGGAGCTACGATGAACGGCCGTATTGAAAAACGTGTAAACCCGGGTGTTCCCGGTGTGGATGACTACTGGTTGCCGCGCTTCGGTACTTACCGTAACTTGCCGACAAAACGTCCGTTTGCGAACGATAATCCGAAGTACCCGACACAAACTTCATCCAGTACAGAAACAAACTTCGCATGGCTGACATACGATTTGTCCGGTAAATTTGAAGAAACATGGCGCGTAGCACAGTTACAGGCAACAGCCGAATATGACATCATCGATGGTTTGAAAGCAAAGGCTTTGGTTGGTTATTATTTAGCTTATCAAAATAAAAACAATCAGGAATACACCTACAAACTATACAGTTATGATGAAGAAACCGACACTTACCCGGTCATGTTTGAAAATACAAACCCGTGGCGCGAACGTCAGGTCGGTCATACTGAAACCGTAAACTCCAGTGTTCAGTTATCATACAACAAAAAGTTCGGAGAACATACAGTAGGAGCCGTAGTCGGACTGGAAGCTATAAAGACAGACAAGCCCTATTCATGGTTACACTCCATACCTACAGCCAACTCATTGCATCTGATTGATTATGAAACAATGGATACTTACAATGACGACGGCATACGTACGGAAGCCCGTTTAGGTTGGTTAGGCCGTTTCAACTATGACTATGCAAACAAATACCTGTTTGAATTTTCCGCCCGTTATGACGGTTCCTGGAAATTCCAGCCAGACCACCGTTGGGGTTTCTTCCCCTCCGGTTCTATCGGATGGAGAATTTCAGAAGAAGCGTTCTGGAAAGAAAGTAAATTGAATAACATATTCAGTGACTTCAAGATTCGCGGTTCTTACGGTTTAGTTGGAGATGACGATTTGGGAACCTATAATGATAACGGAACAACAAGAAATTACTATAACCCTTATGACTTCCTGCCGGGTTATAACTACAAAGACGGCGGTTCTGTCATCGATGGAAAATACACAATCGGTTCCCGTCCACGCGGACTACCCGTAACAACTCTATCATGGATTAAAGCAAAAATTCTGGATATAGGTTTCGATGTTGCTTTCTTAGACAACCGACTGACCGGTCAGTTCGACTATTTCCGTCGTAAACGCGATGGTCTGCCCGACAGACGTTATGACGTATTATTACCTTCCGAAGTGGGTTTCAACCTGCCTTGGGAAAATCTGAAGTCAGATGTCCATACCGGTGTCGATGCTGCTGTTCGCTGGCACGACCAAATTGAAGAATTCACATATTCTATCGGAGCAAACATGACGTATGCCCGTTTCTACGACTGGGATCAATACAAACCACGTTTCAGTAACTCATGGGATGAATACCGTAACTCTATCAGCCGCCGTTTCGGTTATATCAACTGGGGACTGGAAGCTATCGGACAATTCCAGAACTGGGAGGAAATCGCTACGTATCCTATCGATAACGACCGCCAGGGTAACAAAACACTACGCCCCGGAGATATTATCTATAAAGATGTAAACGGTGACGGTGTAATCAATGGCATGGACGAACGTCCTATCGGTTACCGCCAGGATGCAACTCCTATCCTGAACTTCGGTTTCAATTTTGCTTTCGGTTGGAAAGGATTCGACTTATCATTTGACCTGACCGGCGGTGCTTTATCTTCCTGGTTCCAGGAATGGGAACAGCGTAATCCGTTCCACGACGGAGGTAACAACCCACAATATTATATGGAAGATACATGGCGCCTGTCTGACATATGGGATGCGAACAGTGAACTGATCCCGGGAAAATATCCGATGTTATTGATTGGTAACAGCTCGCACAGTAACTATTGGAACAGTACATTCTGGAAGAAAAACGTAAGATACCTGAAATTACGTAACCTGGAAATCGGCTACACAATTCCTAAACATATCTTGCAAAAAGCTCTAATTTCAGATTTAAGAGTTTATGTAGCAGGCACAAACCTGTTCACATTGACAAATGCGAATGGTATCGACCCTGAAACAACAGAAACAAACGGATTAGCATATCCTACCACACGTGTTGTTAATATTGGTCTAAATCTTAAATTTTAAACAGTTATGAAGAAAAATATTTTTTTAGCTGCAGCAGCAGCATTCATGTTGTCCATGACTGCTTGCAATGGTTTTTTGGACCGGGAACCGGACAAAATTATGACTGACGATCAGATATTCAACGACCCGATCATGATCAAGTCTGTTTTGGCAAATTACTACGGCCGCGTAACATGGGGACAACATGTAGCAGATTGGGATGCTTATGCCGTAATAGACGAAGCCGCCATCTCAAGCGGTGGGCCGGACCAACGTTCTACTTTTGAAAACGATCGCTGGCGTGTATATGATTATACTTTTATTCGCGATGTCAACCAATTTTTGGACGGTGTACGTAATACTACAGCACTTACAGCAGAAGAAAAAGCTCCATTGGAAGGTGAAGCCCGCTTCCTTCGTGCATGGTGTTATTTTAATATGTGCCGCGGATTGGGTGGTATGCCTATCGTAGGAGATGAAATCTTCGATTATACTCCGGGCATGGATCTGGGAACATTACAGAAACCGAGAGCAACCGAAGCCGAGCTATACGATTATATCATCAGCGAATGTCAGGAAGTTGCTAAAATGTTACCGACTGAAAAACAGGTAAACGGAGCCCGGGCTAATGTATGGGCTGCTAAAATGCTGGCTGCACGCGCTGCCGTATATGCCGGTTCCATTGCTAAATACAACAATCTAATGGCTACCCCCCTCAAAACAGAAGGTGGTGCTGTCGGCATTCCTGCAAATAAAGCTGAAGAATACTATAGAATTGCATTGGCTGCAGCAGACTCTGTAATACAGCACAGTCCTTATATATTACAGGATAAACGTGCAGATGATAAAGGATTAAACTTCTATGAAGCTGTTTGTGTAAAAGAAAACAATACCGAAGTTATCTGGGCACGCGATTACAAATACCCGGGACAAACTCACGGTTTTACTACAAACAATGCACCCAAGTCTCATGCTGAAGATATCGATAACAGTCGTATTGCCGTTGTTTTGAACTTGGTTGAAGATTATGAAGAAATCAACACTTCCACTCCGGGACTAGGTAGCAAAATACAAACAACAGAACCCGACGGCTCTTACAAGTTATATGAAACAGCAGACGCTCCTTTTAAGGATCGCGACCCTCGTCTATGGGGTACTGTTATTTATCCGGGAGCAAAACTGAAAGGTTCGGAAGTTATCCTGCAAACAGGACAATTAAAACAAAAAGCTGACGGAACATGGGAAACTATTACCGGCGAATTAGATTCAAAAGACGCACAAGGTAATATTATTACCGCATACAATGGTCCTAAAGAATCCAATGAACAGTATATCAATAAAACAGGTTTTTATGTTCGCAAATTTATTGATGAAACTCCTTCTGCCGGTACCAGAGGCCGTGGTTCCGAAATGTGGATGCCTCGTTTCCGTATTGCCGAAGCTTATATGATTGCTGCTGAAGCTTCTTTCGAACTAAACAACGGACAAGCTGCCAATTATATCAACGAAATAAGAAGAAGAGCTGGTGTTCAGGATTTACAAACTGTTACATTCGAGAATATCGTTCATGAATACAGAGTTGAATTTGCGTTCGAAGATCACCGCTATTGGGATATGAAACGCTGGCGTCTTGCTGATAAAGTTTGGAACGGAAATAATAATGACCCACAGGCACGCCACCGCCGCTTATGGCCTTATTTGACAATAACAGATAATAACGATACGAATCTGAAATGGGTATTTATCGAAGATTTCTTATTCATGTCGCCTAATGCCCGTTATTTCAAACCGCAGAATTATTATAACTTCCTTGATTTAGGTTGGATTAACAACAACCCGAAACTGGAAAAGAACCCGTATCAATAATTTAAAACATTAAGAAGATGAAGATTATATCTAATATTTTTTCGTTGGTCTTATTGCTGATTTTATTCACCGGTTGCGGAAAAGATAATTATGATGCACCACAATCGATGTTGACCGGTAAAATCACATATAATGGGGAAGCCCTGAATTTACGCGGAACAGGAGAAGCTGTCCAGATTCAGCTTTACCAGGATGGATATGCCAAACACGACCCTATTTCTGTATATGTAGGACAAGATGGTGCATTCTCCGCCGAACTGTTTGACGGCGTCTATAAAATGGTAACCCGTGACGGTAACGGTCCATGGGTGAACTCCCGTGATACAACTACCGTAACATTAAGCGGTAGTACCGAAGTGGAACTCAAAGTGACTCCGTTCTTTACCATTTCCAATGCGAACTTATCCGTATCCGGTTCGGTAATGAATGCGTCATTTACAATCAATCAGATTGTTCCTACCGCTTCCATCAACAAAGTGATGCTGATATTAAGCAAAACACAGTTTGCGGATGACGTAAACAATGTTTTCCGCAAGGATTTCGATAATGTTGCACCGGGAGCTGTAAGCCTGAATGCCGATGTAAGCGATAATAAAGATGTTGCCAATGCGAAAGCGCTGTTCGCCCGCGTCGGAGTATTGGCTAATGGTGCAGACCAAGCTATTTATTCTCCCGTTATACGGTTAAAATAGGTTTTAAGTTTTTAATGGAGAGATGTTAAAAACATCTTGAAACTTTATCTTAGGCACGGATACTATGGTACCCGTGCCTAAATCATATTATCAAGTAGGACTAATATACTTCTAATTATCCCATCAAATCAACCTTTCCCTCTCATAAGAAGGTTTTACCATACGGAAATAAACGAATATGGAAAGCAGGCAACAAGCGGCACCTGCCAAATATGCCATGGATAAATTGAAACGTGAAGCTATAAAACCGGCGGAAAGCATGCCTATACCGACACCGAAATCAAATGAGGTAAGATAAGTGGATGTAGCCGTACCCCGCATATTATGCGGAGCCACATTGACAAACAGACATTGATAGGCCGGAACCCCCACTCCAAACCCGATGCCTATAAACAAGGCGCAAGCAAAAAAGACAAAAAGGGAATGGAAGGTTGCAAAAACAACAAATGTTACCAACAGACAAATCAAAGAACTTACAGCTACCAGATGTATCTTTCCGTGGTCTACCATACGCCCGGATATCAGACGCGCCGTTCCCACTCCTACCGCCATGAAGATAAAGAAGTATCCCGGGTCAGGGACATCAATTTCTTTCCCGTATAAAACGACAAATGAAATAATCATGCCATAAGGAATAGCAACCAGTATATAGGATAAAGCGGCAGGCAACGCCTTTACCAAAATAAAACGGTCTAAAGAAAAACGGGGCACAGGTACTTTCTCCCGCTTCGGATAACGAATCAGGCAAACCGAACCGACACCTGCCCATGCCGCTATCAGCGCTATCAATACCAATATATGGAACCCGAACTCTTCATAAAGCCCTACTGCCACCAGAGGAGCCAACGACATGGCAAGATTGATGGTCAATCCATAAAAGCCCATCCCCTCTCCCCTCCGCCTGGAAGGTATTACATCTATGGTTATCGTGTTTCCGGCTACCGAAGTCAACCCCATAAAACCTCCTTGCAGAAAGCGTACAACCATAATCGTCAGCATTGTCACAGCAAACAGATAGCCGGTAAACATGGTTGCGAAAGCAACAAAGGCAAACAAATAAAGCGGCTTGCGGGAGAAACAATCCACCAAATACCCTGAAAACGGACGGACGCATAACAGACCGATTGTATAACTGGACAACGCAATCCCCACATTCGATGTATTAATGCCCAATTCCTCCACCAAATAAAGCGGCAAGACCGGCATCAGCATATAAAAAGAAAAGTTCATCAGGAAATAGGAAATGCAACATTGTACGAAATTCCTGTTCCATAATTGGTGTTTTTGCTCTTTCATCACATTTACGGTACATATCCTTTATTCCGGGAATATCCGGCAACAGATATAAACGGATGCAAATTTAAGCAATACAGAATAATTATGCCGTTATTCAGGAGCATAGTTATCATTTCGAAAGACATATGATTTAAGCAGCCGTCTGTGTCTCCAGCCTGTTCGACTTATCACACGGGATTAAAAAAAGAAAAAGGGGCCCACTTCAAAGTCGGACAGCCCTTTTTGCGATTATTTTTTGGGGTAAAAAGAGTATCTTACCGATAAAAGAAACACACTCGGTACACAATAATAAAAACAATTATTCTTCCTGTAGGAATTGTGAAGCCTTATTTCTTATTCTTGAAAATCAAGAAACTTAATTCTATAAAAGCGTTTTTTAATAGATGAATATTTTCCATAGTTCCGCACGAACTATTTTCCTGCTTATCAATTCATATGGCAAAGGTATATGATATTTTTAAAACATAAACAATTTAACAGTTTTATTTACTCTATATTTTATATTTCACACCCTTAATTAACCGGTATTATGATATATGCAAGCCATTTATTTATACCGAAGTGCAAAATATTACGCATCCATTCCAACACTTACTAATACTGATATTCAACAAAATACACTTATTTAATAAAAGTTCGTGCGGAACTAAGTCGTTTTGATAATTCACATTTACTAAAGGGGATTTATAAATATTTCAGTGACAATAAAAAGGATGTAACGGATATTAAATAGCAAACTTTACACTACGCATGTAGTTCTTGTACTACATACAAAAGTCATATTATATCCAAAGTAAAGATGAGATTGTATTATGTATACTTTATATTCATTAATCTACAAACTCAATTATTTTAAATCATGAGAAAATTAATTTCATTGGTATTGCTTATGATGGTAATCGTCGTAGGCTGTAAAAAGGATGAGCCTGTCATTCCGGAGTACATTGTAACATTCGACACCCAGGGAGGCAGCAACATTGATGCCTTGAAGGTAGTGGAAGGACAGAAAGTGACAAAACCGCAAGACCCGACAAAAGAGAATTATATCTTCTCCGGTTGGTACAAGGAAACTACATACACAACGGTTTGGGATTTTGAGAAGGAAACCGTAATGAGTAATGTAACGCTGTATGCGAAATGGATTGAAGTGGCCCAAGCCTGTACTGTGACATTCGACTCACAAGGGGGAAGTGAGGTGGCTCCACTTACTGTCAATAAAGGAGAAAAATTAGTAGCACCTGCCGCCCCTACCAAAACAGGTTTCGAGTTCGATGGTTGGTACACAGACGCTGAAAGATTGACCGCCTATGATTTTGACTCTCCCGTTACAGCAGATATAACATTGTACGCCAAGTGGACACAAGCCGCATTTGCCCTTGTAGACTTTGAAGCCGGTGCCGATTTTGACGCAAACTGTATCATCTGGGATGAAGAAACCCATACCCTTGATATAACAAATGCAACAACCCGTTCGGTATTAAAATTCAACGTTAGGGGAGCGGCTGCGGTAAAAACAAATCTGGTTCCTTTCTTTAATAAAAATGCCTCATCCATCGATGGAGAAAACCCTTTGTCGGATATATTGGAAGCAGGCTCTTCGACAGGCAGTAAAATTGCGCTTAAAATCAACACTCCTGTTCAGAGGTTTAAAGTGCCTTTGGATATATCCGTTACTATTCAAAGTGCAGATAATGAAAACGATTCTGAAACCATTACAATCAAGAGCCGCCCTGATTATAATGGTACAGGTATTCAGCCGGTAATGATGAAAACAACAGATGGCAATACTGTTTTCTGGGCTCCTCTTAACGTAGGTGCGGTTAGAATGCCTGAATCAGTACCAACTACAGCCGATGTTGATATCACTGAGACTTGCGGTAAGTTGTTCCAGTGGGGGCGTAAATCAGGTGTGAGGGCAACCAACAAACAGGAGATATTGGATGAAGAAAATTATAAAGAGAAAGTCTTCCCTACAGGTGAAGGTTATTTGAGCAGTATGCCTAAATGGGACGATAAGTTTATTCTAACCAGTACTTCTGAGCCTAATCTACAAATGAATTGGTTGAGGTTTGCGGAAGGTCAGGATAACCCGACAGCTACAAATATGGAAGAAGATGCCTGGTATCAGAAGTTATGGAATAGCGGTACTGAAGAAGACCCTGTTAAAACCGAGTCCGATCCATGTCCTGATGGTTGGCGTGTTCCAACTTTTACAGAGTGGCAGGCAATTGGTGCAGGCGTTTCTTCTATAACTAAGGAATGGGATTCTGAAAAGAAATTAATGTCTATCCCCGGTGCTGATACGGAAGGTGAACAGAAGCTCGTTTTGCCTGCTGCGGGCCGCCGTTTCGACACTAGCGGCGCTTCCAATACGCAGGGGTTCCGCGGCTACTATTGGTCGTCATCGCCCCGGTCGAGCACTGTTCACGCTCGTTACGTGAGCTTCAATAATGCTTCACTGAGCCCGAACTCGTATCCCCGTGCCTATGGGTACTCGGTGCGTTGCATCCAAGAATAATCGATAAAACGAAAGGGGCTGTCCGACTGATGTATACTTCAATACATGTCAGGCACCCCCTTCTCCCTATATTAGATTGAGAATTTTAAATATCCCCCATCGCTTTCTGATATTCTTTCCACAAATCTTCCACATGCTGGTCTTTTCCCAAAGCATATTGGATACCCCCCTCAAAAGACCAGGGAACTACCCTTAGCGTACTCTGGTTCAGCTTGCGCAGGAAATCCTTATCCTTATTGTGTGTCAACCAGGCAAAGAAGAAACCGGTGGTGCGGTATCCGTCATTGTAGTTGCCCCCTTTCGGGCGGTCTTCGTCCTTAAAGCAACCGTTCAGGCAACGGACAGCATCTGCCACCCCCTCGATCATCGCCCAGAAAGTCTTGTTCGTACCATATGTACCGATACCCTGGGGTTCCAGTTGGAAACCGTGAGTCAGTTCGTGGTATAATACACCGCGGGTTTCATCATCCACCTTTGCCGTATCACGCTGGCCGAAACTCTTTTCAATCCAACTCGTGCTATATACAATACTGATTGAAGGAGGTGCACCGTCTTTGGCTGAAACACCTTTATAGTCTTTCAATGTATAATGTATTTCACGAATGCCGGGAATACTGTCTTCCGGTGAGAAATAAAGCGTTTCCAATACCTTGCGGGCATGTTTCTGGATATAAGCTTCCGGATTAGGAATAATCTGTGCATAAATCCC
This sequence comes from uncultured Parabacteroides sp., assembly GCA_900541965.1. GTDB lineage: Bacteria > Bacteroidota > Bacteroidia > Bacteroidales > Tannerellaceae > Parabacteroides. Next base: position 63,401 of record UQLN01000013.1, on the reverse strand, counting down.
GGAACCGCGTGTATCCGGCGATACATTCTTGAAAATCACTTTCCCCACATCATAAGAGTTCCAAGGTTCGGATGCATCGGCAACCGCCTTTCCATCCGTCAAAGAATACGGACGGTTTTCTCCGGTAAATACCCGTTTCTTATTCGGGGAAGAAGCCATATCGAATTCGAGAACGCCGCCGTCCATGATATCTTTCTGAGTGATATATCCTTTTGCATAAGGTTTACCGTTCAGCCGGACAGCTTTTACGTAACGGTTCTTATCGCTGACCTTGTCTGCCTTTACCTCGAAAGTCTTACCGTTTTCCAAACGCACTTTGATATACGGTAGATACGGAGCCCCTAATACATACTGGTCTGTTCCCGGACAAACCGGATAGAAACCCATTGCAGAGAAGATATACCATGCCGACATCTGTCCACAGTCGTCGTTACCGCACAGACCGTCGATATTGTTCCGGTACATCTTATTCATAATCTCACGCTGCCAATACTGGGTTTTCCACGGTTGTGAAGTCCAGTTGTAAAGGAATGGAATATGATGGCTCGGTTCGTTTCCATGTACATATCCACCCAGCAAACCTTCTTCCGTCACATCTTCCGTATGCGCAAAGAACTCGGCAGGCAAGTGCATGGTAAACAAAGAGTCCAGACGGGAAACGAACTGTTTGTCGCCACCCATAAGACGTATCATTCCGTTTACATCCTGAGGAACATAGAACGAATAGTTCAGGGCATTTCCTTCAATAAAACCCTGACCGTGTGTATCCAGCAGGTTGAAGTTTTTCTTCCAGCTTCCGTCGGAATGACGGGGACGGGCATATTTGGTTTCCGGATCGAATATCTTCGCATAGTTTTCCGTACGTTTCAAATAACGGTCGGCAAGTTGCATTTTACCGGACAGCTTGGCTGCCTGATAAATCGCCCAGTCGTCATAACCATATTCCAGGCTCAATGAAGCCGCGCTACCGGAACGTTCCAGCGGAACATAGCCTAACTTAATCCAATCGGCCGTGCCGTCATAATAAGGAACGTTCGAGCTGCTTTCCATCGCTTTCAATGCAGCTTCCCTGTCGATCGGAAGTCCTTTTGCTATTGCATCCGACAATACGGAAACAGCATGGTAACCAATCATACACCAGTTTTCATTCCCCATATGGCTCCAGATAGGCAGTGCATGATGCACGCTCTGTTCGCAATGTTTCATCATCGACTTAACCATATCGGTATTTACACCCCGGTTGATAATATTAAACAACGGATGCAAAGCACGGTAGGTATCCCACAATGAGAACACAGTATAATTGGTAAATCCGTCAGCCTGATGGATATTCAGGTCCACACCACGGTATTGGCCGTCTACATCACCATATACGGACGGATTAATCATGGTATGGTACAGCGAAGTATAAAGCATCGTAATCTGGTCGTCGCTACCTTTGGCATCCAGCACGGACAAGGCTTCATTCCAGTTGTCCGCAGCCAACGCAGCCAGTTGTTCAAACGACTTGCCGGTAGTTTCGGCACGCAGGTTCTTCAATGCACCATCCGTGCTGACACCAGATATGGCCACCTTTACTTCCAGGTCGGAAGAAGCGGAGGGATCAAAATCAAAATAAGCAACGATTTTACGACCGCCTATGTCCGGAAAATTTTCCTTCATATTAAACTTGCCATATCCGCCGCGGTAATTGACCTTTGCCTTCTCGTCGCAACCGTAATTTACAATCGGTTTGGAGAATGACATGGCAAAATAGGTATAGTTTGTACGAGCCCAGCCGTTTGTGATACGGTAACCTGTTACCAATGTATCGTTTTCCACCCGGATATTTGTCCAGAGCACTTTACCGTCATAATTATAAATACCGTGAATCATATCCAGAATAACCCGTTGATTGGCTCCCTGGGGATAGGTATATTTATGAATACCTGCACGCTTTGTTGCAGTCAGTTGTGCTTTGACACCATAGTCCGCCAGCATTACTTCATAGTAGCCCGGACGGGAAACTTCAGTATCATGTGAAAAACGGGAACGGTAACCGCTATCGGGATTTACGGCTGTACCCGGATTCAATTTGAGGGCGCCGGTGGTAGGCATCAGCAGAATATCGCCCAAGTCGGAATGCCCGGTACCGCTGAAATGGGTATGGCTGAAACCGACAATCGAGCTGTCTTTATGTTGATACCCGGCACAATATTCATATGCCCTCGGTTGATAGACACCTCCCACGTTATGTGGGATGGTGTCTGTATCCGGACTTACTTGTACTGCCCCAAAGGGAACACATGCTCCGGGAAAAGTATGCCCCATGCCGTTCGTACCGATAATGGTATTTACTTTGTCGACAAACTGTCCATGAGCGGGAACCGCTGCAAACAGGGCACAATACAGGAAAATTTTCTTTATCATATAAGTCTAAAAATTAATAACCAGGGTTCTGTTGTCCGGCTATTACCGGATTACCTTGCATTTCTGCCAGAGGTATCGGCATAATCCAACGATGGTTTCCGACTTCCAGTGTCTTTTTAATGGACACCTTGGTTATTGGTTGCTGGTAACGTCTCATATCGAAGAAACGGTGTCCTTCGAAACACAACTCTCTGCGACGTTCCAGTAATAATTGCTTGGTAAATTCATCTTTAGTCGTATACTCCGTGTCCACCCATCCTTCGATACGTTGTGCACGCAGCGTATTCAATAAATCACTCGCATCTTTCAGGTTTGTCTGAGCTTTCGCCTCAGCCATAATCAACAACATTTCAGAAGAACGAAGCATTTTTCCATCTGCCAGCCCTACATTAGCCGTTGTACCTTTGTACTTATTCATCCGTTTTACAGGAACACCATCACGGTCTACACCATCGCCGATAAAAATATTTAAACGAATATCCTTTGCATCGAAGCTGTTAATCAGGGCTTCAGACGGTTCAAAAGCGCTACTATTATCCGCACTCCAGTAAATAGTACCGATTGTTTCATCCCCCACCAGTCTTTTTAGTTTCCAGATAACGTCATCATTACTTTTATCGCTCCAAATTTCGGCATATTTATCCATTTCTGCAAGAGGCTTTTCTTTCAAAGCTTCAGATGCATAGTTATAAGCCTTCGTATAATCTTTCATATACAGATAGATACGTGCCAGCAGAGCTTTAACGGCAGTCTGGGAAACATATACGGGATCTTCCGGAGTAGTCTGTTTCAACAACGGCAATGCTTCTTCCAGGTCTTTAATCATATAACCGAAGCATTCGTTTACCGTATTACGCCCCGGAGTTTCCAGAACAACCGGTTTGAATGTATAAGGAATGCCATAGGAATCACCTTTCTCTATATCAGAGAAAAACAACAGGAGTTCCAGATTATTATATGCACGCAGGAACTTGGCCGTACCGATACTGTTATTCAGGCTTGCTTTATCGGCATCCGTAGTAGCTTGCAGGTTTTCAGCGCCTTCGAGGATACGGTTCACCAGATTGATTACCACGTATTCCTTAGACCAAAGGTCATTATGGTCGCCGGTAGAAGCGGTATAAGTCCATTGGAACGTATCGTCGCTGGCTCCACCGTTCTGGCCGCCTTTCAATACATCATCAGACAAAATAGACGACATACGAATCATCTGTGTCACGGATATTTTAGCATATGCACCGTTTACGACCTGTTCCAAAGAAGAGATGGAACTGAACACTGCATCATCGTCCACCTGGTCAGTCGGATTTAAATCTGTATAGTTACAAGATGTCGACATTGCAGCTATACCAGCTATTATAAAGCTTTTATATATTGATTTCATTTTTATTCTCATTAATGATATTAGCGATTAAAAATTAACATTAATACCGAATGTTACAGCAACAGGTGTCGGATAAGACATGTAGTCTGTGTCGCCACTTACTTCCGGGTCCATACCTGTATATTTTGTAACTGTAAACAAGTTTTCTCCCTGGCAGAAAATGTTTGCAGAGCTAAATATTTTCATCTTATCCAGTAATTTACGAGACGGAGTATAAGAAACACGCAAAGTCTTCAAACGCAGATATGACGCATTTTCAAGGAACTGTGATGCCCACGGGCTCGGATTGTTCTGAGCGTCGAAACGGGGAACATTGGTGATATCACCCTCCTGTCTCCACATTGTCAACATATAAGCCGGTTTGTTTCCGTTGAAATTATGGTTATCCACATACCAACGGGTAGCATTCATGATGTAATAATTCAATGCATACGTAAAGTTTGCAGCCAAAGCAATGCCTTTATAATTGAAGTTTGTTTCGAAACCACCGAAGATTGGCACTTCAGAAGATTTGAACTTGTCTACAAAAGGAGCTTCCGAAATATTTTCAGTCTTGCCGCCTTTCTGGTCATAGAACCAAACTTCGCCGGTTGCCGGGTTTACACCAGCCCATTCAACCATATACCAGGTACCCAAAGATTTACCTACTTCATACAAATAGTCGCCATTGATAAATTTGTTATCGGCATTTGCCCAAGTACCCAGGTCGGTAATCTGGTTTTTGTTGAATGTGATATTCGCACCAATATTCCATTCGAAATCTTTTGTACGGACAGGAGTACCGTTGATAGCCAATTCGACACCCGTATTACGGATAGACCCTGCATTTGTTTTGATTTCGCTAAAACCTGAAGTTTGTGAAATCTTCTTATCCATCAACAAGTCTTTTGTATTCTTCACATAGAAGTCAACAGAAGCGTTCAAACGGTTGTCGAACATACGCAAATCCGCACCCAAGTCAAACTGGGCAGATGTTTCCCACATCAAATCCGCATTACCCAAAATACTATGATAGTAGCCCGGGCTCTGGTTATAAGCCGTTTTCGAATAACCGTTGCGTGTTCCGAAGTCACTGATACCATCCTGGTTTCCTGTCGTACCATAGCTAACACGAAGCTTCAACTGATCCAGGTTATTAAACTGGCTCATGAAATCTTCACGGCTCATATCCCATGCTGCACCTGCCGACCAGAAAGCAGCACCTTTGTTACTACCCATGAACTTGGATGATTCGTCATAACGAACACTTGCCGACAAGTTGTATCTGTTATTATATGTATAGTTCCACTGTGTGAAGAAAGACATCAGGTTACTGTGCGTTTTGCTACCACCGATAGAAGGAGGATTGCTGGAAGAACCTGTTTTATCGCCGATACCGGCAGGAGAATCCATCATGAACGGGTCCAAATCATAACCGGTCTGGTTGAATGCGGAATAAATTCCATCATACAATTCAAAACCAGCAACACCCGATACAGAATGAACATCATTGAATGTCTTCATGAAATTCAATGTATTGGTCCATGTATAACGGCGCATATCGGATGTCGCCTGAGACATATACCCTTTGTTGCTTACAGCCTTCGGATGTTCACGGTCCAATGTAGTGGTAGTCTTGCGTCCGTAGTAGTCGATACCGAAGTTCGTTTTGAAACGCAACCAGTCTGTGAAATGGATGTTTAAGTAAGCAGAGCCGACCAAACGCAGCAGCCCTTTATTTCTATGGAAATATTTTGTAATCAATGTCGGGTTATCTCCATTGAACCAATCGTCCGGAGTTTCATACGGATACGCCAGCAGGGCTGTGAACCAAGGGTTCTGCCAACTGGTACGGTTGCCACTCTGGTCATAATCCGGGTCAGAGAATTTAGAATCCGTATAACCGACATTAGCACTTACACCAAAATCAAAGATATTATTGATTTTATGGTCTAAATTGATACGTCCGGAATAACGGGTCATGCCTGACTCTTTCAGAATACCATCCTGTTTCAGGAAAGAACCGGAAGCAAAGAACTTCGTTTTTTCCGAACCACCTGCTACAGATACATTATGTTCCATAGTGAAACCGTTGTGAGTCATTTCATCAATCCAGTCGGTATTCGTACTACGGGCTGTAGACAAGCGACCTCTTCCGGCATTCAGTTCATCCAATTCGCTTCCTGAAATCGTACCTGATTTTTCTTTATTTTCCAGGCTAAGCAAACGCATCAACGGAAATTGTTTTGAATTGGGATTCTGTTCCGCACAATAAGTCTGGTACAAGATGTTTTCCTCGCCTGTCATCATACGGCTTTTCGGGTCACGCAGGATAGAAGTTCCCAACTTCAGGTTATAACTTACCTGTGTTTTTCCTTCTTTACCACGTTTGCTGGTAATTACGATCACACCATTTGAACCGCGTGAGCCGTAAATAGCTGTGGCAGAAGCATCTTTCAATACCTGTATATCTGCAATATCATCATTATTCAATGAAGCGAACTGTGCCGGTTCAATCATCACACCATCCAATATATACAGAGGCGTGTTAGAACCGTTGATAGAACCTGTACCACGGATACGGATCTTAACATCGCTACTACCCGGTTGTCCCGAACCGGTAGAAATCATCAAACCGGGAACTTTACCTTGCAGGCGGTCTTCCAATGCAGCAGATGTTTCGTTAGCAATCTTTTCATTTTTAATCATTTCTACCGCACCGGTTATCTGCCCACGTTTTACCGTGTTATAACCAACCACTACGACTTCCTGCATATTAACGGCTTCTTCAAACAAAGTCACGTTAATAACAGACTGGTCATTAATATCGATATTTGCTTTCGCATAGCCGATATAGGAGAAAGACAAACGGTTTTTCCCAGCCGGAACAGTGATAGAATACTTACCATCGATGTCTGTCACAACACCCGTAGTCGTACCATCCACCATTACTGTGGCACCGATTACAGGAACATGGCTCTTATCCTGGACCAAACCTGTAACAGTTCGTTTTTCCTGGTTTACACCATCTGACGAATTAGATTTGTAGATAACAAGGTTCTTTTCTTTAACAGTATAAGACAATCCTGTATTTGCCAGCAATTGATCCATTACCTGGTCGATAGTTGCATTATCAACCCGTACATTCACTTTCCGGTTATTGTTTAATACCGAATTGTTGTAGACAAAAGAAAGTCCGCTCTGTTGTTCGATTTTCTTTACAACTTCGTGAATCGGTGTTCCTTGTTCTTGCAGCGTAATTCCCTGAGCTGCAGACAGCGCTGTAAAACTACTTAGTAGTAATGTCGCTGCCAATGATTTACATCGTGAATTATTAAAAAAACACGATAAAAATGGCACTTTTTTCATTTTCAATCGATTAGACATTAAATTAATAAATGATATCTCTATTTTTTCAGTTCCAATATCCACTTGTCTTTTATCACATTCCCATTTTTGTCAATCTTTCCATGGTGATAAGTAGAAGATAGATTAGATGACAGTTCCAGTATATCGATAACCTGGTTCAACCTCAGGTCTTCAAAGTGAGCCGTAAAACGCATATTGGCAATTTCCTTGTCTTTCAGAATAATCTCCACGCCATACCAATGGGATATATTTTCTACCACATCACTCATCAGGTCATTGTCGAATAACATATAGTTGTCTTTCCATCCGATCTGTTTCCGGACATCTATTTCCTGTACCTTAAACGAATTTTTCTTCGTATCGTAATTGAAATATTGTCCCGGAGTCAATGATGCCAGAACGGTTTTTCCACTTTTCAGACGCTGTTGCATCTCAACATGTCCTTCCGTCAAAGTCACCCGCAAAGCATCCTGATAGTCGGTGCTACAATTAAATTCCGTACCGGTTACCCTCACATCCAGATTTTTCAGACCGACATAAAAAGGTTTCTCCGGATTCTTGTAAATATCAAAATAAGCTTCTCCTTCTATCTGGACTCTGCGTTCCTTTGCTTCCTGCATGTTTTTATCATACACCAACCGTGTCCCGCTACGAAGCCAGACAGTTGAACTGTCCGGTAATGTGTAGAACACTTTTGTCCCGTTCATAGCCACCACTTCCACAGGTTCATACACATGTTTCAAAAAAGGATTATCCAAAGGCCTTTTCGACAACTCCAGTCCGATATTAACAAGTAACAGTACAGGTATCAATACCGCAGCCACCCAACGGACACGCATCCATAGTCGTTGCTGTTTCGATTTCCGGTTACGGGAAATGTATGCCATAAAACGTTCATGCCCCTTTTCCTTATCCACTGCCTTCATTTCATTCAGCAGAGTTATCGCTTCCTGTAAACTGTCTTTATTCTTCAAATCCATTTTATCTTTTTTGTCCTTTACATATACCAAAACAGGTATGTTTGCCGAAGTACGTACTCCAAATCCTGTTTTTTTTTGTTTTTTCTCAAGAATATTTTCAAATCTCATATCTTTGCAGTTGTAAATAATTTTAAATCAAGCATGGAGATAGCTGATCGGGATTTTATGAAAAGTATTAGAAGAGGAGATGTGTCAAGCTTTTCTCTCCTCTTCAATCAATATTATTCCGGGCTGGTAGTATATGCAAATCAATTTTTGAGTTCTATAGAAAACTCCGAAGACATCGTCAACGATGTCTTCGCTTCTCTCTGGGAGAAGCGCGAAATGCTCGATGCCGAACTTTATCTCAAAGGCTACTTATTTACATCGGTCCGGAACCGTTGCCTCAACTATATAGAGCATTTGCACGTACAGACCGAATATCAAAAGAAAATTTTAAAAGAAGGAGACACGGGCTGCTCATTGACATGGGAATATTTCGTAGAATCGGAATTAAGCGAAATGATAGAGAAAGCGCTGGAAAAATTGCCTCCACAACGAAAAAAAGTATTTATAATGAGCCGTTTTGAAAATAAAACAGCCGCTCAAATTGCAGAAGAGCTCGAAATTTCCCCCCGGACAGCGGAAAAGCACATCGAAAAAGCACTCCAATCCCTCCGGGCGGATTTAAAAGATTATTTACCGGTGGCGTTATTAATCTGGCTTTTGAACTACTGATTATAAAAAATTATCAGTAAGTTTGCGGCGTCCTTATCTAAAAAATCCATTTTATCCGTTCACCTCCTTTAATATAATCCTTCTAAAAAAGGAGATACATTTTTTATGGTAGAAGTTAAATTTATCAATTCATTATAACCTATGTTACTATCTAAAATTTCAAGAACATTTTTATGTGCCGGGATGGTTTTATGTGCAAGCCAGGTTAGCAGCTTTGCCAACAACCAGGAGGACGCACCTCTTACCCGTTATGTCAAACCGCTGGTAGGAACTTCCGGTTTCGGGAATGTGTATCCGGGAGCCCAACTGCCTTTCGGCGGTATCCAGATCAGTCCGGATACGGATTTCGATTATTATGATGCTGCTGCCGGCTATAAGTATGATCATAAGACTTTATTGGGATTCAGCCTGACCCATCTCAGCGGGACAGGCATACCCGACCTGGGCGACTTCTTATTTATGCCGGGTACGGGAACTGTCCACCTGAATCCAGGAACACATGAAAATCCGGATAACGGATACCGTTCCCGCTACAGCCACGAGCAGGAATGGGCAGAACCCAACTACTATGCCGTGAACTTATTGGATTACGGTGTAAAAGCAGAAATGACTTCCGGCGTTCGCAGCGGTATGTTACGTTTCACCTATCCGGCATCCGAAGATGCTTTTATCTTATTGGATTTAAAGCATACTTTATGGCAAAAATGCAAATGGGCAAATATCCGGTTAGAAAACGATTCTACACTGACAGGATACAAGTTGGTAAAAGGTTGGGGACCGGAACGCCATATTTATTTTACAGCCGTATTTTCCAAACCTATTAAAGATTTCTGTTTCTACCAGGACAGCGTTCCGGTAAAATACAACACCAGCCGCTTTCGCAGTACAATGGAAACCTGGGGAGAAGATATCAAATGCTGCATCCGCTTCGCAACAAAGGCAAACGAACAGATAACCGTCAAAACGGCTATCTCGGGGGTTAGTACCAACGGTGCCAAGCTGAACCTGAAAGAGTTGGATGGAAAAAGCTTCGACCAACTGAAAGCAGAAGGTCAAAAACTCTGGAATAAAGAACTCGCGCGTTTCGAAGCCAAAGGAGACCAAAAGCAAAAAGAGACATTCTATACATCTGTATACCATTGTTTCCTGCACCCCTTTATTTTTCAGGATGCAGACGGACAATTCCGGGGATTGGACAAGAATATCCAGAAAGCAGACGGATTCACCAATTATACAACCTTCTCTTTATGGGATACCTATCGCGCCTTCCATCCGTTATTAAACCTGGTACATCCCGATATTAATGCGGATATTGCCAAATCCATGCTCGCCCACTATGACAAGAGTGTGGAACATATGCTCCCTATCTGGTCATTCTATGGAAACGAAACCTGGTGTATGATTGGTTATCACGCTGTTTCCGTGCTTGCCGACATGATTGTAAAAGAAATTCCGGGATTCGATTACGAACGGGCTTACGAAGCAATGAAAACTACTGCCATGAACCCGAATTATGATTGCCTGCCGGAATATTGCCAACTGGGTTGGGTTCCGTTCGACAAAGAAAAAGAATCCGTATCCAAAACGCTGGAATATGCTTATGATGATTATTGTATTGCACAAGCGGCAAAGAAGTTAGGCAAAATGGAAGACTATGCCTATTTCCTGAACCGTTCTCTTTCCTATCAGAACCTGATTGACCCGGAAACAAAATATATGCGCGGACGCGACAGCCAGGGAAAGTGGCGAACACCGTTTGCTCCGATAGCTTATCAGGGACCGGGCTCTGTTAACGGCTGGGGAGATATTACGGAAGGATTCACGATGCAATATACCTGGTATGTTCCTCAGGATGTACAGGGCTATATCAATGCCATGGGACAAAAATTATTTACAGCCCGTCTGGATTCGATGTTTACAATCGAACTGCCGGATGATATTCCGGGAGCTCACGACATCCAGGGACGTATCGGTGCATACTGGCATGGGAACGAACCTTGCCATCAAGTAATCTATCTGTACAATTATATCCGTCAGCCCTGGAAATGCCAGAAATGGATTCGCACGGTATCCGATTCTTTCTATGGTAACGAACCGGGTTCCCTTAGCGGCAACGATGATTGCGGGCAAATGTCGGCATGGTACCTGTTCAATACGATGGGCTTCTATCCGACCGCACCTTCCAGCAATATTTACAACATAGGTTCGCCTACTTTGCCGGAAGTCACATTACATATGTTTAACGGAAAGGATATCCGGGTTACCACAGAAAACTGGTCGGCAGAAAATGTGTATATAAAGAAAATGTTGCTGAACGGAAAAGAATATGACAAATCATACTTCACTTACGATGATATAAAGAATGGAGCGACCATCCATTATGTCATGAGCAATAAACCGAATAAAGGCAGAGCCGTATCCAAAAGCAGTACGCCTCCTTCTTTGTCGCAGGCAAAAAAAACGCTGATGTACCAACAACCGGCGAACTAAATAAAACAGTGCTGTATCCTGCCTCCGCTTATGAGCGGGACAGTTTTACAGCACTGCTTTTTATACCCGGATGTCTCTGTCTGAATAAATCGAAACCTGATATCCTCAAAAACTCAAATCAATTCGCTTAATTCGAGCCAACGCATTGTTTTCTCATCTATTTCGTCTATCACTTTGGCTATCCGTTCCGATTTAGCCAACAACTCATCATTGCTTAAGGTTCCGCTGCTCATCGCAACTTCCAATTCTGCTTTTTCGGATTCAAGTGCCGGTATCTCCGATTCAAGCGCTTCAAACTCCTTCCGCTCTTTAAAGGTCAATTTCTTCTTTTGTTCCTTTTCGGGACGGGCTACTTTTTCTACAGCCGGAGCGATTTTTGCCTGACGGGCTGCTTCCGCCTCCCTTTCCAGTTGGTCCTGCACCTCTTTCCAATCCCGGTACTGGGTATAGTTTCCCGGGAAATCCTTAATGTCGGCATTACCGCGAAAAACCAACAAATGATCCACAACCTTGTCCATAAAATAACGGTCATGGGAAACAACAATCACACAACCTTTAAAACTACGAAGATATTCCTCCAATACATTCAGTGTGATAATATCCAAATCATTGGTAGGTTCGTCCAATACCAGGAAATTCGGATTACGCATCAATACCGTACATAAATACAGGCGTCGCTTTTCACCTCCACTCAGTTTATATACATAACTGTGCTGCTTTTCCGGAGCAAAAAGGAAGTAATTCAGAAACTGTGATACCCCCATCTTCCGGCCATCCCCCAAATCCACATATTCGGCAATATCCTGAACCACATCTATCACTTTCATTTGCTCGTCAAACTGCAAACCATCCTGGCTGTAATAACCGAAACGTACGGTTTCACCGACATCAAAATGTCCGCTATCCGGTTCCACCTCCCCCATCAGCATTTTAATAAAGGTTGATTTACCGGTCCCATTATTCCCGACAATTCCCATTTTCTCGTAACGGGCAAAAATATAATTGAAGTCTTCAACAATTTTCAAATCACCAAAACGCTTACAGACATGTTCTGCCTCAAATATCTTGGAACCGATATAAGAAGCTTTCACATCCAGGTTCACGTTTCCGCTTTCCTGCCGCTGTTTGGCTTTTTTCTCCAACTCATAAAATGCGTCTATACGGTATTTAGCCTTTGTCCCACGCGCCTGCGGCTGGCGGCGCATCCAGTCCAGTTCTTTTCTTAGCAGGTTATTGGCACGGTCTATTTCCGCATTCTGAGTCTCAACCCGTTCCTCACGTTTTTCCAGATAATAACTATAATTCCCTTTATATTGGAATATTTGTTTCCGGTCTATCTCTATAATCTCACTACATACACGATCCAGAAAATAACGGTCGTGCGTAACCATCAAAATACTGATATTCGCACGACTCAAGTATCCTTCCAGCCATTCAGTCATTTCCAAATCCAAATGGTTGGTCGGTTCATCCAGAATAATCAGTTCCGGATCGGTAATCAACACATTCGCCAAAGCAACGCGTTTCAACTGTCCCCCCGATAAAGTTTCCACTTTCTGGTCAAAATTCCGGATTTTAAGTTGCCCCAGGATTTGTTTGGCTTTTTGCTCGTAGTCCCAAGCCTTCATATTATCCATACGAAGCAGGATATTTTCCAGATCAGCATGGTCGCCACTCGACATAGCCTGCTCATATTCAGCTATCAAACGAACCGTTTCATTCGGTGAATAGAAACAAGCTTGCAACACAGTCAAACCATCCGGATAATGCGGAGTTTGCTCCAAATATCCGACCCGTAAGTCGTTGCGAAATACAACAGCCCCACTGTCATAATCTTCTTTACCTGCTATAATATTCAATAAAGTTGTTTTACCGGTTCCGTTTTTTGCAATCAAGCCGACTTTCTGCCCCTGCGCGATCCCAAATGTTATATCCTCAAAAAGGACCAAATCGCCGAAACTCTTGGTCAGTTTATCTATTTGTAAGTAGCTGATCATACTTTCTGTTTTTTTTATAATCCGGACAAAGATACAGATAATCCGGGACATATGCCTTGTGCATCCCAGACCAAACAGTTATCCTGAAATAAAAGACTATTTTAAAATTAACAGAGTTTTGTTTCATATTAAAAGAACATATCGTAGATTTGCAAATCCTTAAAAATACACTTAACCAATAATACCGGATTTCAGGTATCCTTTTACAACATACCAGGAATCCTTTTGAAAAAAGTCTAATAACGGAAAATGGAGAACAATTATTTTCTAATCTTTCTATATTAACCCTTAAATTCAATTATGAACCTAAAGTTATTTCTATCATTGGTTGTTACCTTGGGCTTTTCTTACACAGCAAACGGACAACAGGAAAACAACTGCAAAGCCGCCTCTAAACAGAAGGGAAAATCTGTCACCGGGGCTTTAGGCATCCAAACCACGGATTCGTCTCTCAGTTATCCCGTACAGCAATTCAATCAAGAAGATTTCCTGAAAGTGAAAGATGTCAATTTCATCAACGCACTAAACGGGAAAGCAGCAGGAGTAGTCATTAATCCGAGCTCCTCAGGCGTTGGAGGTGCCAGCCAAATCACCATCCGCGGGACAAAAGGTTTTTCCCAAACTTCGAATGTACTGTATGTAGTGGATGGCATACCGATGTTCAACCTGATGAGTGGAGGCAGTAGCGGCATTCATTCCAATGGTTCCACCGATCCTATCGCCGACTTGAATCCGGAAGACATCGAATCGCTTACCGTACTTACCGGAGCCACGGCAGCAACTCTTTATGGCAGTCATGCCTCCAATGGTGCCATTATAATCAACACGAAAAAAGGGAAGGCGGGAAAGACATCCATTACCGTATCCAGCCAAACGGTAATGATCAACCCACTCGTAATGCCTCGTTTTCAGAACACATATGGTTCCGGAAATATAGAGGCCGGTATTTATTCAGGCAGTCAAAGTTGGGGCGAACGTTTCAATGCCGGAACATCCTGGAATTATTCACCGCAAGACAATTATTTCCGTACCGGAATAGCAGCAATGGAGTCTGCATCCCTGTCTACAGGTACCCAACAGAACCAAACCTATTTATCTGCTGCCGCGACCAATTCAAGAGGCATTATTCCGAACAACGGATATGACCGGTATAACCTGACTTTCCGCAATACGACCCGTCTGTTCGATGACAAACTCCGTATCGATCTGGGAGCCGAATATATCTATCAGAAAGACCGGAACCGGCTGAATCAGGGACTTTATTCCAACCCGCTCATTTATTCTTATTTGCTTCCGCGCGGCAGTGACTGGACCAATGTCCAAATGTATGAACGCTACGACCCGGAACGACAGATCATGGTTCAAAATCTCCCTCAGACAATGGATGGGCTAATGGCACAAAACCCCTATTGGGCGAACTACCGTAACCTGCTCGATATGCAACGCGACCGCTATGCCCTTACCGCTGCCGCTTCTTATCAGGCAAACAACTGGCTTACAGTTTCCGCCCGCCTGCGGATGGATAATACCGGAACCAACTTCTCTGAAAAATATTATGCATCATCCGATAAAAATATAACCAATAATTCAGAAAACGGATTCTATGGAGTGCTGACCGGTAAAGAAAAGCAAACCTATGGCGACCTTATTTTGAAAGCCAATCACTCCTTTGCATCCAACTGGACTATCCAAGCTGCACTCGGAGGCTCATTTTCCCATCTTTCACAGAACTACCTCCGCACTTCGGGAGGAATTGCGAACTATAATGCCCCCAACAGTTTTGAACTGGGAATGCTCGACCCTTCTTTAATGTCAGGCGAAGAATACTGTTGGAAACAACAATACCAGAGCGTATTCGCAAGTGCAGACTTAGGATTTAAAAATACGTATTTTTTGCATGTTACCGGACGAAATGACTGGCAATCACAAACTATCAACGGACATACCCTGAACGCGACATATCTATACCCTTCCGTCGGGGCTTCCGTTATTTTATCTGAAATCATACCTTTTCCCCAACAGATTTCATTCTTAAAATTGCGGGCATCCTATGCTTCTGTTGGTATGGCAACCCCTTATCAACTTACCAACCGGGCATATACGCATGATAATCCTCTATCCGTTTATTCCGAAGCAGAAAAATTGGTAACCAAACTGAATCCAGAACGAACCAATTCTTTCGAAGCCGGAATTTCAGCACGTTTCCTCCGTTATTTCAATGTAGATTTCACTTACTATAATGCATTAACCTCCGACCAGTTGCTTATGTCGCCTTACTCGAGCGAAATATACGCATACCGACTGACAGGTAGCGTAAGAAACAGCGGATTCGAACTTGCTTTGGGTTTTGAAAACCAATGGGGCAAATTAAACTGGCGTTCCGACTATGTATTAAATACCAACTGCAATGCAATCTCTAAAATCCAGGTAACTGATTCTTACGGACATTCACTGAAAACTGATGCCGGATGGGATGCCGGAGGACTTAATAACGCCCGCTTTTTACTAAAAGAAGGTGGAAGCCTGGGAGACCTCTATTCTTTAACAGATCTTAGAAAAGACAGTAAAGGATATATTCATATCAATGAAAACGGTTCTCCGGAAGTAACGAAAGATACCGCCCCTATCCATATGGGAAGTGTATTGCCTAAAGCCAATATGGGTTGGCGCAATAACTTTACCTATGCAAACTTTAATCTGGATTTCCTTTTTACAGCACGGATTGGCGGCATCGTTTATTCCGCAACCCAAGCGGTAATGGATGAATACGGAGTTTCAGAAACTACTGCGGATGCACGGCAGGCAGGAGGAATCGTACTTAATAGCGATAACGACCGGATTTCTGCTCAAAAGTGGTACACAGCTCTTGGTTCCGATGGAGGTGTTCCGCAATACAATACGTACGATGCGACAAATATCCGTTTACAAGAATTGAGCATCGGATACACAATTCCCCGTAAATATCTCGGAAACGTACTCGATATGACCATCTCATTAGTTGGACGTAACCTATGGATGATTTACTGCAAAGCTCCGTTTGATCCGGAAATGACAGCCACTACAGGAAACTTTTACCGTGGAATCGACTATTTTATGATGCCTTCAACCCGCAATGTAGGGCTAAATCTTCGATTCAAATTCTGATTTTACCTATATAAACCCTAAAAAAAACAAGCATATGAAAAGAGAAACAAACATAAAAACCTTACTGTTTTTGCTATGAAAACTGTTTATTGTAACAGGTTGCAGCAAATGGACCGAGCCGAAAGCCATAGAAGTAGGACACTCGACCATTGACAAACAAAATCCGGAGCTTTATGCCGAATATTTAAAAAACCTCCGTACTTATAAGGCTACAGAGCATAAAATCGTACTGGCATGGTTCGATAACCTGGATTATGACACATACTCTTCACGCGGACAACATCTTAGCGATATCCCCGATAGTGTCGACATAGTAATTCTAAAAAATCCCCGTGAACTAAACGAACAATTACTAAAAGAAAAAGAACTCCTTCTAAAAGACAAAGCAACAAAAACGCTCTCTTTTACAGGATACGATCAAATCATCCGGTCTTATACATCCACAGGTGAAGTATCAGACGCAGGATTAACTGATTATATCAACCAACAAACAAAGATGTCTCTGATATTGACCGATGAATATTCATTTGACGGTATGATTGTTAAGTATGAAGGAAAATCAATGGAAGCGATGGAACCGGAAGAACTGGAAGAATATATCCGCACACAGGAAGCTTTTCTCGAACCTGTAAAAGACTGGTCGAAAAGCAATCCGGACAAAATTCTTATTCTTGAAGGAAATCCTTCTTATATATATGATAAAAGTTTCCTTTCGGACTGTAACTTTATTCTTATTTCTACCAACACTGCAAAATCACAAGGTGAATTTACCACATTTGTAAGAAAAACAATAGAAACCGGGGTCCCGACCGATCGTTTTCTAATAAGTGCCGAAACACAGACCTCTAACCCTTATGATCTTACCACCGGATATATATCCGATAATAGCGGTAACAAAATGAGTGCCATTATCGGAGCTGCCTATTGGACAGTAATGCCCGACTCATGGTTTACAAAAGCAGGTATCGCAATCCTGGAACTTCAACGGGATTATTACAGCTTGGGTAAAGAATACCATTTTACACGGGAAGCTATCAGTATTATGAATCCTAACTCTCAAAAATAGAATGCAATGAAACAACCATATTTTCAACTTCTGTTACTTTTTCCGGTAATCATACTATTAAATGCATGTACCAATAACGATTCTTTTCATAAAGATTTCGATAATCGTGTTTATATTGATGTATCCTCTATTGAAGATATAAACCCGGTACGTGGATATGTAGATAGTGTAATGACAAAAAGCCTCCGTTCTGCTGTTGCCAAGCCCACAGACAAAGAGATCGAAATAACCTATAACATAGTCCCTTCACTGGTTGATATTTACAACGAAAAAAATAAGACGGTAGCTAATTTACTTCCAGAAGAATATTATACATTTGAAAATGAACAAGCTATAATTTCTGTAGACAGTGCCCGTTCTACTGAGACAAAATTGTTTTTCCATGACCTGGACAAACTAAATCCTGATGAAGACTATGTATTGCCCCTCCAAATCAGCAACGCGACTAATATCGATATACTTGAATCAGGACGTACTATTTTTTATGTATTTAGGCTTCGTTCTGTGATTGAAGTTGTTGCAGATGGAGAAGAAAATGCTTTTTTTGTCACATGGGCAAAACCGGAAGTTGTACAACATCTCACAGCCTTTACTTGGGAAGCACTTTTTTATTGCCGGGATTTTAATTATGATGTAATCAGCACAGTTATGGGTATCGAAGGATATTTCCTAATTCGTATAGGTGATGCCGGCATACCTAAGAATACGCTTCAAATTTCATCAATGAATGGTAATTGTAACATAAATTCCCAACCTTTACCAACTCATCAATGGATACATGTAGCAGTAACCTTCTATGCTCCAACCAATCATTTGTGTGTCTATTTGGATGGAGAATTAGTAGCAGATAGGGAACACTGGATCAATGGTCCTGAGGAATATGACTTTACGACGAAACTTTTAACCGGAGGGTTTTCCATAGGTTACTCCTGTAATGAAGAAAGATCATTACATGGATTATTTTCAGAATGCCGAATGTGGAATATGTTAAGAACACCTCAGGAAATAAAAGAAAATGTCTACTATGTCGATCCACATAGCGAAGGGCTGATTGCCTATTGGAAATTTAATGACGGTTTAGGAAATACAATTACCGACCATAGCGGAAACAGGAATCATGCCCATGCCCAAAAAGAAATTATTTGGCATAAAGTCTCTCTTCCTGAAACACAAGAATAACATTTTATAATTTAAAACTATGCGATATACAATCCGACATATTAGCCCTGTGGCTATTTTATTAACAATAGGTACTATCCTATTCGCTTCGTGTGAAAAATCCATTCACACCGGACCGGTAAATGAAGATCCTTACGATGCAAGCCGACATGTTTATATGTATGCTCGTAACTATAATAACCCGCAAAGTAATCATGTGGTAGAACTAAGTGATTCGCTTACATCCGTACAGATGGAGATCGGATTAACGAAATCTCACTCAAGAGATATGAATATACAGTTCTCTATTGATCCGACAGTATTGGAGCGTTATAATGAACTACATAGTACTTCATTTGGGATGTACCCGACAGACCACATTTTTCCAAAAGGGACAAACGAAGTATTTATTCCGGCAGGGGAAACTCATATAAATCCGGTAATCATGCAAATACAAAAGGATACAACGCTCCAAAAAGGGAAAACCTATGCAATCCCCATTGCTCTGAAAAGTTCAGAAGACTCCGTATTTGTTTCCGGAAAAACCGGAGGAATGATTTGGCTGGTACAGGTACTCGATTCCATACAAAGTGCAGAAAAATCGACCGGAATTAAAACTATCTGCTACTTTGAAATACGTGGAGGAGGGAATCCGCTCAATGCTGGAATCTGGCGGCTAAAAAACAGCGGAAAACCTCTAATCGACATTGTTCACCTTTTCTCTGTCGGATTATGTTATGATTCTCTTGAAAGAAAAGCATATCTTAAACCCTATGCCGCAGTCGGACATATACTTAACAACCATGAGAAATATATCAAACCTCTGCAAAAACTCGGAATTAAAGTATGCATGGATATTATACCAATGAAAGGGGCAGATGGAGTTGGAGTTGCAAACTTACCTGATGATGTGGCTTTAAACATCGCTCGAGAAGTCAGAGCATATGTCGATGCCTACGGACTGGACGGAGTAGATTTTGATGACGAATATGTAACATACGCAAATAAACCGAAAGGATATCCGGATGCTTCTTCCGAACGTTATTCCCGCCTGGTTTATGAATGCTGGAAAATTATGCCGGACAAAATTGTTACAGTATATGATATAGGATACACAGGTAAAAACCACGGAAGTAAATTTTCCTCTCACGACGGAGTTGATCCTGGGGAATATATTAGTTATTCTTATCAAGCTTATTATGGAAGCTGGGATGATGAAGGTTATTTAAGATTCAAGGGAATGAGCAAAAAGCAATGGGGCCCGTATGCGATAAATATTGATGAAAACAGTAGTCCGAGTTCCTATCGTTTAAAGCAGCTAAGAAGTGAAGGATTTGGAGTATTGAATATTTACAATATGATGCCGAAAGATTATACCGACAAATTAAATCTTGTTGCCAGGGAATTATATGATGATGATATATATATGTTCCATCCTCCTTACGAACGTGATTGGTAAAAATAAGAACACACTATAAAAACATTCATAGTTATGTTTTTTCCAAATGATAGTTATGATTTTGGAAAATCATAACTATGAACCATAATTTAGAATATAAAAATCCTTATATTCAAATCCAAGTTGATAAACATCATTTATAATAAAGATACATGTTAACTATACACAAAAGAGTACAACCCAAGATAAAATGCCTAATTTTGTACTACTAAATAATTAAATATAGTTATTATGTTAACTGGAATGATCATTATTTTCCTTGTGGGATATTTACTTATCGCCTTGGAGCATCCTCTCAAAATCAATAAAGCAGGGACAGCCCTTCTCACCGGAACCCTTTTATGGGTAATGTATACGGCAGGTTCTCCTCAGTTTATTCCTTCTGCCTCTGCCGAAAGTTTCAAATTGTTTTTAGAAGCATTCCCTACTATGGCAGAACTGCCTTATGCCGAGCAATGCATCCGTTTTGTTGTAGAACACCAGGTACTTGAAAGTATCGGAGAAATTGCGGAAACCCTGATTTTCCTGATAGGTGCCATGATTACAGTCGAACTGATAGACTCGCACGGAGGTTTTTTATTCATTACAAACAGGATCACTACTAATAATAAGCGGAAATTACTAATAGCCATCGCAAGCATTACATTCTTTATGTCCGCCATACTGGATAACCTTACGACTTCCATTGTAATGGTTATGCTTATCCGGAAACTGATCGGAGATTATAAAGAACGATGGATATTCGGCAGTATTATTATAATTGCAGCGAACAGCGGAGGGGCCTGGTCACCCATTGGAGACGTCACCACTATTATGCTTTGGGTAAAAGGTAATATTTCGACCTCATCGACTATTCCCCATTTATTTTTACCCAGTTTGGTCTCTGCATTTGTTCCCGTTCTTCTTGTTTCCAGATCTTTGCATGGAAATATCACACCTCCAAATGTTTTTGATGAAAGCGGAGATAGCGAACTACTTCGTATTTTAAAAGAAAATGAAAAACTGGCAATCTTTTGTATCGGTGTATTCTGCCTTCTCTTCGTACCTGTATT
The DNA here is from genome assembly GCA_900541965.1 of uncultured Parabacteroides sp. Lineage (GTDB taxonomy): Bacteria > Bacteroidota > Bacteroidia > Bacteroidales > Tannerellaceae > Parabacteroides. Next base: position 42,197 of record UQLN01000013.1, on the reverse strand, counting down.
TAAAACAATTACCCATCTGCCACCTTTTATGGGGATATTGATGGGAGTTGGTATTCTATGGATATTTACAGAGCTTATGTACCGTCGGACTCCGATGAATGAAGATTTGAAATTACGCTTGTCGAAAGTAGTAAACCGTATAGACGGGGCAACCTTAATGTTTTTCTTAGGGATTTTACTTGCCGTAGATGCATTACGTTGCAGTGGAGTTCTAAATAACTTCTCCATATGGTTGGATGATACGCTTGGTAATGTCTATGCTGTGAATCTGATTATCGGGACTTTATCCGCCGTAGTAGACAATGTACCTCTTGTTGCCGGAGCAATCGGAATGTATCCGGTAGCCACAGATGCAATGCTCGCTACAGCCGCAGACCCGACTTACCTTGCCAATTTCGTACAGGATGGAGTATTCTGGCAGTTCCTTGCTTACTGTGCCGGTGTCGGTGGCAGTATGCTGATTATAGGTTCGGCCGCCGGCGTAGTAGTAATGGGATTGGAACATATCAACTTTATCTGGTATTTAAAAAACATATCGCTCCTAGCCTTGGCAGGGTATCTTTCTGGTGCCGGAGTATATGTGTTGCAAAACGTATTATTAGGTATTTAAAACCACTTTAACGCATAGGAAATCCCATATCACTATAAAATATTGTTATATTTAAGCGTTTAAAAATCAATAACAATACTTTATGATGATATGGGATTTTATTTTAAGACTGTTTGTTGCAGGCGTACTCGGTGCCATTATCGGATTAGACCGGGAATACAGAGCTAAAGAAGCCGGATACAGGACACATTTTTTAGTATCACTCGGAAGTGCATTGATCATGATTGTATCCCAATACGGCTTTCAGGATATCATACAAGAGAACAGTGTTGCATTAGACCCCAGTCGTGTAGCCGCACAAGTCGTCAGTGGCATCGGTTTTATCGGGGCGGGAACCATTATTATCCAAAAACAATTTGTACGGGGATTGACTACAGCGGCTGGTATTTGGGCTACAGCCGGTATCGGTTTGGCATGTGGTGCAGGGATGTATGGTATAAGTATTGCTGCAACAGTCCTGACTCTTGTCGGATTGGAAGTCCTCAGTATTATTTTCAAAAGCATAGGGATGAAAAGTTCATTAGTTGTCTTTTCCACTACAGATAAAGACATCATAAAAAAATTAATCCCGGTATTCGGCCAACATGGGTATCTGCTGGGTTCTTATGAGCTAAAAAAGTTAAGCCATACGGATACAGACACTTATCTTGTTTCTATTGTAATCAAAGCTAAAAAATCGACCGACGAGAATCCGCTGGTTATATTTTCTGATATTTCTCCTGATATTACAATTGAACGAATCGAGTAGCAAGTAGGCGGTTGGAGGGACAAGTTTTACTATATTTGTCCTCTAAATTAATATAAAGAATACCCATGAGTATAATTTCTAAACTATTTAAAAAGAAAAACGAAGAAGCTGAAGCTGCGCAAACCGGCTCTGTAGAAGAATTTGTCACATTAATACGTGTTTATTATCAATCAGTTATGGCAGTTCAGTTAGGTATCACGAATCTGAATATGCTACCGGATATGGCTTTATTCAAACGAATGCTGAAAGTTCCTACCCAGAACAATAAATTAGGCGTTGCAGAAAAGTCCCGCGTACGCAAAATATTAATGCAGGATTACGGTTTGAGTGAAATATTCTTCAAAGAGATCGACTCTTCGGTAAAAAAGAACTGTAAAACACAAAACGATATAAAATCTTACTTCTTCCTTTTCCAGGGATTCTGCAATGACTTATTCTCATTGCTCGATAACCTGATGAGCTGGAAATTCCGTTTTTCTATCCTGGTAAAAAAATTATTATATAACCAGACAGCAAAAACCATTCATGAAATCGTTACCCGTTCGGAATGGAAAGACATTAACGTACAAAAGACAGCCTGGAGCATACGCAAGTATAAAGAAACACTGGGATATTCGGAAGAATGGATGACTGATTTCGTTTATAACGTTGTATTACAAGCGAAAGACGATGCTAAAAAACAACGGATAACGAATAAATAACATTTTATAATGGAGAATCCAACCTATCAACCCAGTGCAGATTATGTGAGCGCATGCGGATTATATTGTGGAGCTTGCCGTAGTTTCATAAAAAAACAATGTCCGGGATGCCGGGCCAATGTAAAAGCCAAATGGTGTAAAATACGCCAGTGTAATCAGGAACACGGCTACAAAAGTTGTGCGGATTGTACGGTTAGTTCGATTGATACCTGTAAGAAGTTCAATAATTTCATGGGAAAGATATTCTCCGTTTTATTCCGTTCCGACCGTTCGGCATGTATTCGAAGGATACAAGCCGTCGGCTACGATACCTTTGCCAGTGAAATGCACGGAAAAGGACAACAAACAATCAAAAGGTAATCTATTTTTTACTTATCCGAATGGAAAATAAAGAAACAGAACAACACCCCTTAGGATTTTTTCTTCCGGAAAATACCCAATTATTAATGCTTGGAAGTTTCCCGCCTCCCAAGGCACGATGGTCTATGAATTTCTATTATCCGAATATCCAAAATGATATGTGGAGGATTCTCGGCACTATCTTTTATCAGGATAAAGAATATTTCCTGGAAACAAAAAAAGCATTCAGTGAAGAAAAAGCCAAACAATTCTGCAAGGAAAAAGGCATCGGTATAGGTGACACAGGCATGGAAGTAGTCCGGTTAAAGAATAATGCCTCCGATAACTTCCTTCAAATTGTCACACCGCTTAATCCGGAAGAGATTTTATCCCAAATACCGGATTGCAAAGCGATAGTCGTTACCGGACAAAAGGCAATGGATACATTAATGGCTGTACTTCCTCCCGTAGAAGAACCTAAAGCGGGTTCATTCTCCCGTTTTACTTTACTGGGACGTATTTTTAGGCTATACCGTATGCCCTCGTCATCCCGGGCATATCCCAAACCACTGGAAGAAAAAGCGGCAGTCTACAAACAGATGTTTGAAGAACTGGAAATGCTTTGACAAATATTTTGCCGTTTCAGGAAACATTGCGTTATTTGTGTCATCATAACAAATAAATGCTATTACTGTAATGAAATTGAAAAAACTCATTATTGCCACCGCCTCCCTGTTCCTTTGGGGAGGTTTATGCGTTGCACAGCAAACGCTGGATCTAGAAAAAGTCGTATACGGCCAACTTATCCAAACAAAAGGTATGGGAGCCATGACCTGGCTGAAAGACGGAGAACGTTACAGCCGCATGGAGCGTAACGAACAAACCGGAGGAATCGATATTGTTGCCTACCACGCTAAAGACAACAAACGGGAAGTCATTATCCCCTCCTCCATGTTTATAAATAAAGAAACAGGCAAGCCTATTTCCATCCGCAGTATCTCATGGAGTGCCGACAACGGAAAAGTACTGGTTTACAATAACACCCGCCGCGTATGGAGATACGACACGAAAGGAGACTATTGGGTACTTACTTTAAAAGACGGCACACTCCGTCAATTAGGGAAAAGCCTGCCGGAAGCCAGCCTGATGTTTGCCAAATTCTCACCGGACGGTACACGTGTTGCCTATGTTTCCAATAATAACATTTACGTAGAAGATATTCAATCCGGCAAAATCACGCAACTTACCCACGATGGCAGTGAGACGATTGTAAACGGCACATTCGACTGGGTTTATGAAGAAGAGTTCAATTGCCGCGACGGTTTCCGCTGGAGCCCCGATGGAAATTATATCGCCTATTGGCAAAGTGACACAAAAGGAACAGGAGTTTTCGATATTATCAATAATGTAGATTCCATCTACCCTACAATTCTACATTTTCCGTACCCGAAAGCCGGAACAACCAACTCTGCCGTAAAAGTAGGGTATCTCCCTGCTGCCGGAGGAACAACCACCTGGATTCATATTCCGGGAGATACACGAAATAACTACATTCCCCGTATGGAATTCATTCCGGAAAGCAATGAACTATTCATCCAGCAACTAAACCGTCCTCAAAATACGAATAAGGTATGGATTGCCACAATCGGAAGCGCTACCCCTGTCAATATTTTTACAGACAAGGATGCAGCCTGGCTTGAAACAAACGACCATATCACCTGGCTGAAAAACAATCAATATTTCACCTGGGAAAGCGAACGGAGCGGATGGAGACACCTGTATCGTGTCAGTCGTGACGGAAAAGATATCCAACCGATTACCAAAGGTGATTTCGATTATATTGAACCGGTAGGAACCGATTTACAAAAAGGATTAGCTTACTTTATCGCCTCTCCCGATAATTTCACACAACGCTATCTTTACAGTGCCAAACTGTTTGGAAAAGGAGAAGTGCAACGCCTAAGTCCGGCAGAAGAACCGGGACAACACCGCTATAACATGTCCCCTACCGGAAAATGGGCGGTACATACTTACAGCAACGCCGGTACTCCTTCTGTTATAGACATGGTTTCATTTCCAAAACACCAGTCTGTACGTATGATTGAAGAAAATACCCGGGCAAAAGAGCAATATGCCGCTTTGGGACTGAATCCGAAAGAATTCATAAAAGTGACTTCCGGTGATTTGGAACTGGATGCCTGGATGATTAAACCGGCAAACTTCGATGCCTCTAAAAAATATCCGGTAATTGTGGAAGTATACGGAGAGCCGGGTAGTGCAACCGTACAAGACGTATGGGGTGGCGGTGATTTATGGAACCAGTATATTGCCAATTTGGGATATATCGTTGTCAGCATAGAAAACCGTGGAGCAAAAGCACCACGCGGACGCGAATGGAGAAAATGTATTTACGGTGAAGTCGGAACATTTGCATCCGAAGACCAGGCTCGTGGCGTTTTAGATATGGCACGGCGGTATCCGTTTATTGACCCGACCCGAATCGGTATTACCGGATGGAGTGGCGGCGGTAGCCAGACATTGAACTCCATGTTCCGTTATCCGGATGTATTTTGTACTGGGATTGCAATTGCTTTTGTTGCCGACCAACGTACTTACGATACGATTTACCAGGAACGTTATATGAATACTCCCCAGAATAACCCGGATGGTTACCGGAAAGGTTCTCCTATCACTTATGCACAGGGGTTAAAAGGCAACCTGCTATTAATCCACGGTACGGGAGACGATAACGTACATTACCAGAATTGTGAACTATTGGTTAACGAACTGGTTAAATATGGGAAGATGTTTTCCCAAATCAGTTATCCAATGCGCAGCCATGGTATTTATGAAGGTCAGGGAACCACTTTACACCTTCGTAAAACGATGGCTAAATACTGGATGGAGCATCTTCCTGCCGGAGGCAAATAGATATAATTACAATTAATTTCATACAGATATGAGGCACCTAACCGCGTATATTCTGATTTTGTCGGGAATTTTCTTTACCCCTATTCAATCGAATGCACAACTGATTGAAAAAGCTGAAAAAATAATTCACACAGCGATTAATGAAACGACAAAGGATACGCTTTTGTCTCCTGTACCAGAAAACATCTTGCCGGAGGATAAACTCCGGCAAGATTCTATCCGCATGGAAGAGTTGGCTTTGCAGATTCAGGAAATGAAACTGAATGAAATTGTTTTACGGACAGAACTGGACAAAGCCAAAAATCTTAATGCCACCGCCGATTCATTAAAAAGAGAAGAGCAACGCCACCGCATAGACTCCTTGAGAAGCCTTACCTCCGGAGTCCCTGTTATTGTAGATAACGATACGCTTTTCACTTTATATGCCAAACGAGGAGGACATTCTCCACACGACCGGGCTGAAAGCATCAACAATATTGTCCTTAAAATCGGAAAAAGTAAAAGTTTGAGTACAGACTCTGTCTATGCATTCGAAAGTGAATACTATGTTGATGTCATGTACGGCGACAAAGTAATCGTGAGTATTACGGACCAGGATGCATTATGGCAGAACACGACACGTTTTGATTTAGCCAACCAGTACGTCCCTATTCTCCAAAATAAAATCAATGAATTAAAAAAGGAAAACAGCCTACAGGAAATCGCCAAACGGGCAGCATTGTTTATTTTAGTTCTTGTCATCCAATACCTGTTATTTCGCCTGACCAATTATCTGTTCCGCAAATTACGCCGGCAGATTATCTGGTTAAAGCAGAATAAACTCAAATCAATTATTGTCCGCGATTATGAGTTCCTGAATACACACAGGCAAGGGCGTGTATTGATATTCCTCAGCAATATCCTACGCTACATTGTCTTGTTGATACAGCTTACATTCAGCGTCCCCATGCTATTCGCAATTTTTCCACAGACGGAAAAACTTGCACTTAAAATTTTCCTGTATATAATCGACCCTGTTAAAATGGTTCTCAAATCCATTGCGGAATATATCCCGAACCTGTTTATTATCCTCGTCATTTATTACTGTATCAAATATATTATAAAAGGAATACAATATATTGCCAATGAAATTGAAAACGAGAAACTGAAAATAACCGGTTTTTATCCGGACTGGGCACAACCGACATTTAATATCATACGCTTTTTACTATATGCTTTTATGATTGCGATGATTTACCCCTATTTGCCGGGCTCCGATTCCGGTGTTTTTCAGGGAATTTCCGTATTTGTCGGATTGATTATATCATTGGGGTCGAGCACAGTGATCGGGAATATTATTGCAGGGTTGGTTATAACCTATATGCGCCCGTTTAAATTGGGCGACCATATCAAATTAAATGAAACAACAGGGAATGTGGTTGAGAAAACCCCGTTTGTAACCAGACTGCGCACGCCTAAAAACGAAGTCGTTACAATTCCGAATTCCTTTATTATGTCTTCACATACGGTTAATTACAGCGCTTCTGCCCGCCAATACGGATTAATTATCCATACGACAGTCTCTATCGGTTACGATATTCCCTGGCGGCAGGTACATCAATTGCTTATTAATGCAGCCCGTATCACTCCGGAAGTTTTGGCAGACCCGAAACCTTTTGTCTTGGAAACGGAATTGCAGGATTATTATCCCTGCTATCAATTAAATGCATATGTAAAGAATGCCGACCAGTTAGGAAAAATTTACTCGGATTTACACCAAAGCATACAAGATGTCTTTAACGAAGCCGGGATAGAAATTATGTCACCTCATTATTTTGCCAAACGTAACGGAGAAGCCTCAACCATTCCGGCAGATTATTTGTTTAATACGACTGGCACTTCCGGTAAATAACAGAATATATCTATCCGATTAGTTAAAAGAGTCCCTCTGCAAAACAAAATGCAGGGGGACTCTTGTTATATTTCCAAAGTTTCAAAAATAACTAAACAAAAAGCAGAAATAATGAAAAAGTATCTTATTGCAGTAGCCGCATTGGGATTTTTGGCTGCATGTAGCGGGAAAGCCAACAAGCAAGTCCCCGTAGAGGTAGAAGAAGAAAGTGTGGAAGTCGCAGCTATACCTGTTCAGGTTGAAGCTCCTGTTTTACCGGAAGTGAAAGAGAAACCAGCGAAACCGGTCAATATGCGCGACTCTCTGAAAACCGACCCGAAAAAAGGTGCCATTATACAAAAGAAATATAAAGGTACTATTCCGGCAGCAGACGGTCCCGGCATCGTTTATGATTTGACTCTTTATTATCAGCAGGACGGTCCGGACGGTGGCGTATATGAATTAGACGCCACTTACCTGGAAGCTGAAAACGGAAAAGATAAAACATTTTCATCAACCGGTAAAAGAGCTATCAAAAAAGGAACTCCTCAAAATGCCGAAGCGATCGTTTATGAAATGATACCGAGTGACGGAAGTACCGTTTTTTACTTCCTGGCAGAAGGAGATAACCTTACCTTATTAAATCAAGATTTGCAACAAGCCGCCTCCGACCTTAATTATACGCTAAAATTAGTTCAGTAACCAAACCTCTTAAACACATCTTTGTATAAACTCAAAGAGGCTCCCTCAATCCATTCAGGGGAGCCTCTTCTTTATTTCGCTTTGTTCCTATTTGTACTTATTTGATACCTAATTTAGCTTTAATTGCTTTAGGCAGCGCATCTTTATGAACAACGATATTCATAGTCTTATAAGCAACAAATGCTTCGGAAGCATACCATGTACCTTTATATTTATTATCAGTACCCCAAGAATTCTTCACCATATAGAATTTCTTACCGGTCTGATCTTTTGCAATACCGTAAATATGCATACCATGGTCGTCAGTTGTCTGATAGTTGTCATAATCTTTCTGACGCATTTCCTGAGTGATTGTTAATTCTTTGCAAGGTTTTTCGAGCATCTTTCTGATTTCCGCATCTTTTTCCGCACGGCTTAATCCTACCCATCTGTCTTGGTCCGAACCCGCTGTTTCCATTGTTTTAATATCCGGAACCACAGCTACACCATTCCGTGTAAACCCTTTTTCGCTGACATCCGAACCCCATGCAATAGAATAGCCATTGTTGATTGCATTATCGAATACTTCCATAAATTCATTCAACGGCAAATTGTAAGAATCTGCCCAACGCCAGTTATCTTCCACTTCAATTGCGAATTTAGAATAGAACGGGTGGTGAGTATATGAAGTCAGGGATACATAATCGTCCGCATTAATTCCTAATTCCTTAGCAAAACTCATCGGAGTATATTCCTTTCCATTGTATGTAAATGTTTCAGGAAGTTCCCCCAAATATGCATCGATAATACCGTCGAAACCCTTTTTCCAAACAGGAGAAAGTTTACCATTCCGGTTTTTGATGATTGCATTTACATAAGCTGTTGCTGCACTTTCCATCTCACTGTGTGCATGTTGTTCTTCACCATACTGCAAGCCAGTCATTACACTTTCCGGAACAATTCCGTAATGTTTCCAAGCGTACAATACATCTTCGAAAGAACCACCCTGTGCGAAGTTCAACTTTCCATGCAAACGCACGAACTTATCAGCCTTATCTTTGTAAGAATGGCTTACAATAAACATTTCAGACAAATCGTATTCACCTTTTCCCTGGCGTAACAATTCGGACTCCAAAAAGCTCATTGTTGAAAAACACCAACAAGTACCGGTACGGCTTTGATTTTTCACCGGGGTAATCTTTAATTCTTTAACAGGAGTAAATACATACTCTCCGTTATCCTGTGCACCAACTGTAGTGAGTGTGCAAGCCAGCATTAAAACAGGCAGTAAAAGTTTCTTCATCTTATTTTATTTTTAGTTTAGCAATCTGACAGCAAAGATACAAAAGCAATCCAGAGATACGATTATTTTATTTACATTTGTTGCCTATTAAGACGAAATAATTTAATAAATGATACATTAAAAAGCGTTTTTATGAAAATTACAATTATAGGAACAGGTAATATCGGTGGAGCTATTGCCCGCGGGTTAGCAAAAGGACATATTTTTAAAGCCTCCGATATCACATGTACATTCCACACTCAGGAAAGTTTGGATAAAGTAAAAGCCGTTAATCCCGACTTCATCACCTCATTGGATAATACAGAAGCGGTTAAAAACGCCGATATCATCATTATAGCTGTCAAGCCCTGGCGTGTGGAAGAAGTCATCGACCAGATAAAAGGGGTACTGAACTACGATAAACAGATTATTGTATCCGTGGCAGCGGGCATTACATTCGACACATTGGAGACCTACCTGACTAAAAATATGGGATTCGACGACTGTTTCGTTACCCCTACTATTTTCCGTATCATGCCTAATACGGCTATCGAAGTACTAAGCAGCATGACTTTTGTCGCCGCCCGGAATGCTTCGCCGGAACAAATCGATTTAGTGATCCGTATATTTAATGAACTGGGTAATGCCATGCTGGTGGAAGAGCGGTTAATGGCAGCCGGTACAGCATTAGCTTCCAGCGGTATAGCTTTTGCCCTACGTTATATTCGTGCCGCCATCGAAGGTGGTGTTGAATTAGGTTTTTACCCTAAACAAGCACAGGAAATCGTAGTACATACCGTAAAAGGAGCCGTAGACCTGCTATTGGAAAACAAAAGCAATCCCGAAATGGAAATCGACAAAGTAACGACTCCGGGAGGTATCACCATTAAGGGTTTGAACGAGATGGAGCTTTCCGGTTTTACTTCTTCTGTAATACGGGGGTTGAAAGCCAGCAAATAAAGTTGTAGAAAACCGGATTGTGAGATAAACAAGCATCTGTTCTTTTTGTTATTATTATACAAGAACAATTAAAAACATCAGAAGAACAACATGGGCGAAAAAGAAAAATACTGGAAATACTCTCTTGTCACAATCCTTATCATGCTGGGTATTATCTTATTTATAGAATCCGTTCCTTTTTTAGGGGGCATATTAGGTGCTTTTACAATTTATATATTAGTCAGAAAACAAATGTTTTACCTGACAGAACAGAAAAACTGGCGGCCAAGCCTGGTAGCCCTACTCCTGTTACTTGAAACAATATTGTGTTTTCTCATCCCATTGACATTAGCGGTCTGGCTACTGATTAATAAATTGCAAAACATCAACCTCAATCCTACGGAACTGATAAAATCAGCCGAGCACATCGCTTCATTAGTGAAAGCACATACAGGTTTCGATGTGTTAGACACCTCCAATATAATGTCTGCCGTATCGACTTTACCCAAAATCGGACAAACATTGATGGGCGGCATCAGCGGTTTTGCCTTTAATGTGGCAGTCTTAATTTTAGTTTTATACTTTATGCTGATAGGCGGAAGAAAAATGGAACAATACTTCTACAGCATTCTTCCTTTCAGCGAAGCGAATAAAAATCATGTCCTGAGAGAAATCAACCTGATAGTGACCTCCAATGCCATTGGTATTCCGTTGCTGGCTGTTATCCAGGGATTAATCGCTTTACTCGGATATTGGATATTCAATGTACCCAGTCCCTTCCTGTTCGGTTTCCTTACCTGTTTGGCGACTATCATTCCAATTGTCGGAACGGCATTGATATGGGCGCCTCTGGCACTCTATATGGCTCTGACAGGCGACTGGATTAACGCGTTAGGATTAACCGTTTATGCACTTGTCATCATAACCAATATCGACAACCTGGTTCGTTTTGTCCTGCAAAAAAAGATGGCGGATATTCATCCTCTTATCACCATCTTCGGGGTTATTATCGGACTGTCCCTATTCGGTTTTATGGGGATTATATTCGGGCCGTTACTGATTTCCATCTTCCTTTTATGTTTCAACATATTCAAAGAGCAATATCTGGATCGCAAACCTACCTGATTGCCGGTTATTTAATGACATTAATCCGGGCAGACCCAATTAGTCTTTAGTACCATTATCCTTGTACCTGTGGGCCGGGGGAAGGATGTAATCCCATTCTGTCAGTTTTTCATTTATAAGTCGAAGCCGGTAAATACCTTCCTGGGCATCTACATAGCCAAGCACTTCTATGTGCTCGTCTGGAGTTTCCCGTGCTTCCATAACTTTATATGTCTGCCCCATAAGGGAAATTATTTCATCTTTCGTCATGCCTATTTTTACCTTTTGCATGTTTTTATCTGCATTCCACTCATTCATCAACCTGGTCGAACCGCAGGACACAAACATACATATCGAAATAAGAGGGAGTAATAAAGTCTTTATCATATCGGTAAGTATTACATAGGTTTATTGATAGTTGCAAATATAAACAAATAGTCATCCCATATAAAAAAAGGATGCCATTTTATGACATCCTTTTTACTATGGATTATTCTTTCTCTTTCAGCAAATCCCGAATCTCGGTAAGCAATTGTACATCCGCAGGGGGCGGAGCCGGAGCGGCCGGAGCTTCTTCTTTCTTGCGATTCAGCGAATTGATAGCTTTTACCAACATAAAAATGGCAAAGGCAACAATGATAAAATCAAAAGTCACCTGCAAAAAATTACCATAATTAATAGAAACGGCAGGAGCTACTACTTTATCCCCTTCCATAACAGCCTGTTTCAGCACAATTTTCAAATCAGTAAAGTTAACGCCACCTACCAGTAAACCGACAGCCGGCATTATCAAATCACCCACTACAGAAGAAACAATCTTCCCAAAAGCACCACCGATGATGATACCCACAGCCATGTCGATTACATTACCACGCATGGCAAATTGCTTAAACTCTTGCAATATATTCCCCATAACTATTACTTTTTACAATATAACTGCAAATATATACATTTAGTTTATTTAAAAACTTCACACTTAGGAATTTCATCCGGATATTTGCGGCATTTATCCCCTCAAAAGTTTCATTCTAACATTCCTTTTCTCTTTTCTTAGTCATTTTGCTTTTTATTTTTATCTTTGGCGCATCTTAAATATAATAATCAAGAAGATGAACGAACAGATAAAACAAATAGCGGAGCGTTTGGCCGGTCTTCGGGATGCGTTGGAAATAACGCCGGAAGAAATTGCCAAGGTTTGTAACCTCACTCCCGGACAGTATCTGGAACTGGAAAGCGGTACTGTGGATATTTCGGTAAGTGTATTACATCAGATTTCGCAAGCATACGGAGTAGAATTAACCACCCTGATGTTCGGCGACGAACCTAAAATGAGCAGTTATTTTATCACCCGTAAAGGTAAAGGCATCGCCGTAGAACGCACCAAAGCCTATAAATACCAGTCGCTGGCAGCCGGTTTCGCCGGCCGTAAGGCAGATCCGTTCATGGTAACCGTTCATCCCAATGACGAAAACACCCCTGTTTATCTGAATTCCCATCCCGGACAAGAATACAATCTGGTATTGAAAGGCAGAATGCTTATACAGATAAATAATAAAGAACTCATACTGGAAGAAGGAGACAGCATCTATTTCAATTCCGAACTGCCCCATGGCATGAAAGCCCTGGACGGAGAAAAAGTTAGTTTCCTGGCTATAATTTTATAATGCAAGAAAAATGTTAGAACGATTTATAGAACAAACGACTTTCACGTCGCAGGAAGATTTCATAAAGAATTTCAAAATCAAAGTTCCGGAAAATTTCAATTTCGGATATGATGTGGTAGATGCCTGGGCTGCCGAAGAGCCCGACAAAAAAGCATTATGCTGGACTAACGACCAGGGCGAACATATCGACTTTACATTTGCCGACCTGAAAAAATATACCGACCAGACTGCTTCCTACTTCCAGTCTCTTGGCATCGGACATGGCGATATGGTCATGTTAATATTGAAACGCCGGTATGAGTTCTGGTTTTCTATCATAGCTCTCCATAAACTGGGAGCCGTAGTAATTCCTGCGACCCATTTGCTTACAAAAAAAGATATCGTATACCGGGCGAATGCAGCAGATATAAAAATGGTTGTTTGTGCGGGCGAAGAAGTAATAACCAAACATATCATCGATGCATTACCGGATTCGCCTACCATAAAAACGGTTGTTTCCGTAGGCCCCCAATATCCCGAAGGATTTGAAAACTTCCAGAAAGGAATAGAAAATGCGGCTCCATTCGTACGTCCTTCGCATCCGAACAGCAATGATGATATTTCATTAATGTACTTCACATCCGGAACTACCGGGAATCCTAAAATGGTAGCCCACGACTTCACCTACCCGTTAGGACATATCGTAACCGGAAGTTTCTGGCATAACCTGCACAAAGACAGCCTGCACCTCACAATTGCCGATACCGGATGGGGTAAAGCCGTGTGGGGCAAACTATACGGACAATGGATTGCCGGCGCTACCGTTTTCGTATACGACCACGAGAAGTTTACACCTGCCGATATGCTACAGATGATACAGGATTACCGGATTACGTCTTTATGCGCACCTCCAACCATTTTCCGTTTCCTCATCAAAGAAGACATCAGCAAATACGACCTTTCTTCCTTACAATATTGTACGATTGCGGGAGAAGCGTTGAACCCTGCCGTATTTGATACATTCTATAAGCTGACCGGTATCAAACTGATGGAAGGATTCGGACAGACAGAAACGACACTGACAGTAGCCACTTTCCCATGGATGGAACCGAAACCGGGTTCCATGGGTGTCCCCAATCCCCAATACGAAGTAGACTTGTTGCGTCCGGACGGAACTCGTGCCGAAGATGGCGAACAAGGACAAATCGTTATCCATACTACCAAAGGCAAACCGATCGGTCTGTTCAAGGAATATTACCGGGATGCCGAACGTACCCATGAAGCATGGCACGACGGATTATATTACACAGGAGATGTAGCATGGCGTGATGAAGATGGTTACCTATGGTTCGTTGGCCGTGCGGATGATGTCATCAAAAGTTCAGGCTACCGTATCGGACCGTTTGAAGTGGAAAGCGCATTGATGACCCACCCTGCTGTTGTTGAATGTGCCATCACCGGTGTTCCGGATGAAATACGCGGACAGGTCGTAAAAGCGACAATCGTACTTGCCAAAGATTATAAAGACAAAGCAGGAAACGAACTGGTTAAGGAACTTCAGGACCATGTAAAACGGGTCACCGCTCCTTACAAATATCCCCGCGTAGTCGAATTTGTAGACGAATTGCCTAAGACAATCAGCGGGAAAATCCGCCGTGTGGAAATCCGGGATAAAGACAACAAATAAGAAATACAAGCAATTGTTTAATTAACGGAGCCGTGTCAGAGCCTAATCTGACACGGCTTCAGTGTATAATCTGAAACCATTTCAGCGTATAATCTGACGGTGCCTCAGAGCCTCGTCTGACACGTTGTCAAGCGAGCGGTTGAAGCATCGTCAACCGGGTGATTGAGGCGGCGTCAACCGAGAGGTTGACACGTTGTCAAACGGGAGATTGACATTTCGATTTAAATAATTATATTTGTGAATTAAAGTATCACAAATATGGCTCATCAGTTTACAAAAATAGCAGTAAAAATAGGAAGTAACGTACTTACCCGAAAAGACGGCACACTGGATATTACCCGGATGTCGGCTTTGGTCGACCAGGTCGCAGAGCTTCACAGACATGGCGTAGAAGTAATCTTAATATCCTCCGGAGCAGTAGCATCCGGACGCAGTGAAGTAAAACCCAACAGGAAATTAGACCCGGTTTCCGCACGCCAGCTTTATTCTGCTGTTGGACAGGCGAAATTGATAAACCGTTACTTTGAGCTATTCCGCGAACACAAAATCGCTTGCGGCCAGGTTCTTACCACAAAAGAAAATTTCGGTAGCCGTACCCATTATCTCAACCAGAAACACTGTATGGAGGTGATGCTTGAAAATAAAGTCATCCCTATCGTGAACGAAAACGACACCATTTCGGTTACAGAACTGATGTTCACCGACAATGACGAGCTATCCGGGTTGATTGCAACCATGATGGGAATGGATGCACTGATTCTATTAAGTAATATAGATGGAATATACAATGGCAATCCAACCGACCCGTCATCTGCGGTCATACGCGAAATAGACGGAGGAAAAGAAGACTTGTCCGAATATGTACAAACCGGCAAGTCCTCATTCGGAAGGGGCGGCATGCTGACCAAATGCAATATCGCGCAGAAAGTGGCGGACGAAGGAATTACCGTAATCATAGCAAACGGTAAAAAAGAGAATATCCTTCCGGAACTTCTGGTAAAAGAGAGCCAAACAGTCTGTACCCGTTTCCGCCCTTCGGCAAAACCAGTCAGCAGCGTCAAGAAATGGATTGCACACTCCGAAGGTTTTGCCAAAGGAGAAATACATATCAACAAAGGAGCCGAAGAAGCTTTACTCGGGCCGAAAGCAACCAGTATCCTGTTGGTCGGCGTTACACGTATAGCCGGTGACTTTGAAAAAGATGATATTGTAAAAATCATCAACGAAGCCGGGACGCAGATAGGCGTCGGTTGTGCCGGATACGACAGCCGTGAAGCGGCCGGATTAATCGGAAAACGCGACATGAAGCCGTTGATACATTACGATTATCTGTATATCGATTAATAACCTAAAAACGTAAAGAGTATGAAAAAGTATTGGTTGACATTCGCTTCAGTCCTTATGATTGTAATAGGGCTGCTCAGAGGGATGGGAGGCCTTACACTCCTGACAAGCAGTGAGAAACCGGAACTGGACATTCCTATAACGGGTTCCCCTGCTGAGGTAAAAATGGCTGCTTACAGTTTGCTCATAGTTTGTTTCCTGCTTATCATCTCTGCTGTCAGTATTACCATCCGCAGGTCGGTACGCAATTATGCCTTCTGTTGGGTCAGTCTGCTCCTTTTCCTTGCCGGAGGTATGTTGAACGGATTCCTGCTCTTCGGCCATCTGCAAGGAAGCGGGCAACTTATCAACTGGGGGCTTAGCATCCTGATTGGCATTTTCCTTGTACTGGGCAAGGATACGGTAAAGTCAAAATATATCCAGTCCTACGAATATAAATGACCGGCAAGCAGGAGTTGAAAGTGTGTCCGAAAGAAAAAGAGCTTTCTGCCGCACTTTCAACCCCAATAAAACAGTTCATCTACAAAATAAAACCATATATGATAAACGAACTATTAAAGCAAGCCCAACTTGCCTCACGCACTGTTATTACTTTAAGTGACGGGAAAATAAATCATATCCTTCGCGATACAGCAGCCGAACTGATACGGCAACAAGCATATATCTTACAAGAAAATCAAAAAGACCTGGACCGCATGGACCCGGCAAATCCCAAATACGACCGGTTGAAGCTGACGGAAAGCCGTTTGCAAGGTATTGCCGGAGATATGGAAAATGTAACAGCCCTTCCTTCCCCTCTCGGAAAGACATTAAGTGAAGTTACCCGTCCGAACGGTATGACTATCAGGAAAGTCACAGTTCCTTTCGGAGTAATCGGCGTAATCTACGAAGCCCGTCCCAATGTGACATTCGATGTATTCTCTTTATGTCTGAAAAGCGGGAATGTCTGTGTATTGAAAGGCGGTTCGGATGCGGATAGTTCCAACCGGGCCTTAGTAAAAATCAT
Source organism: uncultured Parabacteroides sp. (assembly GCA_900541965.1). Lineage (GTDB taxonomy): Bacteria > Bacteroidota > Bacteroidia > Bacteroidales > Tannerellaceae > Parabacteroides. Next base: position 25,312 of record UQLN01000013.1, on the reverse strand, counting down.
CCATGGCATATTAGACCGGCATGGAGTCGAGCCGGCTGTTTGCACTTTGCTACCGCCAGACCGGGAAGCGACTACCGAACTACTGAATGCCGTCGGATTAGTGGACCTTATCATTCCCCGCGGAAGCAGTTCGCTTATAAACTATGTCCGCAATAATGCCCGGGTACCGGTAATCGAAACGGGAGCCGGCATATGCCACACCTACTTCGACAAAGAGGGAGACAAAGAAAAAGGACAGGCAATCGTGAACAATGCAAAAACGCGCCGCGTAAGTGTATGCAATGCGCTGGACTGTTTGATTATCCACAAAAACAGACTTGCCGATTTACCCTATATATGCAGTGAATTACAAAAAAGCCATGTCATCCTCTACGCAGACCAAACTGCCTTTAATGCCCTATCCGGCAAGTATCCGGCAGACTTGCTGCTGCCTGCAACCGAGGATAGTTTCGGTACGGAATTCCTCGATTACAAGATGAGCATACGAACTGTAGCTTCCATAGACGAAGCCTTGGAACATATTGCCCGGTTCAGTTCAAAACACAGCGAAAGTATTGTGAGTGAAGATAAAGACGCGATTCTGCTTTTCCAACAAATGGTAGATGCAGCCTGTGTTTATTCAAATGTTTCAACCGCATTTACAGACGGGGCACAATTCGGCTTTGGAGCAGAAATAGGTATTAGCACCCAGAAGTTACATGCAAGAGGCCCTATGGCTTTGCCCGAGCTGACTACCTACAAATATATAATAGAAGGCAACGGACAGATAAGAAACGGATAAAAATTTTATCTTTGCTCTCTACAATAACGAATTTTACAACTAATAAACTCTACAACATGAAGCCCTCTATTCAAACGTATTTACGTCGTGGCTCCTTATTGCTCGGAAGTGTGGCCATCTCTTTATACACTTTAGCCTGGGACTATGCAGAACACCGTAAAATAGGAGACCGTGCCATGTCGCTGATGCCTGAATATTTAGTACGAAACGGCATCTATCCGGATGCCGCAACAGCAGACAGTGCCATGCTTTCCATCCTCAACATGGCACATATGGAAGGTTCCAACGCATATGTGATGAAGGAACTGACCCAACTCCCCAATATCGTCACTTACGGAACGCTGTGCGGCCTGGCCGGCGACCATGTGGAAAATCCGCTATTACTGGAAACAGGATTACAGACGCATTTCTCAAAAACAAACCGGACGCTCGCTCTTGAAACCAAAGCAATGAATGAATTCCTGACTGGGGCTTCCAGCAAAGAACTATTAGATATAAATCTCGCCTATGGCCTGTTGGCCATTAAAGACCTTTCCCATTTTTATGCATACGGGAAAGGCCTTAAAGAACATTTGGAGATGATAGACATTGAACTGATCCGGCGCCTGAAACAGCCTTCCGAAGTGAATGCCGTCTTCTCTAAACTAAATAAACTGCCTTCCATGAGCAAATATTTCTGTATTCATATTTTTGCCGTTTATCTGGCTCAGGAAGCAGGGAAAGAATTACGGAACGGAAATAAGGAAGCATCGGATAACCTGATGTTTTATGCAAGCCTCTATGAAGCTTTCGCCGAACACTTCCTGCAAGATTCATTTGCATCCGGGCATCAAATGGTGCAACGTGGATTCAGTGCATCTGCAATAATGAATAACAAGGCATTACACGACTTCTACAATACGATACCTGTGGAAACAGCGAATATGAAAGGAGAGGTCTGGAAGTCTTTCGGTGATAAACGACTCAATCAAAACATGCAGGAATATAAAGCGGCTGATGATTACCGCAATATCCGGGTAACAAAGACAGGCCCCTATACCTTAGACAAGGGGGATAGCTATGAACGTGAAACCCAAGTCTTTTACCAGGTGGTTAAAGCAACCTGCCAGTCCATCACCGAAATATGGCAAGCCTACCACAAGGCATCGCTGGGGGATGAAGATGATATTATCAACGATTTGCCGGAGCAAAAAGAAGAACTTCCCGATTTCGTATACAGCCATTTTCCTGTTATAAAAGAATTCCCTATGCCTTTCGGCACCCAATTGGACGAACTGCCGCTTTCCGAAGATGTTGCAGCCCGGCAAGATGAGTTACAGCTCATTGTCCAAAAACCGTTTACCCGCAATTTTATCCGCTCCCGCGTAGCCAATTCATTTTCTATTCTACTAAGTGATGTCCTCACCAGTGATGAAGAAGTTGCCGTCGGAGCGCGTCTGAATCTGAGTATGTTCAACTGGCATAAATTTGGCAACGGAACAGGGATGAACATGAAAGCCGGCGACATTGCCCATTGGATTTCCCCTACTATCTCCGGATATTATATGTTTACAACCCCGGATTCCTATACAACCGACAACTGGCATATAAAAGGCGGGGTAAATTATAGCATGGATATATTTGTTGCCCCGAAGCGTTTTCTCGGTCTCTATTCATACATGGAAATGGGGTTGGACCGCAGGGACAACAAAAGCCGTTTCCTTGTAGCCCCCTCGTTAGGCATACAAATCGGTTCGCTTATCGGGCTGCATAATTTCAATATGCCGGGTTGGTTACGTATTCCTTTAAGCATGATTTTACCCCTCAAATTTTCCGTTACCTGCAACAAGGTGGCAGGACTTCCGGTCGAATGGGTGGAAAGCCTTGAGGTTGATATTGTCTTCTAAAAACAGTATCGGCACTGTAATAATATGTCTATATGTAGTTATCACACTTTAAAATACGTAATGGAATATTTACGGTAAAAATAATTACATTTGCACTTCATTAAAAAAGCACTATAGGATGAGAAACTTCACTTGCGTACAGGATTTAGGCGACTTGAAACAAGCGCTTAACGAAGCATTCGAGATTAAGAAAGACCGCTTTCAGTTTACAGAGCTGGGCAAGAATAAAACCTTGTTGATGATTTTCTTCAATTCCAGCCTCCGTACCCGCCTCAGCACACAAAAGGCTGCCATGAACCTGGGTATGAATACGATGGTGCTGGATGTAAATCAGGGAGCCTGGAAACTGGAAAGCGAACGCGGCGTCATCATGGATGGAGACAAACCGGAACATCTTCTGGAAGCCGTTCCTGTAATGGGATGCTATTGCGACGTTATCGGTGTACGTTCTTTCGCCCGTTTCGAAAACAAGGAAGACGATTATAACGAAAAAATACTGAATCAGTTCATTCAATATTCCGGACGTCCGGTATTCAGTATGGAGGCAGCTACACGGCACCCGCTACAAAGTTTCGCCGACCTTATTACGATTGAAGAATATAAGAAAACAGCCCGTCCGAAAGTGGTAATGACCTGGGCTCCGCATCCTAAATCCCTGCCGCAGGCTGTTCCCAACAGTTTTGCCGAATGGATGAATGCTACCGACTATGAGTTTGTCATCACGCATCCGGAAGGATATGAACTTGACCCTAAATTCGTAGGCAATGCCCGTGTTGAATACGACCAGAAAAAGGCATTCGAAGGGGCTGACTTTATCTATGCTAAGAACTGGTCGGCATATGCAGACCCCAATTACGGCAAAGTAATCAGTACAGACCGTAGCTGGACTGTCGATGCGGAGAAAATGGCACTGACTAATAATGCTTATTTCATGCACTGTCTGCCGGTACGCCGCAACATGATTGTGACCGACGATGTAATCGAAAGTCCCCAAAGCATTGTAATTCCCGAAGCTGCAAACCGGGAAATTTCGGCACAGACCGTGCTCAAAATGATATTACAAGGATTATAATCCGGATATTTTCAAAAAACTACCACAAGGGCTGTCTCCAATTTGAAGTGGAGACAGCCCTTTTTATATGTTTTTAGAGGAAGCCGTCATCCGGTACAGTAAACATCCTTCATCCGGACTCATTGTTTTTGCCCTTCACTTTCGATTGGATACAAACTTATTTTTCCGTCAATTGTTTCATATATACATAGAACAATTAAAACAAACAATATGAGTTTCAACATAGCCGGTACAGGCAAAAAGAGAGTCGTTATTGTAGGCGGAGGCTTCGGGGGATTAAAATTAGCCAACAGACTCAAAAACCGGAATTTCCAGGTTGTATTAATCGATAAGAACAATTACCACCAATTCCCTCCCCTGCTTTATCAGGTTGCATCTTCCGGATTAGAGTCAGGTTCCATATCTTTCCCCTTCCGCAAAATATTCCAGAAAAGAAAAGACGTTTATTTCAGGCTGGCAGAAGTAAAGGCTGTGGTTAAAGAGCAAAACATAATCCAGACTTCTATCGGAGATTTGAAATATGATTACCTGGTTCTCGCTACCGGAACCACTACTAATTTCTTTGGTAACGAAAACATACAAAAACATGCGTTACCTATGAAAACAATCGAGGAAGCATTGGTTTTACGTAATGCTATCCTGTGTAATTTAGAGAAGGCTACGGTTACCACCGACCCGGCAAAAAGGCAGGCTCTGATGAATATCGTTATTGTAGGAGGTGGTGCTACCGGCGTTGAAATATCCGGAGTACTGTCGGAAATGAAACGGTTTGTCCTACCAAAAGATTATCCGGACTTGAAGCAATCTTCGATGAATATTTACCTCATAGAAGGTTCCCCCCGGCTTTTATCCGTCATGTCGAAAGAAGCGTCCGAACATGCTGAAAAGTTTCTTGAAGAAATGGGTGTCACAATTATGCTCAATAAAAAGGTAACCGACTATCAGGAAGGAAAAGTATTACTGGATGACGGTTCTGCTATCGAAAGCCAAACGCTTATCTGGGTAAGCGGCGTAACCGCCACGCATTTTGAGCAGATAGGAAAAGAGATGACCGGACGGGGAGGAAGAATTCTGGTAAATGAATTTAACCAGTTACCTGAAAGTCAAAATATATTCGCTATCGGAGATGTTTGCCTGCAAACAGAACCTGATTTTCCGAACGGGCATCCACAAGTTGCCCAAGTTGCCATCCAACAAGGGAATTTATTAGCCGACAATCTTATAAACATAGAAAACGGGCTGCCGCTCAAACCGTTCCATTATAAAGACCTTGGTACACTTGCCACAGTTGGAAGAAACAAAGCTGTTGCAGATATTAAAAACATTAAATTCCAAGGATTCTTTGCCTGGCTAATCTGGTTGTTCATACACCTGCGTTCCATATTGGGCATTAAAAATAAATTAGTAATCCTGATTGAATGGATATGGAGTTATTTTACCTACGACCAATCCATACGCTTAATACTGCATATACCGAAAAAGAAATAAAAACAATCTTTTCCGCATATATACGCCCGAGCTGTCGAGCACAGGCTTTGTTTTAACTAATATGTATAAAACGATCTAAAAATCGCCTATATTTGTAGCATCTACAACTAATAAAAAATGCCAAAATGAAAAAGGCTTTGATATATGGTTCTGCATTACTGTTTTCATCGTGTGGCGGAAAAAGCGGAGGAGTTTCGCAGCCTTCTCCCGTAAAACAAGAGACACAAGAAAAGATTCCGGACAGACTTTCGTCTGTTACTTCGGAACCTTTTTTTATTGACTATTACAAAGGGAGCGATTGGATTACTCCCGATACGCTTTCCGCTGTATTGCAAAAAGAACCGGAAGCATCTTCTTTAAAAAACTATATACCCGATAGTATTTGTAGGAAACAAGTTGACGGGGTGGAACGCTGTTTCTACGAAGATACATTGATGAACGGTGCTTATAGCCACTTGTATTTCCTGCCAACCGATGCTTTCGTATCCGAACCCTGTTATTCGGTAGCTGTTTACAAAGACGGGATTAAAAATGATACAGTGAACCATTACAGCCATTTTTACCATTGCCTGACAAGCCGTAAGATCACCCTCGACAGTATTCGTGAAGTTTATCAATCTTATCATACCAACGGACAGCCCTATATTTTTTACCAGGTCACGCGGGGCAAGCTCGATGGGGTACGCCAACGGTGGAACTTTGATGGAAAGCCTGATTGGTTCGAACATTATAAAGACGGGGAACTCCACGGGGAAGAGATGAAATGGTATCCGAACGGACATCTGCTACTGGTTAACCATTATATTGATGGTAAGGAAGTATATCCAAAGGAATACTGGTATTCTACAAGAAATGATTATTATTCCAATGAAGCTCCTGACCGTTACGAGTATAAATATCAGGCATCAGAAGGTCTCCCTTCCTACTACATTGAAGAATCTTATGCTTTGGAGAACGGCAAGAAAAAATATCTCTTTGAGCGGAAGTATTTTGAAGAAAATTCCGACGAACCGATATACTACACAGGCGGCAGATATGATTCTGTAAAACGTGATATAGCGACTATCGGCTCTCAGAAGCGACTGGAAATAAAGAATTACTCCGATGGGCGGCTGCTTCGTTTCGAGAGTTATCCATACTCGGAGAAAGGAGCGCCGGGTGTCATGACTGAAAGTTATTCGGAAGAAGGCAATCTGATAGAAAAGAGTATGTACGACTATCATAGCGGGCACATGATACCTTTGCGCATCTATAACAGTAGAGGGGCGGACGTTAAGAAGATTGAATTTGCGGAATACATAAATCTAAAAGCGGACAGTTGCAACAAACGACTTGATTCCGGTAAAAATCATTATACAAATAGTAAAGACAAATTGTCCATACATTGGGAAAGAGGGGAGCTCTCATTATTGAATTCTCAAATGAAGGAAGATGAAGACGGATTTAAAGAATGGTATTATGATGGTTATCAACCTGACTTCGGTCTGCATTTCTTTCATTATTCGGGCTACGAAAGTTGGGGCTATTTCGCGATGAGCCATACTACGGGAGAAGTTTACGAATATCGCAGCAGAGATATTCCTTTGTTCTGTGGAAAATCCGGTCTTTTCCTTGTTGTCGATGAAGATCCGTATGAAGGATTATGCTGTGTGCGTATCTATCAAATGCTTTCCGAAGGACGCCTGGCCGAAGTTGCCGTACTCGACCGGGGAGGATTTAACTTTAGCGAAGTTGATTTGAAAGATTTTATCTGGATAGGTCAAAGTTCATTCATAGCAAAGAAAAAGACTTTTGAGGATGAACTACAATACGATTTTTACGGTGAATGTACAGATAGTTGTTTGGAAGAGTACATTAAACAGGGTTATCTGCAAGAAGACGAGAATGGATGGGGATATGTGCAAGTTGATCTTCGTCCTGACGCCTTGCAGACCAGGCAGGAGGTTCCATCTTCACTGGAGGTTATTAATATGATGAATGCATGGGTCACATCATTATGCAATTCCGATTAATAAGATCACGCGATTTCCGTTGGCTTCATTCCGTTTTTGCCATATATCCTAAACTCTCTGTTTTTCAAACTGATTGTTTCTTTTTTCTCCATCTTGCATTTTTATATTATATTTGTTGCATATCTTAAAATATGAAACAAATAATATGAAATGACACAAAAAGATTCTTACTCTGCTATGCAGTTGACTGCAATGGTTATACTGCGGTTATTCATTGGCTGGCATTTTGCTTACGAAGGATTGGTGAAAATCCTGAATCCGAAATGGACCTCGCTTCCTTACCTTCTCGATTCTAAAGGCTTTATGTCTGATTTTTTTGCCGGACTGGCCAGCGACCCGGCGATGATGAACATGGTAAACACACTGAATGAATGGGCTTTATTGCTAATCGGTCTCGGACTGATTACAGGTGCTTTCAGCAAACTCTCTTCTATTGGGGCTATGATATTGCTTGCGTTTTATTACCTCTCCCATCCTTCATTTATCGGAGCACAATATATGATGCCGTTTGAAGGCTCTTATTTATGGATAGACAAAAACCTGGTAGAAATGGCGGCATTGGCAGTACTGCTGGCTTTCCCCACTTCCCACATTATCGGGCTGGACCGCTATCTGAAAAAAGCGATACCCCTATTGTCTAAACTCAAATTAATGTAATATCATGGCTACAGAAAACAATAATATACCGAAGGATAAAGAAAATAAAGGACCACAATCAGAAGGGCGCCGCAATGCCCTGAAAGCTTTAGCGACGATTCCGGTATTAGGAGCACTGGGGTACGGAGTCTATAAGAAGCAGACATACGACAAACAATCGAAAAGCTTAGGCAGTTCTTTTAAATTCAATAAGGAGCATTATATGATTCCCGCCCAATCGGATGGGAAAAAAATTCGCATCGGAATGATCGGATTCGGTATCCGTGGCAAACAGTTGATGCGTGCTGCCGGTTTTGCCGAACCATCGTGGATTGACGGCCTGATTGAAGGTGCAAAAAACGACAGTAAAGACAAACGTTATGAACAATTCCTCCAACAGGATGACCTGAATATCGAAGTAACCGGCGTATGTGATATTTTTGATGTATATGGCGAAGCAGCCGTACTGGCAGCCTCCAATATGTATCGCGAAGGTTCGAACGGTAAATTCGGCAAACGCCCGAAACGCTACAAAACCTATAAAGAATTATTGGCGGCAGACGATATCGATGCCGTTATTATTGCAACCCCCGACCACTGGCACAGCACCATGGCAATGGAGGCAGCCAAAGCAGGAAAGCATGTCTATGTCGAGAAACCTTTATCATGGACAGTTCCGGAAACATATCAGGTACGCCAAGTGGTTAAAGATACGGGCATAGTATTCCAGTTGGGCCACCAGGGACGGCAGACAGACAGTTATATCCGCGCAAAAGAAATTATCGATAAAGGTTTGATTGGCAAAGTATCGTTAATCGAGGTTTGTACCAACCGCAACGACCCGAACGGAGCCTGGGTATATCCGCTGATAGATGGGGCTTCTCCCGACACAATCGACTGGAAACAGTTTGAAGGGCCCGAAGAACGCATTAAAGAATATACCGACTACATGACATCAAACAACCTGCAACGGTTTATCGGTCCGGATGCCCGCGACAAATTCAGCTTGGAACGTTTCTTCCGCTGGCGTTGCTGGTGGGACTACAGTACAGGTCTGAGCGGCGATTTGCTGACGCATGAATATGATGCCATCAACCAGATATTCGGTGTAGGTATCCCCCACTCGGCTACTTCTTCCGGCGGCGTTTATTTCTTCAAAGACGGACGTACGGTACCAGATGTATTACAAACCACTTTCGAATTCCCTGACCGGGATATGACCATGTTGTATAGTGCAACACTGGCAAGCAACCGTCCACGCGGCAAAGTGATTATGGGACATGATGCCCAGATGGAGTTGTCCAACACGATTACTTTGAAAGCAGACCCTGCTTCCGAAATCTATAAGGAAAAGATAGACAAAGGCATCATCAAACCGAATGAACCGTTCTACACGTATGTGCCGGGACAGAGTTCAGTGGATGCCATCACTTCTCCAACCGAATTGTATTTTGCCCAGCGCGGCTTGCTTTATACCTATGTAAGCGGTAAGCGTTATGATACGACTCACTTGCATATCCGTGAATGGCTGGAATGTATCCGTCAGGGTAAACAACCGAGCTGTAACATTGATGCTGCGTTTCAGGAAGCCATGACTGCCCATATGGGAACACATGCTTATCTGGAAGGACGTACAATGTATTGGGATAAAGAAAAAGAAGAAATAGTAAGAGGATAAACTTCCTTTTCAGAATAAACAGAAAGGTGTACCAAAATGTCCTGACGGGCTTTTGGTACACCTTCTTTCTTTTTCACAAAGTTATCATTTCAGGGCTTTAAGTGACATATTTATCAAATCTCCCCCTTTTTACTAACCGACCATCTATACACATGGTCTGTTTCAGGAAGAAACCGGCTCTTTTTCAGGATAAATTGGAAGAAATTCTACACTATCCGGTACCTTTTCACATTTACCCGGAGGGTATTTTCAATTAGTTGCGGGACTAATTCCAACTATCCGCGCATAAAAAAGCAATAATCCGCGCAGCAAAACACCTATGTTTTGACTTTAAAACATAGGTGTTTTGAAATCAAAGCATATATGTTTTAAAGTCAAAACATAGGTGTTTCGTTTTTAGATGTTATTGAGCAGGACTACAACTCTAAAATGGTTCAAAAACCAGGCCATACACAGATATCAAATAGATTATTATTTCCTTGAAAACAAGACAATATGATTAGACGCAGATAAACGCGGATTAATACATATTTTACGTCTCTTAATCCGGGTTTATCTGCGTCATCCACGTCTAATAAAAATTCCCGCATCATATCAATTCGCAAGAACCGCGTCATTTTCAGTAACAAACAGGCAAATCCCAACTCTGCGAGAACAGCGTATTTCCAATCTATCCCGAAGGGAGGCCCATACAAACAAAGCAGAGACGGGTTGTTTTGTCATTCTGTCATTTTGATAAAATGTCCGTATTCTCAATATCCAGCCCGGACAACTCTCCTACAAATTATAAGTCAGCGTCAACCAGGTTACTTGTGCATCCCGGTTGCGAACCTGTGTCATCTTCAACGCTTCGGTATCGACAATCGTTGTTTCTTCCAATGTATTGAAGATATTGTTAATACTTACATTGGCACGAAGTTTCCGTTGGAAGAAGTATTGAGACAGACCCGCATTCACGCTGGAACGATGTTTAATCTTTCCTTGCGGGGTAAGCTGGTCGGATACATAGAAACCATCGATTTGCAATTCCGTTGTCGGAGTGATGGTTATATTTACGCTCCCCTTGACATCCGCACAAACCATCGATTTCTTTTCATCATACCCGATCGAACGTCCGTCAATCTCATCACGATACACATTTCCGGCAAAGCCGATTGCCAACAAACGTACCGGACGCCACGTACCCGACAGTTCAAATCCAAAGGCCTGGCTATGGCCGATATTTTGTTTCTGCCAGATTTCAACGCCTTTTGCATCTTCCCGCAGTACATCCATAATACGGTTCGATTTATTACGATAATACAAGCTCGGGCTCAAACTGAATGTCCGGTTTGTAAACAGATAGGCCAACTCCAGAGAATGAATCATTTCATCTTTCAAATCAGGGTTACCCTGACGGATATGAGTAGCATCACTTTGGTCGACAAACGGGTTCAGGTCTGCTCCATAAGGACGAATCGCACGTTGGATATAGCTCAACGAAAATTCTCCGCCTTTCTCCATATGATAGGCAAACTTCGCTCTCGGATAAACACGGAAGCGGGAGGTCGTTTCATCATACGGTACTTTATCTCCGGTATTTTCATTCAAAGTTGTTTTTATATTCTGCCAGTTCAATTCACCCTGGACACCTACCTCTGCCGTAAAAGGATTCCATTTCTTCACAACGGAAGCATACAGAAGATTTGTACGACGGTAGAATTGGTATATATTTTCTTTCTGTATATCCGGTCCCCATACGCCACCTGTTTTCTTATTGCCTCCGGCATTGTATTTCTCATCTTTAAAAGTACCTATATAACCTGCGTTAAACGACCAGTCCTTATCAAACATCTTACGGAATGCTCCGGATACATAGTAGGTATTCTTATTCTGATGGATAGCATAGTTGTCTTCTGCTATAATAGCTCCGGTTTCGGGCTTTTCATTCTGGTAGTCATTCCCCTCATCATAACCGAAATTATTATAGTTGAATACAACACTCAACTGGTCCTGCGGATTACTGAAAGTATGATTCCAACGGGCTTCGGCAGCATAGGCTTCCTGCCGTTGGTCATTATAACGGTGGCGGAACATTACCGGTTGGACGGAGCCATCGCTTGCCTGCTTTCCATTATTTATTTTACCGTAACGGCTATAATCCATCAAATAATACAGCCCGTATACGGAAATCAGGTCATTGGCACTCAGTTCATAACCGACATTCAAATCAGCCAAATGCACATCCGGCCTTGCTGTTGCATTATTATTCATCACGGTTGTTCCCGATTTATTGGTAGTTGTTTTACTGAACGTACGTTTACGGAACTCACGACGATAATTATATTTTCCGACAATATGGAATTTCCCGGGATGCAAATTCACTACTGCGCCCGCATTATAGCGCTCCTGAAGTCCTGCACCTACATTAAGTTGTAACGGAGAATCGCTTTTACGGTATAAAGCAGAGGACAAATTAAGCAACCCGGCATCCCCGTCCGGAATCAATTCTATGGAAGGCATCGATGTCATAGACAAGCGGTTAAAGAACGAAGCCGGAAGTTGAATCAGCATATCCCCGCTATTCTCCTCCATCAATCCGTAAGGAACTCCATTTATCAATAAACCGGGATGATTCGATCCACGGTAAGTAATACCTCCCTCTATATCTGTTATTACAGAAGGCAGCAAACGGAAAGCATCCGCTGTTGTTACGGTTATGCTGCTCAGGTTTTCATCCACCTGCATCCGCTTTACTTCTCCCCCGCTCAATCCGCCAAAACGTTTCCCCTGGATTTGAATCGTATCCAAAGAGAAGGTCCTGTCGACCGGAGTCTGTGAAAAAGAGGGCAGGCAGAATAAAGCAAGCACCGGAAGGATTAGGGTAATATGTCTCATAAATTATAAGTATTGTATATCGGTTTATAAACAAAAAAAGTCTGTATGTTATGCGCATACAGACTGTCCTCTTCACTGTTTACTGAATATTATTCAGCAGGAGCAGCTTCAGTTGCCGGAGCTTCAGTAGCTGTAGCTGTAGAATCAGCTTCAGCAGGAGCAACTTCTTCAACAGCTGTTTCTTCAACAGCAGGAACTACTTCTTCAACTGTAGCAGTTTCTGCTACTTCTTCTGTAGATTCTGCGGATTTGTTACCACAAGATGCGAATGAAACAGCTGCGATAACAGCAGCAAATGCAACTAACTTTTTCATTTTGTTCTTAATTTAAACGGTCTATAATATCTTCGTGTTGTAAAACGATGCAAATGTATGTATTAATTATACATGTTGTACAACATAAAGTATTTTTTTTTGAACTTTTTTTAAAGCCAAATACAAGCTGCTGATTATCAACAAAATCTCAAATATCAATAATTTGCGTACAAATATCTCTTGATACTCTTCTTGGGAGTTTTCTCAAACTCGGTAGGATACAACTGGAGTTCGGAGACAGACTCGTAAGGAGCCAATAGTTTGTTCAATTCAATACGGTTCTGTTCCATAATAACCGGAAGGTCGGTATGGGAGATACCTGTTCCATCCACTGTATCATAGTCCGGATACACCAATCCTACCAACTTTCCGCCTCTTTCGATAATGATACTTTCCATTACAAAAGGAAGGTTGTTCAGTTTTGATTCGATTTCTTCCGGATAAATATTCTGTCCGCTCGGGCCAAGAATCATCGTTTTGCTACGTCCACGAATATAAATGCGGTTGTTTGCGTCGATTGTTCCCAAATCGCCGGTACGCAACCAGCCATCTTCCGTAAAGACATTACTTGTCGCTTCCTGGTTCTTATAATATCCCTTCATCACGTTTTCACCCTTAACCTGGATTTCTCCCACCGTATTATACGGGTCATCGGAATCGATACGTACCTGCATAATACCTTTCAGTACCTGGCCGCAAGAGGTCGGGACATATTCCGCATTATTATCATAACTGATCAACGGGCCACATTCGGTCATTCCATAACCGATTGTAAACGGAAATTTAATCTTATATAAGAAATCCGCAACTTCCTGGTTCATTGCAGCCCCTCCTACAATTACTTCCCGGAAAGCTCCCCCCATTGCATTTACCAGATGTTTGCGCACCTGGGCATAGATACGGGAATCCAACAAAGGAATATTCAAGGCAAGTTTCATAGATGTCTTGCTAAGCTGCGGAAGAATCATCTTCTTATATATCTTCTCCAAAATCAAAGGAACGGTCAGAATCAAATTCGGCTTCACTTCCTCAAATGCCTTCAACAGGATTTTAGGAGACGGCACTTTACCCAATAAATACACATGAGCCCCTACAGCCATAGGTACCAGGAAGTTGAAAGCGCAACTATACGCATGAGCCAACGGTAGGAAACATAATTCTTTATCTCCCTGGAATAATAAATCCAGTGTCTTGGCATATGTTACATTACCGGCAAGGTTATTCCCTGTCAGCATCACTCCTTTACTAAAGCCTGTTGTTCCTGATGTATAATTCAACAAAACAACTTTGTCGTTATCCAGCTCCGCATATTTAATATCATTCTTAGAGAAGCCATTCGGATATTTCTCAATCATCTTCTCATCCAATGCTTTCATTAGTTTCTGGATGCTTTCGCCATCGCGCTGATGCAAGCAACGGAAATCATTTAACGAGAATACCCCGCGAACCTCCTCTATCATATCTTCTTCCAGCGAATCCCAGATACGGTCGCTGACAAACAGAAAGACAGATTCCGAATGATTGATTATATGATGTACATCATTCGGGCTGAAATCCTGCAGGATGGGCACAATAATCGCTCCGTAAGTGACAGCAGCCATATAAACAATGCACCAATGCGCACTATCTTTACCAATTAAGGCAATCTTATCTCCACGCCGTATCTGGCACTCTTTAAACAGTATATGGATACGGGCTATTTCGGTAGCTACATCTCCGAAAGTGAAGCTGTTTCCTTTACTATAATCGGTAAGTGCAGGAAGGCCCCAATTCTTCTTGAAACTCTCCTCATAGATTTTGATAAAATTCTCTTGTATCATATAGCACATTGTCTTGTTAAGTGTGCAAAAATACAGACTATCTGACAAATACACAACAGGTAAGCGGAGTTTAACCTGTTCCTCCCGTCTTCTCAGCCGGTTTCTTACCATTCATCAAGCAGCCACTTGCCAAAGAACAATCGTTCAAAGTCAAGCGGGCTACCCATCCTCCGAGACAGAAATATATCCGTAGGATGTGAGGTTATCGTAATTTATACATATCTTTCGCTTATCTAAACTATATGAGAATGAATAAATGGATATTACTATTATGTGGAGCCTTGGCAAGCTGTCAGTTTTCTCCCAAGCAAGAGATGGATGTCACAGCCTGCAATACAATCGACATAACCACGGTTTTCAACAATGAACCGGCCGAGATACTATTAAACGAATGGGCAAAAGATGTCCGCTTCATTCCTCTGGAAACAACAGACTCTGTATTATTGACCGGCTTTATTTCCCAAATCATTTACTTTCAGGATAAATTGGTTGTCTACAACAACGGGAAGATATTCCTGTTCAATCCCGAAGGAAAATTTATCAGGATGATAGGGAGTAAAGGAGAAGGTCCGGAAGAATATCAGTCTTCCGGAAATCCGAGTGTGAACCGGGAAGGCGTCCATGTCAATGATAATAACAAATGGATCAAAACATATGGCTGGGATGGCAAATGGATACGGACCACTCATATCCCCCCTATAAATATCAGAGAAATACTTCCATTGCCTGACGGACGAAACATAGGGTATGTACAGAATATATCCGGGCAGGAACCGATACGGATGTATCTGTTCCGCGACTCAACCGTATTAGATTCCATTCCATATACTAAAAGTTTTGAACCGGGAGATATCACTATGGTATTTTATAACGAATGCAAAACGTTCTTTACCCCATCCGGCTACTTTGTAAAGGAGATGTTCAATGATACAATTTTCCGGCTTACAAAAGAAAACACACTTATTCCCCGTTGGGCAATAGATGCAGGAAAATACAAATTGGAAGAAGGGGGGCGCTACAAGCTGGAAGACCCGCGAAACAGTTTATATAAAGAAAAGAACGCAGCCCTAATCAACGTAATTGGTGCCGCTAACGGTACATTATACCTTACAGCCAATCTGAATGATAAATCTTATCTGGTTTGTTATGACGAGAAAAATGGCAAAACAGAGAGCTTTAAATTGCCTTACCCTGAACATTATTTCGAATTTAAAGAAGGGAATACATTTATTCCCCAATTTATTTCGGAAGACAGCCGCTATCTGATAGGATATGAAGTACAGGAAAATGATGAGAATCCGGTTATCATCCTGGCCGAGCGATAAGAAGGCAGAACTGTCTTTATCCGAATATTTTCGCTAAATTTGTGCGATAAATAAAAGACAATGATTGACAAAACTGTTTTCGAAAATAAAATAGCCGCTTATTACACGCTGGGGTGTAAACTTAATTTCGCCGAAACTTCGGCTATCGGAAAAACGCTTGCCGGACAAGGGGTTCGTAAAGCCCGCCCGGGAGAAAAAGCTGATATATGCGTTGTCAACACCTGTTCCGTTACCGAACTGGCTGATAAGAAATGCCGGCAGGCCATCCGCCGTATCAGCAAACAACATCCGGACGCATTTATCGTAGTGACCGGTTGTTACGCCCAACTAAAACCGGAAGAAGTCTCACATATAGAGGGTGTGGACCTTGTACTCGGCGCCGAGCAGAAACTGGATATATTAATGTATCTGGACGACCTGAAGAAAAAAGAAGCCGGAGGGGCTATTATCGCCTCCCAGACAAAAGATATACGGACATTTTCCCCTTCTTGTTCAGCTGACGACCGGACCCGCCACTTCCTGAAAGTGCAGGACGGTTGCGATTACTTCTGTTCCTATTGTACCATCCCGTTCGCCCGCGGACGAAGCCGCAACGGGACAATAGAGAGTATGGTAAAACAAGCACAGGAAGTTGCAAACAAAGGTGGGAAGGAAATTGTTCTAACAGGTGTAAACATCGGGGATTTTGGCAAAAGCACAGGGGAAACGTTTATCGACCTTATCCACGCCCTTGATGAAGTGGACGGGATTCTCCGTTACCGTATTTCCTCTATCGAACCGAATCTGATTACTGATGAAGCAATTGATTTTGTGGCATCCAGCAAACGCTTCGCCCCGCATTTCCATATACCGCTGCAAAGTGGCAGTGATGCAGTATTAAAGTTGATGCGCCGCAGGTACGATACGGCTCTGTTCCGCCATAAAATCGAAAAGATAAAAGAAATCATGCCACATGCTTTCATCGGCGTAGATGTGATAGTAGGTACACGCGGAGAAACAGATGAATTGTTTGAAGAAGCACGGGCTTTTATCGATAGTTTGGATATCAGCCAGCTACATGTATTCAGTTATTCCGAACGTCCAGGCACGCAGGCTCTAAAAATAGACTATATTGTCGACCCGAAAACAAAACATGCACGTAGCCAGCAATTGTTGGATATTTCAGACCAAAAGCTCCATGCATTCTATGAAGCTCATATAGGCCAAGAAGCAAACGTGCTGTTCGAACATACCAGGAAAGGCGGATTGATGCATGGTTTTACTGAGAATTATATCAAAGTGGAAGCACCGTACAATGCCTTATGGGTAAATGAAGCTCACTTGGTTACTTTAGGGGAATGGAATGAGGATAAGACGGCGTTACTGATTAAAAATAAATAATAGAAAATATTTCATGTGGACTAAAATACAATATGCGCTTATATTCTGCTGGGCAAAAGTTCACGCCTTGCTTCCCATGCGTGTATTATACCTTCTATCGGATATCTTATACATTATAATATATAAGATTGCGCGATATCGTGTAAAAGTTGTACGTGCAAATATGAAAGCGTCCTTTCCGGAAAAAACGGAAAAGGAATTGCGCCGGTTGGAGCAGGACTTTTATCATCATTTCTCCGATTATATAGTCGAGACTATTAAGTTGGCGCATATTTCCAAAGAAGAGATACTTAGCCGTGCCATTGTCAGAAACCCGGAATTACTTGATGACCTGGCAGATAAAGGGCACACTTGCTTCATACTGTTAATGGGGCATTATGGTAACTGGGAGTGGTTTACCGCCGCAAGCCATTTTTTCAAAACACTAAGAGTATACCAAATATACCGTCCGTTGAAGAACAAAGCGTTTGACAAACTCTTTGTATATCTCCGTACTCGGTTCGGCTCTTGTGGCATAAAGAAAAACGATACCATACGCGATGTCATCAAATTAAAGAAAGACAAAACGCATGCACTGGTTATATTTATAGCAGACCAGACCCCCAGTAAAGCCAACCTGCATTACTGGACCACTTTCTTAAATCAGGAAACCTCCATTCTTACAGGACCTGAACGTATTGCCCGTAAAATGAATCTTCCGGTAGTATTCCTCGATGTAAAGAAAGTAAAAAGGGGGTACTACACAATGGATATGAGCCTGCTCACTCTTACTCCTAATGAAACTCCTGAAAATCAAATTACCGAACAATACGCCCGGTTAATGGAAAAAAGTATCCTGAACAATCCGGCATACTGGCTATGGACCCACAAGAGGTGGAAACATAAAAGAGAAAATACAGCGAACCCTAATTAACCTGCATACAATGAAAAAAAAACTGTCGGTCGTCATCCTTAACTGGAACGGAAAAGAATTAATGGAAAAATATCTTCCATCTGTACTTGCGAACACTCCCGAAGAGTGGGCACAGGTGATTGTTGCCGACAATGGCTCTACCGATGGTTCACTCGATATGCTGAAAGAAAGATTCCCGGCTGTCGGAATCATAAAATTCGACCGTAACTATGGCTTTGCCGGTGGTTACAATCTTGCAATGGAACAAATAAACAGCGAATATACCGTTCTCCTTAACAGTGATGTTGAAACCCCGGCCGGATGGATAGACGCCCCGATGGCAGCGCTGGAAGCAGATTCCTCCATTGCATGTGCACAACCTAAAATCCGTTCGTTATGGGATAGGGAAAGCTTTGAATATGCAGGGGCTGCAGGTGGGTTCATAGACCACTACGGTTATCCTTATTGCCGCGGACGAGTCCTTCATATTGTCGAAAAAGACAACGGGCAATACGATACTCCTGCGAATTTACTCTGGGCTACCGGAGCCTGTATGTTTATCCGTACAGCCTTATATAAAGAGATGGGGGGCCTCGATGCTGAATTTTTCGCACATCAGGAAGAGATAGACCTATGCTGGCGCTTACGTTCACGCGGATACCGGATTGTATGTACACCGGAGTCTGTGGTCTACCATCTGGGAGGAGGGACACTTAATGCAGAAAGTCCGCGTAAAACATTCCTGAATTTCCGGAATAACCTGTTGATGCTATATAAAAATCTACCGGACAAGGAACTAAGGCAAGCCATGCGTGCCCGTTTCATCCTGGACTATATCGCAGCAACAAAGTTTCTGTTTTGTGGACACATCTCCAATGCGAAAGCGGTATATAATGCACGGCAGTCTTTCTTTAAACTCAGAGATTCTTACCTGCCGGTCCGTCAAGAAAATTTGCAGAAAGCGACCCTCAGCAATATACCGGAAATCTATCAGAAAAGCCTGATTGCCGCCTTCTATCTCAAAGGGAAAAGAAAGTTTACGGATTTATAAAGCCATTGCCGATTTCAACACATCAATCATAATCGGTTTGAATCCGCTGACAAAACATTCTACGGCAATAACCATCAGAATAAGTCCCATCAAACGCATCATTACATTATTTCCGGTCTCTCCCATATAACGGTTCAGACGGGTTGATGCCCTCAATATCAAGAAGGTAATAAAATAAATCAGAGCAATCGTCCCTATCAGTATTGCTTTTTTAGCCATAGTAGTTGCATCATCCATCAACATAATGGCATTTGCAATGGCTCCCGGACCGCAAAGCATCGGAATGGCAAGTGGCGTGATTGAAATATCATTCACATACCTCTTTACCTCATCTTCTTTCAGCTTGGCCTTCGCATACCGCGCCTGCAACATATCAAAACCAATCGTAAAAATGATAATGCCTCCGGCTATACGGAAACCATTCGTCGATATGCCAAAAAACTTAAAAAGGAACTGGCCGGAAAAAGTAAAAACCATCAGTGTAATAAAAGAAACAATCGTAGCTCTGCGGACTATCGTATGACGCTCCTTCTCACTCATACCATTCGTCATGGTAAGAAACACTGGCATTGTACCCAACGGGTTCGTCAATGTAAAAAAGGAAGTAAAACATAACAGGAAGAAAGGCAGTAGTGTATCCATAATATTTTAATTTATCGGTTATCTATCGCAGGGACAGGTTGAACCTGTCCCTATTATATTAATCATTCGTCCCAAACCAAATAAGCCGATACCAGCCAATGGTTCAGTTTATTCCCATCTATTTCCTGAGCTTCCGGAATACTTACCGTAAATGTATGTTTTCCCGGTTGAATATCAAAAAGCTCCACTTCTTCCGGCATTACATCCGAACCCGGACACCAGTTGGAACGGGATAAGTCAGAAGATCCTAACGGTTCCTCCACCATCTTCTCCGAATACCCGTCCTTGTCGATATAAGAAGCCAGACGCTGCTTTAACCAAACTCCTGTTCCCGGATTAAAACGACGGAAAGAGGCACAATCCGAACGCCATGGGACAAAGTTAAGAACTTCTTTTCCATCTACCGAAACAATATTCCTTTTTTGCACAAACTCATCACCACCGGAATGTCCTCCATGCCCCGTAACGATATATTTCAACCGTACATTACGGGCACCATCCGGCACCTCAAACTCAGTAGAGACATCTTTGCGTGCAAAAATATCCGGATATGTCTGTCCTTCATAATAAACCGTATTCATCAATGGCTCCACATGGCGGCGTTGCATCGGGTCGTAAGCAAGCTTCGACTCTGTGACATCGATATTCATGCTAACCACATAGCCTTCCGTTGTCCAGGTATCAATAAAAACACCCACATATGCTTCTCCTTCCAACAAAGGATACAAATCCGTAATATCCTGTTCCCAGTTTACACTGTCGGCCCACTGGTCTATATAAACAGGCTTACGGTGTTTTGTCAGGCTATCGTCCGGAGAACTATAATGCCCGACACCGAAAGGAGTCATAAAACGCATCAGTTCCACAGTCGGTTTATAATCGGGACCTGCTATAATACCGATCATGTTTTCAAGTTTCGTACTGTCCACTGCCGGGAACTGTTTTTCTCCACGGGCAATGTTCAATAAATTTATGCCTGATTCTTTTGGTAATACAAAACAGGAACCGGATTTATCCCAACGGTCACCATTTGATGCGAGCGTTACCTGCAAATTAACGGATACGGTTCGTTTATAATCCGGCAATGTTATCTTTTTCAGGATAATACGTCCGTTCATAAGATGATAAATACTGTCCGGCCCGGGAACATTATAAGCAGCCGGATACATATCCGGAGCAAAACGTACAGGCGTTTTGGCGAAAACCTGTACGGAATAATCTCCTGTCGCCGGAACTTCACGAGGACCGCATGCCGTAAAAAGTAATGCTCCCGCCAGCGAAAAGAGTAAAACGAGTTTTTTGTTCATTTATGTTTAGAATTTAGTAAGTTCCTTCATCAGTTGTTGCTGACTGGTAGCTTTATCACCGTGGATACACGGACCGGTAACACATCCGCCTTCACATGCCATAACTTCTATAAATTGTGCCGGTGCTTTACCCGTCTTTGCATAAGCACGCAACAGAGCGACATTTTTCTTAGTCAGATTCGCCACCTGGATAGCTTTAAC
Organism: uncultured Parabacteroides sp.; assembly: GCA_900541965.1. GTDB lineage: Bacteria > Bacteroidota > Bacteroidia > Bacteroidales > Tannerellaceae > Parabacteroides. Next base: position 3,950 of record UQLN01000013.1, on the reverse strand, counting down.
ATCCTCAGCCTCATTCTTCAAATAAACCTTTACCGCATTGATCACACCGCCACTTTGGGCAAAACCATGTGCTTCACGCACGGCATTGAATAAAACAGAGAAAGGTTGTGCTTCTTCTATCTTAATGCCTAAGCCGTCCAATACGGAACCGACTTCTTCAAATGTCATGGTAAAATCTACGGCAGGGTCCATTTTAACTTCTTTACGCTTCGCTACACACGGGCCGATAAAGACGATTTGGGCATCCGGATATTTCTCTTTAACAATCCGCGCCGTATAATACATCGGTGAACCGGTAGTAGAAATATACTTTTTCAAATCCGGTATATGCTTTTCTGCCAGCTGGATATAGGAAGGACAACAACTGGTTGTCATAAAAGGCTGGCCTTCCGCTAATTTTTCTTTTAATTCTTCCGCTTCATGCTGGGTTGTAGCCATAGCACCCTGGGCTACCTCAACCACTTCAAGGAAACCCATTTCTTTAATCGCCCCGTATACATTTTCCACAGGAGCCTTAAACTGGGCTAAAATGGAGGGAGCAACAATTGCAACCATCGGTTCCTTATTACGCAACCGTTGAAGAATATCAAAAACCTGGGAGATTTCGAAAATAGCACCAAACGGACATGCATTTATACATTTTCCACAATAGATACACTTCTTCTCATCGATATGCTCCACGCCATACTCATCTTTGCTGATTGCCTTTACCGGACAAACTTCCTCACAAGGAATCGGGATGTATACAATTGCATGATAAGGACAATTCTGATGGCATTTTCCACAACTGATACAGGTATCATGGTCTATTTCCGCCTGTCCGTTTTTCTTAAAACGGATCGCATCTTTCGGACAGTTCATATAACAACTGCGGGCCACACATCCACGACATAAATTAGTAATCTCATAGTTCACCGATACGCAGGAAGAACATGCTTCATCAACCACGCACATCAGGTTGTCTTTTTTATTTTCGGAACGCAACAATGCCTGTTTGGCATATTCTGACAAAGGGGTCAATTCGTCCACTTCATCCTGCATATCAAACCCTAACAACGGCAAAGTTTTATACTTCCATACAGCCCGTTCCTTGTGAATGCAGCAACGACCTATTACCTTTGATTTTTTAGGACTTAATTCTATTGGCAAACGGTCAATTTCCCCTAAAAGGCGGTTTTCTTTCCAAAGTTTTACTAATTTCGCCAACAGCCCGTGGCGAACAATCATTACGTTATTGGTAAATGCCATGTATCTATAATTATTTGTGCTAACGATTATAAAAGCCACAAAGATAGAGAATTCCCTTCATATATACTAATACCGGCAAACTGAAGTAAAACGGCTGATTCCACAAACAAATATCCCACTGTCCCATTAGTAAGCCGAAGGTTATAAATCCCTCTTTATTACATTAATATAATCTAAATTAAATTCGCATCAATAAGTTATGTTATCTTTGTAGTCTGAATAAAGTTCTTCGCTCATATTATGAAACATTTTTTTAAATTGATGTTTGCTTCGGCACTGAATGGAAGTATAGCAGCCAGATTGGACATTACCGCTTTTATTTTCATGCAGATAAGCATTGCCGGCATAGAGGGAAGCACACTTGACTATACAACTAATCCTCAAAATCTATCTGCCCGTTTCGTAAGCATACAATATAAAAAACTTATAAATAAAGAAGCCAATGAGCAATGACGTTAAAATAAATTCATGGTTGGTGCCGTTTACATGGTTATACGGGATCTGCATACAAATACGAAATCAGCTTTTTAACTGGGGTATACTGCCCTCCGAGCAATATTCTGTTCCGATTATCTGTGTCGGGAACCTTGCAGTGGGAGGAACAGGAAAAACTCCACATACGGAATACCTGATTCGTTTATTGGAAAAACAATATCGCATAGCCGTGCTTAGCCGTGGATATAAGCGAAAAACTTCAGGATTTATTTTAGCGGATACACAAAGTACAAGCCGGGACATCGGAGACGAGCCTTATCAAATGAAAAGTAAATTTCCGGAAATACTGGTGGCTGTCGACAGTAATCGTCGCAGAGGCATCAGAAATTTGTTAAGTTTGCCTCAGGATATACAACCGGAAGTCATTTTATTGGATGATGCTTTCCAGCATCGTTATGTAACCCCGTCACTGTCGATTATCCTGACAGATTACCATCGTCTTTTTTATTACGACAAACTTATGCCTGCCGGACGGTTACGAGAACAAATAAATGGCATACAACGTGCAGACATTGTTGTTGTAACCAAATGTGAAAAAGAGATGAAACCCATCGAGTTCCGTATTATCGAAAAAAATATGAAACTTCAGGCAAACCAGCAACTTTTCTTTACAGGAATCTCATACGGAGAAATTGAGCCTGTATTCCCGGATCTGGCTCGTCCGCTCACACACAATGAGATAAAAAAAGAGGATGACATACTACTTATATCCGGAATAGCTTTCCCCGTCCACTTCATTCATGAAGCACAGAAATACTCCAACAAAACATATATCACAACTTTTCCGGACCATCATATTTTCAATAAGTCCGATATAAAAAAATTAGATGCGGTTTATGAGCAAATGGAGTCGCCCGATAAACTGATTCTTGTCACGGAAAAAGATGCGGCACGGCTAAAAAGTACACCATTTATCCCGGAGGGATGGAAACGTTCTTTATATTATTTGCCCATCGCTATCGAATTTTATACAGAGAATAATTTTGACGAATTAATTAAAAAACATATAATCAACGTACAAAAAACAGCATTATACGCAAATACAAAATGAGTAACAGAACAGAAATAGCAACTTTAGGCGAGTTTGGTTTAATCCGCCATCTGACTGACAAAATTGAATTGAAGAATGCAAGTACAATCAAGGGAATTGGCGATGATGCAGCCGTTCTCTCTTACGAAAACAAACAGGTACTTGTTACTACCGATTTGCTACTGGAAGGTATCCATTTTGACCTTACCTATGTCCCGATGAAGCATTTGGGATACAAATCCGCTGTAGTAAACTTCTCCGACATTTATGCAATGAATGGGTGGCCTAAACAAATAACGGTATCTATCGGCATTTCCAAACGTTTTTCAGTGGAAGACCTGGATGAATTTTATGCCGGAGTCAAACTGGCTTGTGAGGTTTATGGAGTTGATTTGGTTGGAGGAGACACATCCGCTTCATTAACAGGTTTATGTATCAGCATCACTTGTATTGGGGAAGGAGAAAAAGATAAAGTTGTATTCCGCAGCGGAGCGAAAGAAACTGACTTAATCTGTGTTTCCGGAGATTTGGGTGCAGCTTATATGGGCTTGCAACTGTTGGAACGGGAAAAAAGAGTTTTTAAAGGAGAAAAAGATTTCACTCCCGATTTCTCCGGTAAAGAATATTTATTAGAACGCCAGTTAAAGCCCGAAGCACGTAAAGACATCATAGAATTATTACATAATGCCGGAATCGTTCCTACAGCCATGATGGATATTTCGGACGGTCTCTCCTCCGAACTACTCCATATTTCCAAAGAAAGTAATGTCGGTTGCCGGGTTTATGAAGATCGTATACCTATCGACTATCAAACGGCGATCATGGCTGAACAATTTAACATGAGTCTTGTCACTGCAGCTCTAAATGGTGGTGAAGATTACGAATTACTCTTCACTGTTCCTTTGACAGACCATGACAAAGTATCTGAAATGAAAGGGATTAAAGTCATCGGCCATATCACCAAACCCGAATTTGGCAATTATTTAGTCGGTCGTGATGGTGGCGAAGTCGAACTGAAAGCCCAAGGCTGGAACTCCCTGAACGATTAAATTTTCAAGTTTTTTTCTTTCAAACTATTGCAAAAACAAAAAAAGTCTCTATCTTTGCACCCGTTAAACGAAACAAGGTGCCATAGCTCAGTTGGTAGAGCAAAGGACTGAAAATCCTTGTGTCCCCG
>UQLN01000012.1 GCA_900541965.1 uncultured Parabacteroides sp. | reverse complement strand
ACAGCAAATATCTGGAACTTTTCACCTGGTGGAACGCCATGATAGACGAATTCCGTGTTTCCGTCTCCCTCCGTCATGGTAAAGGCAAAGGCGGCAAAACCGACAGCGGCAACAGCAACCGACCCAATCCCGATGCCGGAGGGGGCGACGGGGAAAGTGACGGCGACAAACCGACGGAACTGTGAATCAGTTGACAATTGACAGGTGACAATTGACAGTTGGGCTTCGCGCCCGGTATACAAATCGGCTGAAAGCCGAAATAACTGTCAACTGTCACTTGTCAACTGTCAACTGATTCGTCAATTGTCAACTGAACTATAACCTTTCCGTTATGTAATCGATAATATCCAGACAAAGGCTGGTGGTTTGGTCATTTACATCCAATTCAGGATTCAGTTCCACCAGATCCATCGATTTTATAAGATTGGTTGCGAGAATATGGTCTACAAAGTCTTTAAACTCGTCCGGCATCAACCCTTCGCAGACTCTTGTTCCGGTGCCGGGCGCAAAGCGGGGGTCTATGCTATCCACGTCGATACTGAAATGGACATTCCGGATTTTACGCTCTTTCAGTTTCCGTTTAATGTCTTCGGCAACAAATGCGATACCTTTCAAACGGATGGTGTCCATTGTATATACACTGAGTTGTTCCCTATGAATCAATTCCTGCTCGCCTTCATCCAAACTGCGGGTGCCCACTAAAAACACATTCTGGGGATTTACTTTATTTCCGGGCGCATATACATTTACCAGCTCTTCGCTGCCCATTCCCATTAAAGCACTAAGAGGCATCCCGTGTACATTTCCGCTCGGGGAAGTCTCGCTGGTATTAATGTCGCCATGCGCATCCAACCAGATAATGCCAAAATCATCAAAACATTTCCCCACACCGGAAGCGCTTCCCAACCCGAGGGAATGGTCGCCTCCTACAATCAAGGGGAAAGCTCCTCCGCGCAGCGTATCGTAAACCAGTTCGGCAAGATTATTATTTACCTCGACAATGGCATCCAGATATTTCATACTTTTACTACGCGCAAACTTATCGGTTTCCGATACGGACGGTACATACAAATTCCCCAAATCGAAAGCACGATGACCGTGGCTTCGTATCAATTGCATCAAACCCCGTTCGCGAAGATGGTTCGGGGCACGCTCCACGCCTTCACGGTCGCATCCCAAATTAAGAGGTACACCTATTACATTTATCTTCATACATTACTCCGGTTATTATTTATGTTTCTGTTTCCATTTGCCGCAGACTAAAATTGCGCAAACGTATCCCGTATAATACCTATAGCCTCCATCATCTGGTCGCGCGTGATAACCAAGGGAGGGGTAAAACGTATGATATGGTCGTGAGTAGGTTTAGCAATCAGTCCGTTTTCTTTCAGGGCCAAACAGATATCCCAGGCGACTTTTCCATCGCGGGGTTCTGTTACCACAGCATTCAACAGGCCTTTGCCTCTTACATTCTTTATCATCGGATTATCTATCTTTCTCATTTCTTCCCGGAAAAGATGTCCCATCTCATAGGCATTTTCGGAAAGATGCTCATCGCGGACTACTTCAAGAGCAGCAATAGCAACACGTGCAGCCAACGGATTGCCTCCATAGGTGGAGCCATGCTCGCCGGGAGCGATTGTCAACATAATATCATCGTCGGCCAATACCGCAGAGACAGGGCTTACCCCTCCGGAAAGCGCCTTTCCCAAAATCAGAATATCCGGATGTACATTTTCGTAATCACAAGCCAACAACTTTCCGGTACGCCCGATTCCCGTCTGTATCTCATCGGCAATAAAAAGAACATTCTGCTTTCTGCAAAGCTCATAGCAGGTACGGAGATAACCGTCGTCCGGAACAACAACACCGGCTTCACCCTGAATAGGTTCGAGCAGGAACCCGACAACATCAGGGTCTTGCAAAGCCGTTTCCAACTCTTTGACAGTATTATACTGTACTTTGATAAATCCGGGAGTATAAGGTCCGAAACCGGCATACGAACTCGGGTCCGTACTCATGGAAATAATAGTGATGGTACGCCCGTGGAAGTTTTCACTGCATACAATAATTTTTGCTTTCTCTGTAGCTATTCCCTTTTTACGATAGCCCCAGCGACGTGCCAGTTTCAAAGCGGTCTCCACGGCTTCCGCTCCGGTATTCATCGGCAACAATTTGTCGTAACCAAAAAATTTGCAGGCAAATTCCATGTATTCGCCTAATACATCTGCATGAAAAGCACGAGACACCAACGTTAATTTTTGGGCTTGCTCTATCAATGCTTGAATAATTTTAGGGTGGCAATGTCCCTGGCTCAGGGCAGAATAACCGGACAGGAAGTCAAAATAACGTTTACCTTCCACATCCCATACATAAACGCCTTCTCCTCTCTCGAGCACAACAGGCAGGGGATGATAGTTGTGTGCTCCAAATTTCTCCTCACGAGTAATGTAATCTTCAGGTTTCATACGCTATGATGTTTAAAGTATTTTGGCATATTGTAAGCAATCCGCATTGCTATTGCTTCAAAGGTAGAAATTTAGCTAACACTATGTCATCCAGTAAACCATGTTAAGAAACATACGTCGAGCAAAGGAGGCCTAAAAACAAGAGGGATGACCCGGCAGTCATCCCTCTTTTCCTTCTTCCTCTAAAAAACAAATAGTGTGTTGTATAATGGCATGAGAATTAAAGGTAAACTGACAATTAGATTAGTTATCAGTCTTCAATGATACCGGTTTAAAAGCGAAAACAAATAGGATTAATATAATAAATGTACATATGGACGATATAATAAACAGAACCGGCCAGTCGCATTTGCCATCTACTCTGAACAAGCCGATTAACCAACCATTCCACAGCGTACCGATCAGGAAACCTACCCCCCAGACCAGGAAGAAAAGTAACCCTTGCGCCTGTGCCTTCATTTCTCTCGGAGCTACATTATCGGTATAAACCTGGCCACCCACATAAAACAGTCCGAAAATCAATCCATGAACGACAATACCGATATAATAGAACCACTGCATATCGGTTTCCGCTCCAAAATAAAAACAGATATAACGTACCAGCAAAGCCAGGATACCGAATATCAATGTTTTCTTAATCCCGGACTTTACTAAAATGGTTGTTGTAATAACCAGGAAAAACATTTCTGCCAACTGGCCGAAATTCATGGTTACCGTAATGTTCCGGACCTGTTCGTCCGCCAAAATCATCGAACCATATACATGATAAAGGGTAAACGGTATGATTGAAAGAAATGTCAGTATCATAAAAGTCCTGTAATTCTTATCTTTTAAAAGAGAGAATGCACTAAAACCCGTAATGTCCATTACTGAAATCTTTGCTGTTTTATCAACTACAGGAGGGGTATGTGGCAGTTTAAGGTTCAGGATAGCAGCAACAAAACAAACTCCGGCACCGCAATACATCGGTAAATTAGTATCATCGAAAGCAGGCAATCCTATCACATGGATGGCTACAATACTGAATATACCCGAAGCCACCCAACCTACGGAACCGAACATACGGATACGGGGAAACTGCTCGGATGGTGTATGGCTCATTGCTATCGTACTGGTAAGGCTTTGTGTCGGCATATGGCAGAGCAAAGCCATCACCACAAAAAACATCAAAGGGGGAAATGTGGTCTGCTGGGCAGCAAACAGTAAAAACACACCTGTCAATAAGTTTAATACCGCTAATACTTTCTCCGCTGCAAAATAGCGGTCGGCTATCGCACCGATAAAAGAAGAAGCCATCGCTCCTATTGCCATTGCACTCAGCACAAGCGAAACCTGATAAACTTCCAACTTCAGCGTATGTGAAAGGTAAGCAGCCAATGGTACCCACCATACGGCACTCAACATATATTGCATAAACATCATTATGCATAGCTGTACTTTTGTTCCAAATGCTTGTGTCGAATGCTGTGTGTTCATAATAAAATAGAATAAAGGTTGTTTCGTTAATCGTTTTTGTATCGGCAAAAATAGAGGGTTGTATTCCGTATCTCTGTGCGACCTTGTTGCATACTTTCTTGTATTCGTCTCATTCTGAATGTCTCATACCGCTATTGAAACAATTTATCAAATCCATGATACGATAAATGAAAATCCGTAATACAAATTTGAGTATCTTTCGCACTCAAAAGCGAGTTTATACCTATGAAGCACCTGAAGTTAATCTTATCTGTTTTCTTTCTATTTTGTCTCACCCGGATAGCTGCCGACGACGGTAATTACCTTTTCCGCCATTATCAGGTGGAAAACGGGCTTAGCGACAATATGGTGACAAGTTGCGTACAGGATAAGAATGGCTATATATGGATTGGGACACGCGACGGTCTGAACCGTTTCGACGGCTACACCTTTAAGGTATTCCGCAATGATCCGGATGAAGTCGAAACTCTGGGCAGTAACTGGATTACCCAACTGGTTTGCGACCGGAACGGAGATTTATGGATAGGGACTTTATCCGGACTTTACCGGTATGATGAAGAAAAAGAAGCCTTCCACCATCTTTCCGTCACAGCTGACAAACGAATCGATGTATTCGGCTTCGATGCCAATAACAAACTATGGATATTAATGGACGGATACCTGTTGAGATATAATACGGAAGACAACTTATTCCAGATATTTTCCGCCAAAGAAAATGCCAGCTACACTTCTTTCTGTATTACGGATAATAATATATGGATAGGAGATTCCAACGGGCAACTTTCCCTGTTGAACCAGAAAGACGGGACAACCGAGATTTATAATCTGTTTGCCCATACCGGCTCGGGAAATCCCAAGAAGCTTTTCATGCTCTACCCCTCTTCCTCAACCAAACATATTTATGTGGCTTACGAACATGATGATGTAAAAATATTCAACACTGCAACACGTACTTACCAGGATTTGAATATCCAGAAACAAAACCAGTTGACCATCCTGATTAACAGTTTTCTGGAAAAAGATGAAAACGAATTATGGATTGGGACAGACTCCGGCTTATTCATTTACAGGTTGGACAATGGCGAGTGTACACGTATCCGGCAAGATCCTCTGGATCCCTATGCGCTTTCAAGCCATTTTATTTCAGCGTTCTACAGGGATAGGGAAAACGGCATTTGGATTTGTTTTCACCAAAATGGCGTAAATTATTATTCCCCGTTCCGCCCTTTCCATGTCTATTACCCCTGGGACAATCAACATACATTAAAGGGAGAGGTAATACGGGATATTTGTACGGATATTTACAATAATATCTGGGTGGGAACGGAAGATGCCGGCATCAACTGCCTGGAAAAGAAAACTGGGACATTCACCAATTACCAACCGGTACCCGGAGGAAGGGGGTTATCCCATACCAATATCAGGGGACTGGCTTCATCCGGAGATAATCTGTGGATAGGGCATGTGATTCACGGCATCGACCTGATGGATTTAAAAACGCGCAAGATTATCAAGAACTACAAATTACTGAAAGACTCGACTACGGTAAAAAACAGCAGTGTCCGCTGTATTAAAGTATTGCAGGAAGGACAAATCTATGTAGGAACCGATGACGGAATCTATAAATATGACTTTCTGAACGACCGCTTCCTCTATGCCCCGCAATTTCCCGCACTTTCTATCAACAGTATTTATGAAGACCGCCTCGGACGTATCTGGGTAGGGATGTTCAACCGCAGCTTCTACTACAATCCGATAAGCAATACGGGAATGTACCTGCCTTACGACAAACTGAACACCCAGCGCCATAACTTCGTAAACGACATTTGCGAAGATAAGGAAGGAAACATGTGGTTTGCCACCGTGGAAGGTATCATCCGGTACGACTTCCAGACCGGAGAGTCTATCCATTATACGGTAAAGAACGGTATGCCAAGTAACGTTGCTTTCCGTATCCTGCCGGATGAAAGTGGCCTATTATGGATCAGTACGGCAAACGGCTTGGTCAGCCTGGATGTTTCTACAGAAAAAATTAATACTTACACGGAGACACACGGCTTAATCACCCGACAGTTCAACGACAATTCTGCATTCAAAGACCAGGATGGCAATTTTTATTTCGGTACGGTAAAAGGCTTTATCCATTTCAAGCCTTCCGAAGTAAAGCCGGCTGCCGAGCAGATGGATGTCCATCTCGGAACACTCGAAATACAAAATAAAGAAGGTAAAAAGCAGATATTAAACAGTTCGGCACATTCGCCGATTAAGAAAATCATACTCGACCACAAGGAATCCACTTTCAGCATTAACTTTTCCGCCCTGAATTTCATTGCTCCGGGATCTATACAGTATGCCTACCGGATGGGTAATATGGAGAAAGAATGGATACCTATCGGCGAACGTAATACGGTTTATTTCACAGAACTCCATCCGGGCGATTATATATTCGAAGTAAGGGCTGCCAATCTTGCCAACAACTGGAGCGAAACTCCCACCCGTTTATATATAACGGTATTGCCTCCCTGGTGGGCTTCGCAAACGGCATATTGCATCTATATGCTTATCATCCTTGCGATTGTCACCGGTTTGCTCTATTCCTGGCGCAGAAAAACCAAGCGGACAATGGCCTACAATATGCAATTGTTTGAAGACCAAAAAGAAAAAGAGCTCTATCAGGCAAAAATCGACTTCTTTATCAATATCGCGCACGAAATCCGTACTCCGCTTACCTTGATAAAAAGCCCGCTCGAACGTTTGCTTAAATCAAGCAACATCGGAGAAAAGGAAAACAACTCTCTACTGCTAATGGATAAAAATGTGTCCCGGCTTCTGTCTCTGGTAAACCAGTTGCTGGATTTCAGAAAAACGGAAATAGAAGGATACCGGCTTAGTTTTGTCCGTACAGAGATAGTTACCTTGCTTACAGAAACAGCCAAACGTTTCCAGGAACTTGCCACAGAAAAGAATTTATTGCTGAATCTGGACTTGTCGATGCAGGAACTTTATGTTTTTGTGGACAGGGAGGCTGTTACCAAAATATTCAGTAACCTGTTTTCTAATGCAATCAAATATGCTACAAGCAGCATCATTGTCCGTTTACAACTATCACCGGACTATGAAACATTCACCATTGATTTTATCAATGATGGGAAGCCTATTCCGGAAGAGCTTAAAGATAAAATATTCGAACCTTTCTACCGTATCACCGGTTCAGAAAGCAAGCCGGGGACAGGTTTAGGTTTGCCAATGGCACGTTCCCTGACTGAAATGCACCACGGGACATTGCAACTTACTCAATTTGAAGATGGCTCTCCCATGACGATGTTCCGTATCACCCTTCCTGTCAAACTACCAGAATCCATTCAACCTGCCACAGAAGAAGAACTGCCACAGGAAAGTACGCCGAAGGAAGTAACCTACATCCATGAAGAATCCCGTCCTACTGTCCTTGTCGTCGAGGATAACAGGGAGATGAGTGCGTTCATCGCCGAAGAAATTAACACGTTATATAATGTACAGATTGCCAATAATGGTGCTGAAGCTGTCGCCTTACTGAAAGAGCATAGTTTTCAGTTAATTATCAGTGATGTTATGATGCCTGTTATGGATGGTTTCGCTTTACTGAAAGAGGTCAGAACAGATTTGGAATTCAGCCATATACCGATTATCCTGTTAACAGCAAAGAATACAATGCAGTCTCGCCTCGAAGGGCTGGAGCTGGGAGCCGATGCTTATATAGAAAAACCTTTCTCTACCAGCTTGCTGATGGCACAGGTTTCCAACCTGCTCTCTAACCGCGACAATATCCGGAAATTCTACTTCAAATCACCGATTGCCAATATGAAGTCGATGGCATATACGAAAGCGGATGAAAATTTCCTGGAAAAATTGAATCAGATTATTAATGACAACATCAGCAACACGGCACTTGATGTCAACATGATAGCCGACCTGATGCACCTGAGCCGCCCTACCCTGTACCGGAAGATACGTGCAATCTCAGACCTTACGCCTAACGACCTGATTAAAATCAGCCGTCTGAAAAAAGCGGCAGAGCTGTTAATTCAGGGGAATATGAAGATTTATGAGATATCGGAAGCTGTAGGTTTCAGTTCACAGTCTTATTTCTGGTCGGCTTTCATTAAACAGTTCGGGGTGAGTCCTTCGAAATATGCAAAAGAGAATAAATAATAAAAGCCGCTCCGGCATGTACCGGAACGGCTTTTGTATATAATCGAACAACCAATTCTTATTAATCTTTATTCGCCAAATGGTTTTTCAGCGGATTGGTATACATTTCCAATATCTTTGTCCGCAGGAATGCTTCATCCTTGTTCGGCAGAACAATCTTATCGAGCTGACCCTGCAAATACTCTTCAAATTGTTTTTTGTCGCTTAGACCGTAGTTTCCACTGAAACGTTTTGTCCCTGTCAACATATCATAAGCAACGTAATTGCAAGGATAGAAACGATAATGTTTATATATTTCCTTATCAATAATCGTAGCAATGGCTGAAATCAATTCGCCTTTGTCCATATTCGGGTCCAAATTGGCAAGTTGATTGTTGATGGGAGAAGTCAATGTAAAGTGAACACGTCCCTTATTATTGAGGATACCTGTTTCCATTGCCAGTAAATCATCGCGCTGGCTCTTTACAAAATCCGGATTATCGCGTTTCTGCTGGAATTCCTGCGCTTTCAGGAAATCGCACGGGTCATATTCATAAGAAATAGCGACAGGAAAAATATTCAATTCCATCAGATTGGTAAGGAGATCCTTATCTCCACTCATATTCAACATCTTCAGGATACTGCCTTGCGTACGGTCGTCCGAATCCTTGGCACGTCCTTCACGTTGTGCAATCCAGATAGATTCTTTTGTTTCCTTAATAGTATGGCGTATATAAGCAGAAAGTGTTCCGCTTATTTCCAACATCTGGCGTACAGACACGTTACGTTTTACAATAAAGCTGTTGTTCAGGCGAACAACAGTCTCAATCCAGGGACGGATAAGCAGGTTATCACCAATTGCAACCTGCGTCATTCCATATCCGACATCATACAACATTACATTCAAAAAAGAAGCATCAAGCGCTATGTCGCGATGATTCGAGATGAAAGTACATGGTTTTTTGTCTTCAGGAAGACGGCTACGTCCTGAGATTGTTAATGAGAAGGTAGTGTTACGTGCTACCATCATTACAGTTTCGTATGCCAATTTAGATTTAAAATCCTCCTTTGTCTTGAAGGAACGCATTTTATCACAAAACTCTTTCCAGTTCACATTAGGCTGTATGTACCGGAAAGCCCGCTCAAAATCGGCATCGGCAATAAGAGATTCAATGGCACCTTTTACCTCATCATTATTAAGCGGACGAATATCGTCAAAATTATTCGGAACTTCCATATTTTTTATAATTGAAAGTTGAAAACTGAAAGTCAGGGATTGAATTATTTATATAATCCCCAATTTGCTGTTTTCAATTAATTAAACTCGTTTTCTATAATATCAGTCATCACATCCTTTATATCCAGCCCGGCTGCACGCACTTGCTGGGGTATAAAGCTCGTTGCCGTCATTCCCGGCGTTGTATTTACTTCTAACATCTTGAAGCTACCATCCGCCGCAATTATAAAATCTACACGGATAATGCCTTTAGCACCCAATATATCATAAATCTTTGAAGTTTCGCGCTGTATTTTCTCCGTTAATTCGGAAGAAATCCGGGCAGGAGTTATTTCATCTACCTGACCATTATATTTGGCGTCGAAGTCAAAGAATTCATTTTCCGTGACAACTTCTGTAAGTGGGAAAACAACTTCTTTCCCTTTCACCTTATAACATCCGCAAGTAACCTCTGTTCCTGCAATGAAGCTTTCCAACATCACTTCCTCTCCCTCATTAAATGCCTTCTCTATAGCCGCCTGAAGCTGAGTAATTTCTTTTACCTTAGTTACCCCGAAACTGCTTCCGCCATCATTCGGTTTCACAAAAATAGGAAGCCCCAAACGGGATACTGCTTCTTCGTCTGTTATTGTTTGTCCTTTAAAAAGACGGATGGAATCTGCAACATTCACTCCAAAGTTCCGCAAATAATTATTGCAGACGAACTTATTGAATGTTATTGCACTCACTAACATACCACAAGAGGAATAAGGCATTCCTATCAAATCGAAATAAGCCTGTAAACGACCGTCTTCTCCAGGAGTTCCATGAATGGTGATATAAACAAAATCAAAATGTTTTACCTCGCCATTTTCACGAAAACTGAAATCGTTCTTATCGATAGGAGTATGCTCTCCATTAGAAAGTTCAACTGACCACTCGTCTCTTTTAACGATGCCAATATATAAATTATATTTGTCTTTATCAATAAAAGAGTAGATTCCTGCTGCACTTTTTAATGAAACAACAATCTCGGAGGAGTCTCCTCCGGCTATAATAGCAATGTTCTTTTTCATTTTTATAGTTCTTTTGTATTTGCATAGGTGCGCCATTTCTCGATCAATGTTGTCATATCTTCAGGTACTTCTGAGTCGAAAAACATTTCCTCCCCTGTCGAAGGATGAACAAAGCCCAACGTCTTGGCATGGAGTGCCTGCCGTGGACAAATAGCAAAACAATTTTGTACAAACTGCTTATACTTGGTAGAAGTAGTACCTTTTAATATCTCATTACCGCCATAACGTTCATCATTAAACAACGTATGACCGATATATTTCATATGCACACGAATCTGATGGGTACGTCCCGTTTCCAAGCGACATTTCACAAGTGTAACATAGCCTAACCGTTCAAGGACAGAATAATGGGTTACAGCTGTTTTACCCTGTTCTCCTTCCGGGAAAACCGTCATTTGCATACGGTCACGCGGGTCACGGCCAATATTACCTTCAATTCGCCCTTCTTCTTCACGCACATTTCCCCAAACCAATGCGCGATATTCCCGTTTTGTCGTCTTATGGAAAAACTGTAAGCTGAGATGAGCTTTTGCTTCCGGCTTCTTTGCAACAACCAACAAACCTGAGGTATCTTTATCTATACGATGCACCAATCCGAGAGCCGGGTCATTCGGATCATAGGTCGGGTCATCTTTCAGATACCAAGCCAATGCATTCACCAAAGTTCCGGTATAATTCCCGTGTCCAGGATGAACAACAAGCCCTGCCGGTTTATCTACAACCAGCAAGTCTTCATCCTCATATATAATTTTTATAGGAATATTTTCAGGTAGGATTTGCATATCCCGCCGGGGACGTGTCATCATAATCGTCACGACATCCTCCGGCTTTACGCGGTAATTACTTTTAACTGGCTTACCGTTAGCCATAATACAGCCGGCTTCTGCCGCTAATTGTATCCGGTTACGGGTAGCTCCCATCATCCGGTCTACCAGGAATTTATCTACGCGCAATAACGATTGTCCGCGGTCGGCAACGAATCGGAAGTGTTCATACAGTTGGGGATTTATATCCTCTTCCCCTTCCGGTTGTAACAGGTCGTCCACCTGTTCATCATCCATTTCGTCTAAAAAATTGTCCATGTTAAAACCAGTTTTCTACGTCACTATCCAATGGCTGCACCACATCCGGCAAAGAATCATTGGGTATAAGTTCTTCTTCTCCGCTACTTACCCGCAACACCAACTGGGATGCCAGCGGGACATGGTCGCCTTTCTGCAAGATACGTCCACCGGCAGTAACTGCTACTGCCAAATCTTTATAAGTACCGGGAACATATTCAATTTCTATTTTCTCAAATCCACGGGCACGTAACAAGGCATATGCCTGCCGGAATGACAAATCTTCCACTTCCGGAATTGTTGCCATTTGGGAGGTAAGAGCATTAACTGTAACAAAAACGATGCGCCCCTCTTTTACTTTTGAACCGGCTTGCGGCACCAGTTCCACAATTGCCCCGGGCTTCACATTTTTGGAGTATACCGAGTCAATCACATTATAACGTAAGTTGTTATTCTTAAAAAACTCTTCAGCTTCTTCCACCTTCAAGCCTTTCACATCCGGGACAACCACAGCCTCATTATGACGGGTATATACATCCAGCCACTTCAATGTACCATAGATCAACCCACATAAAACAACTATAGCCAGCAATAAATTAAAAACGTACGGGTTTTTAATCAGTTTTACTAAAAAGCCTTTCATTTTTATCTCATATTTATGCCTACATTTACCATAATGTAGTAAAGTGCATCAAAAGTAGAAAACAAAGCTGTTAAAACAAAGAAAGTAAAGGCTTTTTAGTAAAAACCTCTACTTTCTTATAATTTAAATCTTCAAACGGATTGATTATCCGTTGTATTCGTCTGATACAGATAATTTAGCTCTTCCTTTTGCACGACGTGCTGCCAATACTCTGCGACCATTAGCAGTAGCCATTCTTGAACGAAAGCCATGCTTGTTCTTTCTTTTTCTGTTGGAAGGTTGGAATGTTCTTTTCATCTTTCTATATATTATTTATTATTATCTTATTCATACCAATTTGGGCTGCAAAGATAGAGCCTTTTTTTTAATAAACAAAGAGTTGTATTCTTTTTTTGTCCCAGACATTAAAAGATACCGCCTTTATACATATTATCGAAGTTAGTATGCTGACCGTTCATTTTTTGAGCCTCTTCACCTTCCGGATTGAGTTCTATAGACTTTTTCAAATCTTCAAAAGCCCCTTCTTTATCCCCTTTCAGATTCTTAGCACGTCCTCTTTCTGCATATGCTTTGGCAAATTCAGGATTCAGGTCGACCGCCTCATTAAAAAATTCAATTGCCTCATCCAGTTTTTGCTGTTCTATTAATAATTTTCCGGAAAGAAGGGTTGCATCCTCATTAAAAGGATTCAATTCCAATGTTTTCTGAAAATCTTCAAAAGCGGCATCTTTGTCTCCCATCGCTTCATGCACACGCCCACGAAGCAAATAAGTCGTTTCTTCCTCGGGGTTCAATTCAATTGCCTTCTCCACATCAGGAAGTGCCTCAGAGGCCTGTCCTATAGCCAACAAAACTTCTGCCCGAAGCAGATAAGCATCGGTAAAATCTTCTTTCAAGCTGATGGAACGGGTCAGGCCTGCAATCGCACCCAACGGGTCGCTTACTGTCCGTTTTGCTTTTCCCATCAGGAACCAAGCTAGATGATTTGTTTTTTCCAATTCTATCACATGTGTACAGTCTGCAATTACTTCAACTTCCCTGTCAAGCATAAAAAAAAGGTTTATCCTTGTCAATCGGGCATTAATATGATCCGGTTCCAATTCCACCATCCGGTTCAGAATATCCAAAGCATCCTCCAACCGGTTAGCTGTCGTATAAGCTGTTACCAGATAATTCATCGTTTCAAAATCTTCCTGGATATTCAGTGCTTCGGTAAAACACTTAATTGCATACGCCAACTTTCCTATCCGTTGAGCCCGAACCCCGTCATATTTCAGAATATCAAAATTTTTCTGGTCGTTTTTACTTTTTACTTCTTCCGGTATCTCTGTCTTGGAAGAAGAGAATAATGAGGTAAAGAAATTTCCCATAATCTGATTACTGTTCTTTATTTGGATGGCAAAGATAAATGCTTATTTCTTCATTTCCAGCAATGCAGCCAATTCTTTTACACCTTCGGATGCTCCTTTCCTGATAAAATGTATATCATTCCGGTAGGCATTCACTTCTTTCGGGTCTATCAGATAGATCGGTTGCCCCTTGCGGACGTAATTAAGCAAACCCGCTGCCGGATAAACATTCAGGGATGTTCCGATAACAACAAAGATATCACAATTCTCAACTTCACGGATTGCAGGCTCTATCATGGGAACAGCTTCCCCAAACCAAACTATAAAAGGACGAAGTTGTTTGCCGGACGGATCTTTGTCTCCAATATGGATATCCGGATTATCCGGAGACAAGTCATAAGTAGTATTCAAATCGCGGACAGAACAGGCTTTCATCAATTCACCATGAAGATGAATCACATGGCTGCTTCCTGCCCGTTCATGCAAATTATCTATGTTTTGAGTAACAATACGGACATCAAAATCATTTTCAAGTGCAGCCAATCCCATATGTCCGGCGTTAGGCTTTGTATTCAAGAGTTCCCGCCTCCGCTGGTTATAAAAATCAAGCACTAATTTCGGATTTGCTGCAAATCCTTCCGGCGTTGCCACCTCTTCAACCCGGTACTTTTCCCATAAACCGTCCGAATCGCGGAAAGTGGAAATGCCACTTTCCGCACTCATACCGGCACCTGTCAATACGACCAATTTCTTTTTCATAAGGCAATTGTTTTACAATCACACAAATGTAATCAAAATACGGCTGGCAGGCATCTATTCTATCTAAATCTTCTGCTTGTCAAAAATCAATGCTCAACTGCATTACAAATGTCCGCGGAGCAGATACAGACATCGGACGGGTAGAATATTCTTTATTCAACAGATTATTGATAAGGAACATAAATTTAACCTCGTCGGTTACTTTCACACCGGCTCTGAAGTCCATTACAAAATAAGGCCTGTTCATCCGATCCCAGTAAGTGGCAAGAGTTTCACCATCCACATTTCCAAACAAAAGCTGGCGGATATGATCCATCGGCTCCAAACGTCCGAGCGGTTTTTCGCGTTCATCTACCATCAGATAGTCGACTGCAAGCGTTTTGCTCTTCCAGGTCATATTCACACCTAAATCGATACGTTTCCACTGGAAGTCAATAACTCCTTTCACTGTATGTTTCTGACGATATTTCAGATACTTGGAGTTATTGGACTTCTCTTTCATCTGGAGAGGGTCAGTGTAGGTGTCTTCTAATTCATTCCGCCTTTTATAATCAACATCTTCAGGCTCCAGATACACATATCCTAAATTAAACAGCAAACGGGTATTCTTATTAAAATCGTATGTTCCGTTTGCAGAAATCTCGGCACCATAAATACGGGCTTTGGAAACATTATGGAATTGCGCTCCAATACCGAATCCATCCCCGGAAGAAATCATACTGATAACATCCGATACACTATTAATCGGTTTATAAGTCGTATTATTAAACAGACCGAACTGGAATTCAACCATATTCCGATACTGTGTATAGAAAGCACCCAAGTCGACAAACCCTGTCAGGTTTCCGATTTTATATCCTTGTTTCAAGCCGACTTCCGCATTAAAACCTTTTTCTGCCTGCAAATTATAGTTCGGATAAATACCTACCCCACCAATGTCTTTGCGTGCATATTTTTCCGTAATAGACGGGTTGCGGTATCCCTGCCCGAAACTGGCACGAAGGAAACTGTATTGTGCCAATTGATAGTTTAAGCCAGCACGAAATACCGGACGTACAGGAATATATCCTCCAAATATTTTTGTATCTGATTCACGATAAAAATTGTCCACACGATAATATTCGGCACGTACCCCGGCAGAAACACTCAAACGGTCGAAAAAGCGCTGGTCATACTGGAAAAAAGCTGCCACATTATCACTTTGATGGACACCTGTAGTCCGCGAATCCGAACGAAGATGTTCATAAGTTCCACCTGCTGTAATCTGAGCACCGCTTTCCCATTGTTTATTAAACTGGTAATCCAGATAATAATTATAGGTAGCATCGATACCATTTCCTTTATTCGCAATCCTGTTTGAATTAAATACATTTGCCAACCAGGGTATGGCATCAGCCGTACCACTCGGTAAACCATGATTCATTGTCCATGAAATCAAATCGCAATAATCTGCAGTCGTTGCATTAGGAAACACTTTACCCAAAGAGTTATACAAACCACTTACCATGCCATCCCAGTCTCCCTGCAAAGCAGGCTGAATAACCGGATAAAAAACACTCAGGTCACCATTGGCAATCTTTCCAATCGCATCCATGTCCGTTCCCATATCACCCAGTATATCCATTATACCTTTCTCTTCAGTTGGTTGGAAAATATTATCGCCACGATAGTAGAAGCGTCCTCTGAAACGATGGGTTGTCTGTTTTTCCCGGTTTGTATAATTCAGGAACGGATCAATATAAAATGAATTGCCTTCGCGTCCCATATTGGAAAAAGCAGACGGACGATAAGGATCTTTTGGTGAACGCCAAATAAAAAAATCGGCATAACGGTTTGACAGGAAGTTTGTATTAAAACCATAATTCAATATTTTCTCTCCCATATCCGGCTGATGATAAGTAAGATTTCCTCCCACACGAAAACGCTTATTGAATCCCTGTTGGCGGTATCCCTCATCAGTAAACAGGTTCAAGCCTCCCGATACATCAAAGTTACCGATACGGCGTGAATGGGACATATCAAAACCTTCATACAAAGGATTACGAACTCCGCTCAGCACACTATTGCGCAAAAACGGTTTCACCGGATATTTTCCTTCTTTCCAAAAACTTTTATCACTCCATCTGTAGTTATCGTTTGCCGGATCCCCATAAATACCGACATAGGCACCGACATGTGTTTTCGGAGTCAACCCCGGACGTGCAGTTCGAACATTAATAACTCCGTTTAAAGCAGATGAACCATATAATACAGAAGAAGCCCCTTTGATAATTTCAACCTGCTCAATGTTCTCCATCGGAATAGAATTCCAGTTTATCTCGCCGGACCCCGGAGTCAGGACCGACATCCCGTCCATCAAAATTTGACTGCGTGCTCCCACTCCATAAGCCCAACCGGCACCACCACGGATAGAGGGTTGTTTATCGTTCACATCAACACCTGGAAGGATATTCAGGGTAGAAGTCAAGTCAGTTGGAGCTTGCTTGGCAATATCTCCAGCCTTCAGCAAGTCCATCGACACAGTAATATCGCTTAATTTCTGCTCAAAACGCCCGGCACTTACCACCACATCCTGTAGCAAGTTCGTACTTGCATTCATATAAATATCTTTTGTAATGGTCTTGCTTTTACCGATTACAATCGGCAAGTGCACATCATCGTAGCCGACATAACTGAACACCAGGTCGACCCCACCTTCAGGTACATTAATTACATAAGCGCCATCCGCATCAGAAATAACACCCTGCGTATCTTTTAATTTATAGGAGATATTGACACCAACCAAAGGTTCATTAGTTTCATCATCATATACATGCCCTTTCAATGTTTGCCCGACAGCAGATACAGACGACAGTATAAAGAGTATAATTATTGAATATAAAGTCTTCATCGTGATTAATTCTTTTTTAATTGAATGTTTGTTCTTTATTTAAATAGAGCCCGACTTCAATCGGAATAGCATTCACATTGTCCCGAATCTTAACAAGCATGGATTTTAAGGTTTCCCCCTTCAACAAAACCTCTATCAGGGCCATATATTCGGCTGGTACTACATCTTGCAACAATTCTTTCAACGACTTATCCAGCGTATCGGCAGGAATCACAGCCAGTGCCACATCAAACAGCAGGAAGAAATCCTGAATTTCTTCTTTCTTCAAAACAAGGATTACGTCGCCCGCATACCGTTCATAGGATTTCCCATTATCAACTGGCTGATATTCCTTTTTATCATTTTTACGAATCACCAACTTAACCCCTGTCGTACTCCAGGCATTTAATTTTTTATAAATCTGATCCAAGGCATCCCCGACATCCGTAGAATCTCCGGTTTCAGATTTGGTCTTGTTCAACTCTGCCTGACGGATAATCATATCGATATTCGGAGTAACATACAAATCCGAATCATTCTTCACATAATAAGTTGCCAGATTCAGTGGCGAGGCTTTCCAATCTGTCGACGGACGTCCCATTACACCATATCCGGAAATAAGTTTACTTATCGTCATGCTATCCGGCAGTGGAGCATAAGCCGAAGTGATATTTCCATCCGGATTAAACGTTACGCCATCTAAAACAGAACTCACGGCATTTCCAAAAATCTTATTAATAACAAGGCCATACACTAATCCAATTAATGTACTGCTGTTTCCTCCCGGACCTCCTACACCATTGTAAGTAGTATTGTGATAGGTATATTTATTAATCTCATCCGCATCCTGCTCTATTTCAGGTGCCTTATTATGAACAATATACCATTCACCCTGGGTGGTAAGCTGATTTCCCGCAATTTCCACATCAGTCAGGTTCATGATCATTTTTCCTTCTTTCACACTACCTTCATAGTGAAAAGTTGTTCCATCGGTTCCCGTACTATTTCCAGAAAAGCTATAACTGTCACTCTTGGCAAGAAGGGTTACATTATTAATTGACGTTTCTTTTTCCCCCGGCAATATACCAAGCAGCGTTATATCTGCATTTCCGGGATCTTTCATTTTAAAGTAAACGTCTTTGCCAATAAGCACTTGTCCGCTATAGGTTAATGTTAAGGTTGTGTCGCCTCCCATACTCAATTTATTCGAATATCTGGCATTCACCTGTTCGGGTGAAGGGCCATCATATTTTTCACCTTTATCGCAGGCAACAAAAGAAATAAACAAACACACAACTGGAAATAAACGGAGTAATAGGTTTCGCTTCATTTTATCCTCCTTTTTAACTATTTTATAAATTTTGGACAAAGGTCGTGTATAAACAACTGTGAATCAATCTCCATATTTGTGAAATGATGTTCTATTTTTAATAATAGAAATAGAGTATAAGAAAAAAAACGTACTTTTGACTGTAGAACTTTAATCCGCTATTTATGAATGACAGTATTCCTAAACTGGACCTACCGGTTGATTTCATTGTAGGAGACAACATTACCGGAGAAATACTGAACCTGTATGGACGTTTTCCTTGTAAAATAAAGGCAGGTATATTCGTTTTATGCCAGTGTGGACAAATTCGTGCCACAATTAACCTTAAAGAGTACACGATCGGAGCTTCCTCTTTTGTCACCCTCTTACCCAACAGTTTCATTCAAATACATGAAGTTTCGGATGATATCCATCTCTATTTTGCAGGTTTTTCCTCTGCATTTATGGATAGTGTCAATTATATAAAAACAGCTATCGATTTTTTGCCGGGAATCGTAGAAAACCCTATTATCTCTTTACCCAAAGAACTCATACCTTTATATGAAGATGCCCTTTCTTTATTAATGAAAAGCTATTCGCTCCCCAATACACTCCGGAATCCGGAAATAACCCGCTCTGTTCTTAACATATTTCTTCATGGGACTTCGGAACTATACAAAAATATCGGCCCTCTGAAACAACCGAATATAACACGTGAAAGGGAGATTTACAGAGAATTTATTAAATTGGTTATGAGTCACTATGTAAAGGAACATTCGGTCTCTTTTTATGCAAAGAAACTGAGTATTACTTTGCCTCACCTTTGTTCCACCATCCGGAAAGTAACAGGAGCTACTCCTATGCAAATTATAACTAATATCATTGTTATGGATGCCAAAGCCCAGCTGAAATCGACCGATTTTTCCGTAAAACAAATCGCCTATTCGCTGAGCTTCAACAACCTTTCTTTCTTTAACAAATATTTCCGGCAACATGTAGGGATGACACCACAGGAATACCGGAATAGTTAAAAATATTATCCCAAATTATTCAGAACATCCACTTTTCCTTCATTTACCAAGCGGTAAATCATTTCACCGAACAACGTGTTTACCCAAGCAAACCATGAACGTGTGAAATTTTTAGGATCATCCTTATGGAATGATTCGTGCATAAATCCGGTATCTCCGTCCGTATCACGCAACATCTTAACGCATGCACGGATTTCTTCTTTATCACTTGTTGTATTACAACGCATAATAATACTCATCGGCCAGATAAAATCGAATCCGATATGCGGACCGCCAATGCCTTCGCCAGCTTTACCTTTGAAGAAATAAGGATTAGAATGGCTTAATACCAATTTACGGGTATTCTGATATACAGGATCATTTACATCCACACAGCCCAGATAAGGCAGGGCAAGCAGACTCGGAACATTTGCATCATCCATAAAAACATGGTTGTAGAAACCATCTACTTCGAAAGCATACACTTTCCCGAACTCAGGATGCTTAATAATTCCGTATTTCTCTATCGCAGCATGTACTTCATCGGCAAGAGAATCAGAATTACGGGCAAATTCATTATTTTTCTTGATTTCACGCATCATTTCTGCCAGTTGACGGAGAGATGTAACTGCGAATAAATTAGAAGGAATAAGGAATCCAAACAAAGTCGCATCATCTGATGGACGGAATGAAGAAACAATTAATCCAACAGGATTAACAGGGCTTCCGTAACCATCATTCAGCAAGGTATCACCCTGACGATCTGTTTTACGGGTAAATTTATACGGCCCGAGACCATCCTTACGCTGTTGTTCCTTAAATGTCTTGTATACTTTTTCCATTGCACGCATCCAATCCGCATCGAAAGGAGAAGTATCGCCGGTTTTCTTCCAGAAATGATAAGCCAAACGGATAGGGTAACACAGTGAGTCTATCTCCCACTTACGTTCGTGCAATTCTTTTTTCATCACTGTATTATCACTTTCCCATTCACTACCTGTAGGCCCTTCGTTAAAACCGTTTGCATAAGGGTCGATATTAATACACCAGGTCTGGCGGTTAATAACCCCGGCAAGCATCGTTTTTACTTTCGGATCCTGATTAGCAAACTGAATATGAGGAAATACCTGTGCAGAAGAATCACGCAACCACATGGCATGAATATCGCCGGTCAATACGAAAGTATCCGGCTTGCCATTCTTAATTGTATGCTCACAAGTTGTATCCAATGTATTAGGAAAACAGTTTTCAAACATCCAGGCAAGTTTCGGGTCTTTCAACTGCTTTTTGGTAGAAGCAATCGCTTTTTCTACGGCTTCCGAAGTAAACTGACGTTTTGCCAACGGAGGACGTTTACATACATACTGAAGTGTCGAAGCAGAAATTGAAGCTGCACCGTCAGCCGGAACCGCCATACCACTACTTGCTTTATTAGCCAATTCGGCAAACGAGTTTTGCCCTACTACCAGACCAGCCAA
Organism: uncultured Parabacteroides sp.; assembly: GCA_900541965.1. Taxonomy (GTDB): domain Bacteria; phylum Bacteroidota; class Bacteroidia; order Bacteroidales; family Tannerellaceae; genus Parabacteroides. The sequence goes on along the minus strand of UQLN01000012.1, from coordinate 70,542 downwards.
AGAAAGGCTGCTTGCTTTTAAGAAATTTCTTCGTGTTGTCATCTTTGTATTTTACTTAATGTTACTGATTTCCGAGAATAATTCAATCATACAGGCATTGTCGAGCAACCATTTATGCTCTTTTGTTTTAACGCCTGTCCAATCATTGTCCAAGAATCCGTTTAAATCACGGGTATGTTCCCATGCATAATGCGCATTATCCGCCATCGTTCGAATATATTCCGGATTCTGGTCCTCCTCATAGAGCGCCACCAAACCACGTAATAAAATCACGTTAAACCAGGGACTGGCTGTAAAGAAACGCGTTTTCGTTCCATCCATGCCTTCTCTTACCTCGGTAAAACGACGGTAAGCACCGGCTGCTGTTTCCTTTGCATCCTCCAGATAAGATTCATCTCCTGAATTCTGGTATAATAAGACTCCAGCCTGTATCATCTGGCCGCTGTTATATGTATATTTTGCTTTATCCACACTCCCGTCCAAGCGCACATTGTCCCAGTAAACAAAGTCTTCAGGGTCACGCAGATTCTTTTTAGTCCAGTCATACGTTTTTTTAGCCTGTTCAAGATAAACACTGTCTTTGGTCAGGTTATACAGTTTCATACAGAGAACAGCCGCCGGTGCATTCGAACAGGTATTTTTAGAAGTCTTCTTTTGCTCACACCAATAAATACCCCCTCCCAGTACATCGTCCCATCCGCTAAAAATATAATCATAAAGAGCAACTGCTTTTTCCAGATATTTATCATTTTTTGTCAGGGCGTACAGATCACAATAATCAATTGCCAGCCAGTCGTTGTCATCATAGAAACGATCACTTTCACCATTAAACATGGGATAACTTTGATAGCAGAAAGGTTCACGTATATTATCCCAATACAATTCGAGTCCCGGAAGGATACGTTCTTCCAGTATTTTCAGATATTTTTTATCACCGGTTGTTTTATAAAGAGCTATGCCTCCGGACAACATACCGGAATAAGGCCATAAAAAAGATACTTCCTGATTACGTTTCTGCTCCGAGCCTTCTGCCAGATAAGTAACCTGGTTCTCCGGATTTGCCGGATATGTTTCTTGCAGCAGACCATATTTCTTTACTTCATATTTACTCAGAATATTAGTAAGCATAGAATCTGCTATTAAAATATCCCGGTTCGCCTCAGACACATCCGGCGCAATATTGCAAGATGTTCCCAAAACAATACATCCTGCCAGGATTATTGAAAAACCTTTTAGTTTCATGATTTTTTAAGTTAGCCTAAAGATTAAAATTTTGACAAAGATAATGAAATACAAAAACCGACCTATTGTGAAAGCCTAAGAATTAACAAATCAAGACACTACACCTTTGTTAAAAGGCATCACATACAAAGCGGATTAAAATATGATATATATTAATTCCATAGTATTCCCGCAGAAAAGGGAGGGACTCTCAGGTACATTAGATACCTGAAATATCCCTCTTTTTTCATTTATCTATTTAATTACCATTTAAAGGTAACTTTCACTCCTTCAGGATTATTTTCAAATGTCAGAAGGCAAGTTTTGCTTTGAGCATCCCACTGGCTTGTTGCTTCAACAAGCGCATTACCTTTTGCATCTGCAATAACCACAGACTCTGGTTCGCCCGGCAATAAAACACGCATTACATTCGTAGTATTAATCGGGCTTTTTGCTACAAAAGAGAAGTCTTTTTTGCCTACTTTTTCTTCATAAGTACGTGCAGCACCGCATAATACCTGCGGTTTATCCTGGTCTTTTATCCGGTTGACATCCAACAGGAATGCCTGTTCACCCGGCTGTACAACCTTTTCTGTCAAAACAGGCAGAGCCGGATCAAACAAATCGATTAAACGCCCTTTTATAATGTAAGGTTCGTTGCTTATAGAACCTTCATCAAGAACAGCGGCCAAATCATAAGCTCCTCTTTCCAGATAGAAATGGTTCTTAAATTCCAATGTACCGACTTTCGCCTTTTCTTCATACATTCGTTTTACAGTAGCGATAAATTCTTTATCGAAACCTTCTTTCAAAACAAACTCTTTCGGGTCTTTACGGATAACATATACAGTTCCGTTACCATAGGTATATTCACCTTCTTTCGCTTTTTTATCGATACCCATCAACTGGAACAAATGCTCGGAAGGAGTATTAAATTTTTCTTCACCCTGATTCCACCATTCCTGGACATTCTGGAACGGGTCTGTATCTCGTGTACTATAAACTAATACACCGCCGTTTTTCACCCATTCGGCAATAAATTTATGTGTTTCCTTATCCAACGGTTTCATATTTGAATAAGTCATCAACAATACTTTTGTATTTTTCCAAGTTTCAGGATAAGACACATTTTCCAAGTGCAATAAATGTACCGGAACCCCACGCTTCAGCAAAGGCAAAGCCTGGCCGTAAAAGTTAGACAACTGAGGATCGTCATATCCGGCAACTGGCTGCGGAGCGCGCTGGAACATTAAAGAGTTTGCCATTAATACACTGATGCCGGAAGAACCGGATACTTTATTATCCGACAGAGGCATGTTATTCAACGTATTAATCATCACCTGCATCTGGGTAGAATAAAAACGGGGAATGCGGGCCTTTTCTTCACTGTTGGCACTTGTACGGTACAAACCCTCATAAATACGGTCCGGCCAAGGCATTACCTCATAATTATTATTGTTCGGATATAATAATTTAGCAGTAAAAGTTGCCTGATAATTTTTCTTATAATCAGCCCAATCGCGAGGCCAGTCTTCTATCGGGTCAGTCAGGAAAAATACTTTACGCCCGGTCGGAGCCGTCATAGATTCCATACAACCATATTCAAGGAAGGCTGTTTCAAACACACGCTCTTTCACAACTCCATTGAAATAATTCGGTTCACGGGAAGTTCCCGTCCATACCTGTGCGATATAACCATCTACACAAGGCAATGAAGCCAAACTTGCTTCCGGACTAACAATCTGCCATTGAGAATAATTTACCAGCGAGTGGGTCGGCACATAACAACGTACATCCATACCCTTACTCTTTCCATATTCTTTTGCATAAGTAAAACATTCATTCAAAGCACGATAGTACAAATGATATTTCAATTTGTTCGCAAGATATGTATTTTCAGCCGACTCATGTTGCGGGCGCCAGTCAAATCCATAATATTCTTTCCATTCTCTTTTAAATGCATCACTATAACCGGCACGTGCCCAAAATTCAGGTTCTTCCAAATAAATAGCATCAATACCGGCATCAATAACCCGCTTAATATGATTTTCTTTCATATATTGAATGAAATTCATGGTAGGTACGATATACGGGACCATATGCCCGTGCCAGATCGTATCTCCCTTTTGGGTGACCTGGCCTTCATCCAAATGCCATTTGCCATCCCATTTTCCGGTAAAATAATCCTGATATTCTCCCCATGCGATACCAGTCATAAAATGAGTTATATACCCTTTATCCCTCCAGCTTTGCACACGTTGTTCGAAAGTCATTCCGGAACGTTTTTCAGAAGGGTTTCCACCTACTCCATACACAATGGCTACATCTGCGCGATTGTCTGTAGTCGGTTTCCAAGGTTGTCCGGTTTGGAAGGCGGTTTTCTCTCTGCGTTCCACATTAGCCTCAGCACCTTTCTGACCGGTCTGGCAGGATGCAGTAACCAGGGAAAGAGCAACGCTTCCCATCAAAAGCATTTTTACATTCGTCTTCATAACATTATATTTAAGAAATAATTAGGGCATCTTAAAGGCTTGAACATTGGGTCATAGCTCTAAGATGCCCTGAAATTAAGAATTAATCAATTAAAGAGCAACTGATATTTTGAGGACAAATATACGACTAACTCTATGCAAGTCTATATGCCAATCGTTTATTGGGTACAAATTGTTAATTCTTTTCCCTCTTTTAATTGATTATGAGAAATGAACCAACCGTTCACTCTTTTACCGCCATATGTAATTTTTGTTATTTTTCCACCAGATACGTTCCCTTCTTTTTTCTTCACGATAGTAAATTTTGTATTGTCATTTAATGTAAAAATAACTTTGTCGAATAAAGGGACAGAGATAATATATTCCGGATCAGCAGGAGAATATGTATATAGACCTATAGCATTAAATACATACCATGAAGACATTTCACCAGCATCATCCATTCCACTATAAGCCAATTTATCCGCACCCATATCATAGAAACGATCCATAATACTGTCTAATACACTCTGAGCTTTCTCTTGTTTACCAATGAAATAATACATGTAAGGAACACTATGGTCCGGTTGATTTCCATGGCAATAATTTCCAATAAAACCAGTCATGTTATGTGCCTCATAACCTTTCCAAGGAATTGTAAATAAAGAATCCAGCTTTTGCTCAACAGCCTTTTTACTTGGATACAAAGCAATCATTCCTTTTGGATCATGTGGTGCAAAGAAAAGAGACTGCCAAGCATTTGCTTCCCGATACATATAGGCATAATAAGGGTAATATGGATCAAAATCCTGAATCCAAGAACCGTTATCAATGCGACCACGCCAAAAGCCAGTACCAGAATCGAATAAATTTTTATAATTAGCTGAACGTTTCATCAACAGCTTGTAATGTTCTTTATCGCCCAATTCCTTTGCCAATAGGGCTGTTGCATAATCGTCATAAGCATATTCAACAGTCTTGGTTACTGCAGCCTTATACTCGTCCCAAGTCGGCACATTAGTCGTATCTTTTTCCGCAATCCAACCTCTTTCGATATATTCATCCAAATAAGGCCGGCCTCCTTGCCCAGGAACAGTTGCATTATTCAACAATAGCTTATATGCACGCTCTAAATCAAAATTTTTAATTCCACGCAAATAACTTCCTGCAACAAAAGTCGAAGCATGATCACCATGAAAGAAAGTAGGCATATAACCTCCTCTTTTTTCTCCTTTATCAGTGATAGACTTGATTATGTCCACTGTAACATCTGGTGCAATCATTCCTAACAAAATCAACTTATTGCGATAATCATCCCAGAAAGAAGGATCAGTATAATAACGGAAACCTCCATTTACCACATCCCCTTTCACATCCGTATATTCACCATTTACATCACTACGTAAGGCCGGCCAAAGAAAAGAACGGTACAGGCAAGAATAAAAAATTCCTTTCTGACGTTCCGTACCTCCATTAACCATTATTTTAGAAAGCAAATTTTCCCATGTCTGATCTGCTTCATTACGAACTTGATCAAAGTTTTTAGTAAGCATTTCTTTTTCCAGGTTCATTTTTGCATTCTTTATACTAACAAAAGAGAAACCTATCTTCAATTCCAACGGATCGGAACCTTTACTATCAGTAAAATCAACAATGGAAACAATATGTCTGCCATCTTGGATTTGTCTAATTTCTTTCACCTCATAATTCGACACAGCATAAAAAAACATCTTACCTTCACCGTTTTGATAACCAGTAAAAACATGATTATCTGTTTTCTGAATCGCCCAATCGCCAACCCTGTTATTGGAACGAGTCATATCAGCCAATAATTTCTTATCGTCTCCCACCCGAAATGTATATTTATGATAAGCACAACGAAGCGTAGATGTCAATTCTGCATTAATGCCATAGCGTTCAAGAAAGACTTGATAATACCCAGGATGAGCGGTTTCATTCGTATGACTGTAACCGGAACAATAATCGCTAGGTTTAATTTCTCCTGTAACCGGAAGCATGGGGATATGAAGCAAATTCCAATGCCCTTTGTTTGTATGGGAAAATCCGTAAATAACCGTATCTTCATACTGATAACCTGCACCACTACGAAATTGGGTAACTGGACTTAACTGTACCATTGCGTTTGGAACAGAAGAACCGGGAAACACCTCTGCTCCCCATGTACGTGCTTTCATTTTACGGATATACCCTAAATCTTCCGGTTCCCATAAAGTAGCCGTACCCAAAAGAGGATTTACATATTCGGTTAATCGCTTATCTGCTTTACTTGTAGAAAAACAAAGTAAAGCTATTAAAACTGAAAAGATACATTTTTTCATAAACACAACTATTAAATCAGATTAAAGTAATTCTTTATCTTCTAATAAGGCAATTGCTTCAATAAGCATACACCCGCTCAATTGCTCAGTCAGCCCGGTAGATGCTCCCGGTTTTGTCCGCCAGTCAGTACCGAAAAAAACGGAAGTTTTGTTCGTACCTTCTTCCCATAATGTTTCTGCATTATGTTTCAAGAACTGTATATATCGCTTCTTTGCGGCAATATCCAAACGGTCTTGCTGGATTAAATCGGTAAAATAACGAACGAATATACCTTTAAAAAGTCCTCCGTCACCATCTCCTTCACTTTTCAGTATTGAGTTATCAACCAAACTGCTAATTGTATAATCTGCAGCCAATACCGCATCATTCAGATATGCTTTTTCATTCAGAATTTTATAGAGTTCAACAGCCGAACCAATAAATGTTCCTTGGTTATAAGTGAATATCCACTCCTTCTTGATTTCTCCGGTATTACTGTCGATATTATCATAGACCATTCCATTATTGCTGTTAAAAAGGGTACTTTTCTCCCAATTATATATTTTGAGTGCCCATTCCTTATTCGCTTCATCACCGAATTCCTGATACAAACGGGCCGCCAAAATACAAGCAGGTCCATTAGAGCAGGCATTCTTACTGTTTTCCATCCCCTTTTTCCAAGTGATGCCACCTCCTGCATTGTCGTTCCAGCCAACTTTAATATATTCCCAAATTTGTAAAGCAGCTTCTTTATATTTTGTATCTTTCGTTGCTTGATAGGCACGAAGGATTGCCAAAGCATTCCACTCCATATCATCATAGAAATCATTTCTGAATGTATTTCCATTTTTAATCTTCACACCTTCAAACCACTGGTCAAAATAAGCTTTATAAGCATTGTCACTTGTCCGCAGGTAAGCATCAATTAATACATCCAGAGCATGTGCCTGCGGCCAATAATGGAAGTCCAAATTCCCATTACTTCCATAATTAAAATATTTCCCGCTAGCATTCCAGAATGAACGTGTCAAAGCCGTGCTACTACTATCAGCTGCGGCATACCAATCAATCACATTTTCTTCTTCAGGCTTAGGTTCCATGCCATCATCGTTACTGCAAGAAAAAAGAAAGGCAGACAAAGAGAATAAAAGAAAAATTTTTTTCATGATATTGTTTTCTTATTAAAAAATTAAGAACTGGAAATTACAAGTTAATCAAAGATACAACTCATAATTCCCAATTCTTAAATTATGAATAATGAATTATTTAACGATTGAATGAGTATAAGGCTGATCTGCTGTCAGATATATCGTATAAGTAGCAGGAACACCATCAAAATCACCCATTAATTTCCACTTGTTATCCCATTGCGTTACATTCGCACCAGTTAACAATTGCATATAGTAGTAAGATTCCGGGCTGCTTGCCGTAGGACGGGAATCTGTTCCATTCAAAGTTCCCCATTCCACTTCAGTCTCTTCATCAGCACCTCCGTTTTCTTTAATGAACATTCTGAATTTATAACGTTCATCTCTACCCCAACTTTCCTGTTGGAATTCAACTGTCGCTACAGTTTGGAATACTCCATAACCAATATATGGCAAATCAAACAGGATTTCACCTTTCGGAGAGAAATAAAAACCGATTCTTGTGACTAAAGTATATGAGCAGGCTCCAGTATTGAAATCAAGCGTTATTCTATAAATACCGTCAGTAGCAACAGTAGATGTACCATTTTCCTTAATAAGACCGTCAGCCGTATAGAATTGTCTCGGAGTACCGGATGTTGCATCTGTAAAATAGTAAGCCTTTCCTGCAACCAACTTCGTATAAACCTCAAATTCTCCATTCGCTACAGCTTTCATCTTATGAGCTTTTGACAAATCAGCTCCTCCTTCAGAAGCTTCCCCTGTGACAAAAACATCAATAGGAACATCAGCAAAACCAGCCAAACGGGTAACAGTTATCGTATTTTCCTGACCTGCTTTTTGAGCTTGTGTCCCTTTAGACGAAAAGACAGTCCATTTGAAAGAACCTGTTTCAGAAGCCGCAATACCCATCATCCCTGCAATCTTATTTAATTGTTTATGAGTAATACTTGCATGATTCTCAAATCCATTATTGTCTGAGGCTGTTATATAAACCGGATTGGAAAAATCTCCATCTATTTTATCAAAAGCAACTTGATAAATGACTGTTCCGGCAACTTCTGCATCTACATAGGCCCATTCGAAATAAACACTCGCCGACGCTGATGCTTCCAGCATGACAGATTTTCCATCTGCAGGCTCCGCAAAAGTGTCTACAGCAGCCAAACGAGTATCTGTTTTTCCCATATTGTCATCACATCCCATAAATACCAGTATAAAAGAAGTGACAAACATTAATTTTGTGAATATCATTTTCATAAGACTTCTTTTTTATTTGATTACTAAACTGTGGGTATAATCACTTTCCGGATTCAATGAGAATGTAACATCATAAGCCTGTCCGTTCCAACCACTGGTAGACGGTGTTTTCCAGACTTCATTATTCGTCCATTGCTCAACATTTGTCTTCTCGGTCATGAAATAATATTCATCGTTACCTGTAGGTTTGCTATCATTAGTGATTGCAGCCCTCCATTCCGTTTCACCTTCTGAGCTTTCCATCCTGAATTTATAACGGTCATCTGTATTATCGTTACCTTCCGGAATTCCGGCTATTGTATAATTACTAATAGCCCAAACACCCAAACCCTGATAGTCCAGTTCGATTTCTTTTTGAGACCAATTCAGGAACCATTTAACTTTAGTAACCTCTTTTGATGTAAATGAACCGGCATTAAAATCTATGTAATATTTGTAGATACCGGTTTGGGTAGCTGTTGTTGTTCCTCCTTCAACCAGTTTATCACCACTTAAAGAGAATTCTAACGGAGTTCCAGATGTAGCACTGACAAATTTAAACGTTTTGCCTTCAGTCAACTTCATATAAATTTCGAACTCACCTTCTGCCACTTTCCTCATGATCATGGCTTTTTCTAATTTATCTCCAACCTCAGTTGCTTCTCCTGTGATATATAATTGGCCAGGCACCTCTGCAAAACCTGCGAGACGAGTGAGTGTCAATGTCCGTTCTTGCTCCGCTTTTACCGGATTAATTCCTTTGGAAGCCCAAACCGTCCATTTTAATGTGCCCTGGGCTGCAGATTCTATCCCTGCCTCAGCAGCAATCTTATTTAACTGTTTATGCGTGATAGTTGCATGATTTTCTGCGCCATTATTATCCGCTGTAATAACAGATATCGGCTCTGAAAAGTCTCCATCTGCTTTATCAAATATAACTTCATATAGAACTCCACCACCGTCTTCTGATAAAGATGGTTCCCATTCGAAATATAAGGATGCAGAAGCGGATGATTGTAAAATAACAGCTTTACCATTATCCGGTTCATATAACGATTTAACGGCCGTTACGCCCAAATGCCTTACTTCTCCGTCACTGCTACATGCAGCAAAAGCCAGGAAGAAACCAAAAAGCATCATATATTTTATCGCTTTCATATCTTTTTATTTTTGGACTTTAAAAACGTCTAACTTAATTAATATCCCGGATTTTGAGTCAGACTCTTGTTGATGTCTCTCTGTGACTGAGGTATTGCGAACAAGTAATCTCTATCCTTATTAAAAGTTCTCTTATCCAGTTGAATATACTGCGTATTATTTGCTGCAAACTTAGCTCCATGAGGATTTCCATTCAATACAGTTTCAATAGTCTTCCAACGGCGAATATCGTAAAGTCTTAATCCTTCAATCGCTAACTCACAACGGCGTTCACGGCGGACAATCGTTTGCATATCTCCAGATGTCGGATAATTCAAAGCGGAAGCATCAGTGAAACCTGCACGTTCTCTGATCGGACGAATAGTTTTGTTCCAAATGGTTTCATTCATTTCACCCAGTTCCGTTTTTGCTTCTGCATACATCAATAAAACATCTGCATAACGCATCAATATCAGATTTAAACCAGAAGCTAACCCTTCCGGAGCAGTCGGATCAAACCATTTACGAAGATAATAGCCTGTTCCTGTAGCATTCTGTCCAGGACCTGCATATTCATCCAAATTTGCAGCTCCGGCATCTGCAGAAGAGCCAGGTTTGATATAAATTGTAGAAGTTTTACCATTACCGTCTTTCCATTTATAGCCATGATAAACGACTGTTGCCTGCAACCTCGGGTCTCTGTTTATATAAGGATCATCTTCTTTATAACCAGAGCCATCCTCATTGATAGATTTACCATTTTTCATGATGTAATCGTCAACCAATTCCTGTGTAGGAGCAAAACCGTTTACACGTCCACCCACAGATAAGGGAATACCATCATACATTTCACTCCAGGTTCTCAAATTCAACAAATAACCCATATCTAAGATCACTTCACTATTATATTCGTTCTCCGGCAAGAATAAGCCTTCATAACTTGAAAATAAAGCATATTCTCCATACTCTCCACCTATGATTTTCTCACAGACAGATGCAACATTTTGCCAATCATTTTCATATAAATAGGTACGTGCTAATAAAGTCATAGCTGCTCCCTTAGTAATTCGTCCATTATCTGATTCTGCGTATTCCTGTTTTGTCGGCAATGTGCTAACAATATCATTCAATTCATTACGGACAAACGTAATAACATCAGCTTTCGGTGAACGGGCAATTGTATTAGCTTCTTCAATCGTTAATGCATAGTCAAACAAAGGAACATCACCATAATTATTAGCCAGACGGAAATACAGATAAGCGCGAATAAAACGTATTTCTGCTTTCATCCGGTTTTTCAACGTCTCATCCATATTAGGGACACGGTCCACATTTTCCAAAAAAGTATGGCATGTTTTGATACCTTCATAGCATTTCTGCCAATCTTCTGAAAAACGTTTTAAAGCCGCGTTAGCTTGTCCTGAAGTGATAAGCTTTTCATCCGTACTGCCACGTCCTTCATATAAATTATCCGATAACCGTTCATCTGCAAAGAAATAACCAGAACTCATCATTTGACTATAAGCCATACTCAATACAGAAGAAGCCTTTGCTTCGGAAGTCCAATAATTCAAATCTGTAAACTTATTGGTCGGAGCCAAATCCAGATCATTACAGGATATAAATGATCCCAGCACTATACATGCTATACCTGCGCTATATTTAAGAAAATTTATTTTCATAATTTAAGTATGTATATTAAAATTCTACATCCAATCCAAATCCGTAATATGTAAGTGTCGGATAGTTACGTCCGCTGTTTGCACCGATGCCGCCAATACCACCCATGTTGCTTCCGAATTCAGAAGATTCCGGATCAATAAATGAGTTTTTAGTGAATGTCAATGGATTTTCTGTATTTAGACTGACGCGTAGTTTTTGTACACCGAATTTCTGGGTTAATGCCTTCGGCAAAGTATATCCAATCTGAATATTCTTAACTCGCAAATAAGCTGCATTCAACAAATAAATATCAGAACCAGCCATACCCCAGTTGTTTGTAGAAGAAGAAGAACCCGGAGCAACCAAACGTGGCCAACGGGCATCCGGATTTGTCGGAGTCCAGAAATCCAATTGATGTTCATAAATACAATATGAATAATTGGAATGGAACGGTTCCATCAACTCGCCACGCAAATACATGGAACGTTTACCTACACCTTGAAGCATCACATTCAGATCAAAGCCTTTCCATACCAAATTATAGGTAAAGCCGAACGTATAACGAGGAAATGCATTTCCCAGTACTACACGGTCTTTTTCATCAATAACATCGTCACCATTTTGATTAACATATTTCACATCACCAGGTTGTACGGAAGCACCTACGGGCAATGCACTATTTGCAATTTCATCATAGCTCTGAAATACTCCATCCGTTTTATATCCGAAATATGAACCTAAGGCCTCTCCTTCACGAATCAATTTGTATAATTGATCGTTCTGGTCAATACGTTCTTTTCCACCAAAATCGACCACTTTATTCTTTGAGTCTGAAATATTAAAATTAAAGTTGTGATGGAAATCTCCAGAATTTAACTTATAGTTGATCGTTACTTCCCAACCTCTGTTTCTCATTTCACCTGCATTTTCTTTAGCAGCAGCTCCACCATAAATAGACGATACTTCCGGTGTCAGCAATATATTTGAGGTTTTCTTATCAAAATAATCAACTGATAAAAATAAATTTCCGTTCAAAAATGTTGCATCTGCACCGATATTAAAGTTAGCTGATTTTTCCCATGTCAAGAATGCATTACCATCAGTGTAGCTGGTCCCGGGAACAGATATGCCATTAAACACATAACCATTATTATTCATTTGATAGACTGTCTGGTAAGAATAATTGTCTACATTCTGATTACCCAATACACCATACGAGGCTCTCAATTTAAGGTCTCCAATATTATTCTTATAGGTATCCATAAAGGCTTCTTCCGATAAACGCCAACCGGCAGAGAACGAAGGGAAGAATCCCCAACGTTGGTCTTTTGCAAACTTGGATGAACCGTCATAACGGAAAGATACATCACCATAATACTTATCACTGTAATTATAACCAATGCGGCCGAATAAAGAAGTGATACTTGTCTGGTCTGTATCGTTATTCGAGTTCTTATTATCTTTATTCTGGATTGATTCATCTGTTGTCGGCAATCCCAGGTCTTCATCTGTATATTCCCACGCTATACGGCTTGCCTGCTTGGTATAAGACTCATTTGAAACACCTAACAATGCGCTAACATTATGGACATTGTTAAATGTGCGATTGAAGTCCAATAGAAATTGTGTACTTAAAGTATAACGTTTTTCATTATAATCTTCAGTCATCGTATTAGAATGCATATACAGTACCGGATTTTCTAAATCGGCAGAAGAATACAATGGCACTTTTTTATCACGGCGAAAACGATGATGCTGAGTCAAATCCAAACCGACTAAACCGGTAGCTTTCAAACCATCGATAATCTTAAAGTCAAGATTCATGCTCCCGATAAAGTTATCTTCGTCTTTCCTCTCATAACCGCCTTCCTGCAACAAAGCCAATGGATTGTCATCACCAACTACATCATTTACCAAATACTTACCGTCTTCCATAAACTTATAATAGTAATAAGAAGGAACACGGGATGAATTGATAATCGTATTTCCTGTACCTCCTGCTACAGTTTTGTCTTTACGACGATTATAAGCCATCAAAGAGGTCAATTTAAAACGACCGTATTCCGCACTTAAATTACTACGGAAGTTATAACGTTCCATTCCGAATCCACCTTGAAAATTACTACCTTGATTATAGTAACTGGCAGATACCATATAAGTTACATTTTCACCACCTCCGGAAACATTCAAATTGTAGTTTTGTTGCAGACCTGATTTTATAATTTGGTCATATAGCCATTCTTCCTCATTACGATGATCATACAAATCACGGATATCAGAAGGAGTAAACTGAGGTGAACTGCCGACATTCATGTTTGCCTGGTTTCTCAACATCGCATTCTGCCAACCTTCAACCGGAGAAAACAGGATATGTGGGTCCTGGATACCAACCTGTCCATTAAATGAGACAACCGGTTTGCTACCTTTAGCACCTTTTTTCGTCGTTACTAAAATAACTCCATTTGCAGAACGGGATCCATAAATGGCAGCACTACCTGCATCTTTCAAAACAGACACATTATCAATGTCATTCGGGTTCAAGTTGTTCAAAGTTGAAGAACTTGAAACCAAACCATCGATAACAATCAAAGGATCATTATTTCCCATCGTACTGACACCACGAATGTTGATATTCATGCTATTGTCATTTGGATTCGCATTTTTACTTTGGATGATAAGATTGGCAGACGCCCCCTGCAAAGCTTGAGTTGCGTTTGTCACAGGCCGGTTTTCAAAAACTTCACTGTTTACCTGGTCTACAGAACCGGTAATACTTTTACGGGAACGGGTTCCATAACCGACAACAACAACTTCATCTATCATCTTCGTATCTTCTTTTAAGATGATGTTATATGCAGTTTGCTTGCCAACATTAATATCCTGAGTTAAATATCCGATATAAGAAACTTGGAGTATAGCTTTCTCCGGGACATTTGTTAATGTAAAATTTCCATCGAGGTCTGTCATTGTTCCGTTAGTTGTTCCTTGCACGACAACATTAGCTCCAATGACTGCATCTCCTTTTTCATCTTTAACGACCCCGCTGACCGTACGTCCGTTTTGCTGGACTATTGCAGAAGATTCATTTTCTTGTTTATGGAGAACAATGTGTTTACCTTCCATGGTAAACACAACATCTGTTTCATGAAACAGATTCGCCAAAACACTGCGTACCGTCGCATCTTCCACATTGACGGATGCCTTGCGGTTCACATCCACATTTGCTTTATTATAAAGGAATAGATAATCGGTCTGCTCCTCTATGGCATTTAAGATTTCACTGACTGCTGCATTCTTTTTATTCAGCGAAATTTTGGCATTTTGGGAATTGGCATTTTCAGCCACTGCAGCAAATGCGAAACAAAAGAATAGAAATACTGATAGTTTCATAATCCGTCCCAAATGATTTGTTTTGTGTTTTTTAGGCACATAATAGGTTTGACAAAGAATATTTATCATAACTTTGTAAAGGATTTATTGTTAATACTGAGAAAATTATAAGACTTGTCTCATGTTGACATTCGAACCGGGGGATGTGGGGACATCTTCCGGTTTACTTTTTGTGTTTATTCAAGGATCGTTCTGCATACAAGTACCAAATAAAAAGGTTAATAAATATGTTATTTAATGATAATACTATTTTTCTCACTATCTCTTACAAATTTGAAATTCAAGTCTTTCTGTATAACTTTCAAAGCATATTCCAGTCCGTCGCTCTGTCTGAATTTACCGGTACAACGATAATTAAGTAATTTAGAATTTTCAATCTGGATATGTGTATCATAGTAAATAGAGAATTTATCCATAAGCGTTCCAAACGGAACATCATCCAAACAAATCAGGCCATCTTTCCATCTGAAGCGATCGAGGTTGTCTATTACGCCTTTGCATAATAGACCGTTTACCTCGCTCACACTCTCTTTGGTCTTAAGAATTATATGCTGTTCAATATCCTGGTTTGATACGACATCTACGGAACCATGCAATAAAGAAGTTTCAAATGCGGTCCCGTTTGCATTGTCATAAGCATAAACATTAAATGTCGTACCTAAAACTTTTACATCATACTTTGTCGTTTTAACGATAAATGGTTTCTTTTCATCTCGCGCCACCTCAAAAAAGCCTTCGCCTTTCAATGTAACTTCACGAGTTTTATCTCCGAACGAAGTTGGATATGTAAATTCGGATTTAGAGTTAAGCCAAACTTTCGTTCCATCCTCCAATATGAGTTGTACCCTTTGGCCAGCCGGAACCAGAATAGCCTGCATTCCCGCCTGTTGTTCCTCCTTCACTCCCAGTTGCATCCAGCCAACCATCATCAACAAGGCGAATGAAGCAGCAATGCTTACTGCCTTCCACAGGTTCAATGTCCGTTTTTTCAATGCAATAGAGCGGGTCTCACCGGTTTTAACAGCAGAATAGACAAGAAGGGCATTCCACATCTTGCGCTCCTTCAGGTATTCCGCATAATTTTCAGGAGAAGCTTCCGCCCAATCCATAATCTGTTTTTCTTCATCTGCAGAAGTGCAACCTTTAAAATATTTATGTAGTAACTCTTTATCCATTCTTCTTATAAACTTTAAGGCTAATTATCGTCCTTTTCATAATAATAACACGCCAATCAAAAAATACCCTAACGGAAAAATCTTTTTTTTCGTTTTTTATTTTTATTCCAAAATATGTTTTTGAAGACTCATAGTTATGGTTTTCCGAATTCATAGTTATGATTTGGGAAAACCATAACTATGAAGTATTAAGAAACATTCATCTGTTTCCTTTTTCACAACTTATTTATATAGACATTTTTTAATTAGGCCAAAAGAAACATGTACCTATTAACAAAGGTAAGTAATCCTTCAATTTAACACGGAAGACCTTTAAGGCTTTAGATATATGGAATTCTACCGTTTTAATACTGATACCCAGTTCTTCGGCAATTTCACGGTTTGTCTTGTTCCCATAACGGCTTTTAAAGAAAATAAGACGGGTTTGCTCCGGAAGTTCATTCAGCGTGTTGCGTATAATTTCTTGCATTTCATTCGTGAACAACTCAGACGGGTCACATGAATCCAGTGAAGATGTACGAAAATCCAATTCCCTGACAGAATGGCTGAACAATTGCTCTTCCACTTCTGTTTTAACATGGCTATGACGCAGGTAGTTTAATGCCCTGTTTTTTACTGAAGTTAAAATATAAGCAGGAATATTCGTATCGGAAGGTAGATCATGGCGTTTTTCCCAATACTGCATCATCGCATCTACATAGATGTCTTCTGCTGCTGCCGCATCTCTTATGTATGAATTGGCAAACATTATAAATGGCTCTTTGTATTGTTCAAAAAGCGAAGCAAAGAGTTTTGTATCTGTCTGCTGTTCCCCCATATCTCCCATAAGTGATGCAAAAGTAATAAAAAAGTGAAGCGATTTGATGTTTATGTAGTTAAAAACATTACTTTTGTGGCTTATAATTAGTTGAAAAGAAAAAGAATGGATAAAGTTAGTTACGCACTGGGCTTAAGTATCGGAAACAATTTCCAGAACTCAGGCATCCAAAATCTTCAGATTGAAGATTTCGTAAAAGGATTGAAAGACGTATTGGAAGAAAAAAATCCGGAAATCAGTTACGATGAAGCAAAACAAGTTATCAATGAATTCTTTATGCAATTGCAAAAAGAAAAATTGGAACTGAACAAGAAAGCCGGAGAAGAGTTTCTGAACATCAACAAAGGAAAAGCCGGTGTCGTTACCTTACCCAGCGGCCTGCAATATCAGGTATTGACAAAAGGAACAGGCGCAAAACCGACTGCTAATGATAAAGTCAAATGCCACTATCACGGTACATTAATCAATGGTACAGTATTCGATAGCTCCGTACAGCGCGGCGAACCTGCCGTATTCGGAGTATCACAGGTCATCCCGGGATGGGTTGAAGCACTTCAATTAATGGAAGTCGGTTCTAAATGGAGACTTTTCATTCCTTCGGATTTGGCTTATGGTGAACATGGTGCCGGCGATGCTATCGAGCCGAACAGTGCTTTAGTATTTGATGTTGAATTATTGGATATAGTAAAATAATAAGAAAAATGAAAAAGATTAGTGTATTAGTTGCTACAGCGATTGTAGCTATGGGCATGACAGTAACTTCTTGTGATTCTCACAAAAGTGCTTCTTTAAAAACAGCTGCAGACAGTGTTAGTTATGCTATCGGTATCAGCACTGGCGCAGGTTACAAAGACAACCTGAAAACTTTACCGGGTGACCCTGCTAATGTAGACGATCTGATTGCAGGTTTCACACAAGCTATCAAAGGTGACTCTGCAGCAATGAAGATGACTCCGCAGGCAGCTCAGGCTTACATCCAGACTTACTTTATGGAAGCTTCTGCAAGAGATGCAAAGAAAAATAAAGAGGAAGGCGAAAAATTCCTGGCTGAAAATAAAGGAAAGAAAGGCGTTATCACAACAGAAAGCGGTCTGCAATATCAGGTTGAAAAAGAAGGTACAGGTGCAAAACCGACTGCTGAAGATAAAGTAAAAGTTCACTATACAGGAACTCTGTTGGACGGAACAAAATTCGACAGCTCTGTAGATCGTGGAGAACCTGCTGAATTCGGTGTCGGACAAGTAATTAAAGGTTGGACCGAAGTTCTTCAGTTAATGCCTGTAGGTTCTAAATATATCATCTGGGTACCTTCCGAACTGGCTTATGGCGAACGTGGTGCACAACCGGATATCAAACCGAACAGCGTACTGAAATTCGAAGTAGAATTACTTGATATCGTAAAGGATAGCACTGCTGCTAAAAAGTAACAAATATATCTTTTATACACAAAATACGGAGAGCGGGATATGCTAAAGAGCATTTTTCGCTCTCTTTTATTATTTATTCTACACTTTTTTCTTTCAGAATGATATAGTATTGAAATTTATTATATACTTTTGATACATTAAATCTATTAACAGGAAAGTAATACAAGTAGAAAATGGAAAAGATAGACAAACTGGACCGGCAGATATTGAACATTATTTCAAGAAATGCCCGGATTCCTTTTAAGGATGTCGCCGAAGAATGTGGTGTTTCACGTGCTGCTATTCATCAACGGGTACAACGCATGATTGACATGAATGTGATCGTTGGCTCAGGCTATCATATTAATCCTAAAATTTTGGGATATAATACCTGTACTTACATCGGAGTAAAACTGGAGCGTGGTTCTATGTATAAAGACGTAGTACCCGAATTTGAGAAAATTCCGGAAGTGGTGGAATGCCATTTCACTACAGGTCCATATACCATGCTTATTAAACTTTATGCACGCGACAATGAACATCTCATGGAATTGCTGAATACACGTATCCAGGAAATTCCGGGAGTCACAGCGACAGAAACGCTTATTTCATTGCGGCAGAGCGTAAAACGTGAAATTCCTATCTGCGATATTTTTGAATAAAAAGATATCTTCAAGGCAGCCCGGCTTCGGATAAAAGCCGGGCTTTTTTATGTCCGCGACAATTCGTAATTTTGTCCGGCAGACATGTGAAAATCAATTTCAATGAACCGGTATATCAAATATATTATATTTTTATGCTTATTCCCCCTTTACCTGTCGGCTGGGGAAAGTTTCTGTTTTCGTGTTTACCTGAAAGACAAAGGCGACACGGGATTCAGTATGGAACACCCCGAAGATTATTTATCGACGGAAGCTATTCAAAGACGTAAAAAAAATAAGATAGCCATTTCGGAATCCGATCTTCCCATTGCTCCTGCTTATATAGATACGCTGTCTTCTACCGGCGCCATCCCTATTGTACAAAGCAAATGGTTTACAACAGTGGTTATGGAATGCCCGGACAGTACGGTTGCCGACCGACTGAAACAACTATCTATCGTCGACTCGGTCAAATGGGTATGGAAAGGGACACGAAAAGCTCCCGCTGAATACAAAGATAAAAAACGCATCGAATGTATTGACACACCTCTAAAAGATAAATATGGTTATGCGACCAGGCAAATAAAAATGCTAAATGGTATCAAATTACATGAAGCAGGTTTCCAGGGCGAAGGCATGCGAGTCGCTGTAATTGATGCCGGCTTTCAAAATGCGGACCGTATCGCTGCTTTTGATTCACTGCATTTATTGGGTACGCATAATGTAGTTTTCCCAGGCCATAGTGTATTTGTCGGAGACGACCATGGCACTAAGGTCCTCTCCTGTCTCGCTGCCAATATCCCGGGGGTTATGGTAGGTACAGCCCCACAAGCCTCTTATTTTCTGATCAAAAGTGAAGAAAGCGATTCCGAATTTCCGATAGAAGAAGACTATTGGACAGCCGCTGTGGAATATGCAGACAGTGTAGGAGTAGACGTTATCTCTTCATCTCTGGGTTATTTCTCATTCGATGCGGATGAACTATCTTATAAACATTCCGACCTGAATGGTAAAACGGCCTTTATCAGCCGTGCCGCTGACTTTGCGGCAAATAAAGGGCTTCTTATTTTTTGTAGCGCCGGTAATGAAGGCAGTGGAAACTGGGAGAAAATAACCTTTCCTGCAGATGCAGCAAATATTTTTACAGTCGGAGCCATTTGCGAAGATAAAAGGAAAAGTTCATTCAGCTCCACCGGTTATACAGCCGACGGGCGTATAAAACCGGATGCTGTCGCGTTAGGTTCCGGCAGCTGCGTAATCGAACCTTCCGGGGAAATTCGCTATGCGAATGGAACATCTTTTGCCACACCTATACTAGCAGGCCTGGGAATTTGCTTATGGCAGGCATTACCTTGGTTAAACAACAGGGATATGATCGATGTATTGCACCGCTATTCCAGCCAATACAAACATCCGGACCCGGAGCTTGGATACGGCATTCCCAATATATACAAGGCATACAAAAAAGAAAGAAAAAATGCTTTATAATCAGACCGACATAAACAACAAACGGCAGGAACTGTCCCTTTTGGAACTGAACAATTACATAAAGGGAGCTGTCCGTAATGCTTTTCCCGACACATACTGGGTACGTGCCGAGACAAGCGATATACGGACAAATGCCGCATCAGGTCATTGTTATCTGGAATTTATTGAAAAGAACGCTATCACGGGACAGTTAGTAGCACGGGCACGGGGCTCCATTTGGGCAAAAACATTCCGAATGCTCAAACCTTATTTTGAGATGGAAACCGGCCAGGCATTCGCTTCAGGTCTGAAAGTGCTGGTGAAAGTATCTATCGAATTCCATGAATTATATGGATATAGCCTGACCGTATTGGATATCGACCCGACCTATACATTAGGAGATATGCTCCGTAAGCGGATGGAAATCATCCGGCAGTTAAAAGAAGAAGGCGTATTTACACTAAACAAGGAATTACCTTTTCCGACATTACCCAAACGGATAGCAGTAATCACATCACCTACGGCTGCCGGTTATGAAGATTTTCTGAACCAGCTTGCAGGAAATAAAGCAGGATTTCCTTTTTATCCCAAACTCTTCCCTGCTCTAATGCAAGGGGAAAAAACCGAAGAATCGATTATCGCTGCTTTAGACCGTATTTATCCTCATACCGATAAATTTGATGTGATAGTGATTATACGGGGTGGCGGTGCCACTTCGGACTTGAACAGTTTCGATTCCTACCTGCTTGCTGCAAACTGTGCACAGTTTCCACTTCCCATCATCACCGGTATCGGACATGAAAGGGATGATACGGTTCTGGACATGGTTGCACATACCCGCATGAAAACACCTACTGCTGTTGCCGAATTTCTGATTGGCTGCATGGATAATGCAGCGGAAGAATTGGAAGAGCTCCAACAAGATGTTTGTACCTTGGCTACAGATATCCTGGCAAAACAAAAAAACTTCCTCCAACTGCTCGGCAACCGCCTGCCTGCTCTGGCAATTAACAGGATAGAGCGTAACCGTTCTCTATTACAACAGTTGGGAGCGCAACTTCCGGTCACTGCGTTTTCTTTATTAAAGTTACGCGCATCTTCATTGGAGACGTTAGCACTTTCCCTGAAAAGCCGGACAGTCTCCCGGTTGGATAGCTATAACCGCTTCATCCAGCTAACCGAACAGTTTATACGGATGGCATCCCCCGATTATATCTTAAAAAGAGGATATACCTTGACTCTGAAAGACGGCAAAATTATTAAACAGGCAACGGAACTTCAGGTTGGAGATGAAATCGTCACCTGCTTTGCCGGGGGTAAAGTCCACTCATCGGTCAAAAACACAAACATAAATCCGATACAAACAGAAGGACATTCGGACGAAATAGTAAAATAAAAAAATCATATGGCAGAAAAGAAAGAAACATACAATGACGCGGTAGAAAAACTCCGCAAAATAGTTGCCGATATCGAAAACGGAGATTTGGATGTCGATATTCTTTCCGAAAAAGTGAAAGAAGCAACCCGGCTTATCAAGCTATGTAAAGAGAAATTATATAAGGTAGATGAAGAAGTGAAAAAAGTTTTAGAAGAACTGGAATAATGAAAAAATATGTCCTGATAGTAGCTGGCGGGAAAGGACTCCGTATGGGAGGTGATTTGCCAAAGCAGTTTATTCCGATGAATGGCAAACCGATTCTGATGCACACACTCGAGACTTTTTATAAGTGGGACGCATCAGCCGGCCTGATCCTTGTATTACCTGAAGACCATCAACCTTACTGGAATATGCTTTGTAAAGAAATCGGATGCAAAGTTCCCCACAAAATAGCAAATGGAGGAACAACCCGCTTCCATTCTGTACTGAACGGTCTGCAACTTCTTCAACAGGAAATCGGAAATAACCCGGACTATCAGGAAGAAATAATTGTAGGCGTACATGATGGTGTCCGTCCTTTTGTTTCTTCGGAAGTAATCACGACCTGTTTTACAGAAGCAAGTCGTTGCAAAGCTGTCATTCCAACAGTACCCATGATTGATTCGCTGCGTGAAACAGATGAAACAGGTTCCCATCCGGTAGACAGAAACCGCTATATGGCAGTACAGACCCCGCAGGTTTTCGAATATAACCTGCTTATGCAGGCATATGAACAACCTTATGACGATCAATTTACAGATGACGCTTCAGTTGTAGAAGCTGCCGGACATACAATCATGACCGTTCCGGGCAACCGGGAAAATATAAAAATAACCACTCCGTTTGACTTATTAGTGGCTGAGGCATTATTTGAACATCGTACATAAAAATTGAATCAAAACGCAATATGCTCGATCTCGATAAACGCTCCATCATGTATCTGCCGGGCGTAGGTCCTAAAAAAGCAGAAGTATTAAAAAAAGAAGCAGGCATTTCTTCTTTTGAAGATTTGCTGTTTTATTTTCCGTACAAATACATCGACCGAAGCCGCTTCTACAAAGTAGCCGAGATTACAGGCAATATGCCTTATATACAATTAAAGGGACGTATCCTTTATTATGACACCGTAGGTGAAGGACGCACCAAACGGTTGATAGGGAAATTTACCGACGGAACAGGTACTATCGATTTAGTTTGGTTTCAAGGCATCAATTATATAAAAGAAAAAGTACTGACCGGTGTAGAATATATCATATTCGGCAAACCTGTCGAGTTCGGACATATTTATAACATTCCCCATCCGGACATAGACCCCATGGAACAGGCAGAACAAGTGGCAAACGGACTGACTCCTTTTTATAATACATCAGAAAAGATGAAGAAATCGTTCCTCAATTCCCGTGCCATCCAAAACATGCAATATGCCCTGCTTAGCCATCTGAATTGGATATTACCGGAAACACTACCATCCTCTATCCTGGACCGTATCCATATGATGCCATTTGCCGAAGCAATCCGGAATGTACATTTCCCTGAATCTGTCGACAAATTACGGCAAGCACAGCTCCGCCTGAAATTTGACGAACTGTTTTTCATACAATTAAACATACTCAAGACCGCCAGCCTAAGAAAACTAAAACTCAAAGGAATAGTCTTCCCTACCGTCGGTCATTACTTTAATACGTTCTATAAAGATTATCTGCCTTTTGAACTGACAAACGCGCAAAAGCGGGTTGTCAGGGAAATACGCCTCGATATGGGCAGCGGGCGACAAATGAATCGGTTGTTGCAAGGAGATGTCGGTAGCGGAAAAACGCTGGTAGGACTACTTTCCATGTTATTGGCGGTAGACAATAATTGTCAGGCATGCATGATGGCACCTACTGAGATTCTCGCCAACCAGCATTATGCTACAGTAATGGAATTCCTGAAGGACATGGATATTAAAGTAGCGCTTCTGACAGGTTCTACCAAGAAAAAGGAACGAAACCGGATATTGCCGGCCATTGCCAGTGGAGAGATCCAAATCGTTATCGGAACCCATGCGCTGATTGAAGAAACCGTAATCTTTTCTTCACTCGGATTAGCCATCATAGACGAACAACACCGCTTCGGTGTAGAACAACGCTCCCGGTTATGGATGAAGAATGCTGTCGTTCCTCATGTATTGGTAATGACTGCCACTCCCATCCCCCGGACACTTGCCATGACGCTATACGGAGATTTAGATGTTTCTGTCATCGACGAACTTCCTCCCGGACGTAAACCGATACAAACTCTCCATCGCTATGACAATAAAAAAGCACAATTATATGATTTCCTGCGAAAAGAAATCAGGTTAGGCCGACAGATTTATGTTGTATATCCGCTTATTGAAGGCAGTGAAAAGCTCGATTACAAAAATCTGGAAGAAGGCTTTGAAACATTTAAGGAAGTTTTCCCCGAATATAAAGTATGCATGGTACACGGAAAAATGAAAGCTGTTGACAAGGACACTGAAATGCAAAAATTTATTTCCGGAGAAGCACAGATATTAATGGCTACTACCGTAATAGAGGTAGGAGTAAATGTTCCTAATGCTTCGGTTATGGTAATTGAAAGTGCCGAACGTTTCGGCCTGTCCCAACTGCACCAGTTACGCGGACGCGTAGGACGTGGAGCCGAGCAGTCTTATTGCATATTAGTCTCTTCCTACAAACTGAGCAACGATACCCGGAAACGGCTTGAAATCATGGTAAATAGTAATAACGGGTTTGAAATAGCTGAAGCTGATTTACGATTGCGGGGACATGGAGACCTTGAAGGAACACGCCAAAGCGGAGAAGGAATAGACCTGAAAATTGCAAATCTTGCAGCGGACGGACAAATATTGCAATATGCCCGTGATATAGCCAAAGAAGTGTTAAGCGAAGATCCGGATTTAACATCCGAAGCCAACAGGATGTTAAATGACAGGTTAAAAACACTGTTTGCACGAAAGGTGAATTGGGGCATGATTAGCTAATATGTTGTGAAACATGTTTTCCTGTTACGCTTTGTTTTTCAATACTTTAAAAGCACGTATTTATTATGAATCCTTATTATTGAGGAAATTTTTCTTTATTGTATTTTGCTGGTCTATACAAATTTACGACCTTTGACAAGTTGACGTTAAACGAGACTCTTCTTGTCTCCCTCCGAATTATCGTCGTCTAATAGAATCGTAAGTGATAAAAATAATGAAGATAAGAGCATTACTATTCATTTGTTGTACCACAATTATGGTATCGGCAGTGCAGGCGAATGCACAAACTGAACAGGAAACATCCAAAGAAATCCGCCATATTAATAAGAAAATGGCAAATCAGGTTTCCGAACTGATGGCAGACCGCGTAGGTTTCAAAAAAGATTTGGAATTAAAAGAACTGGCTGCTATTAATGAAAAAGCAGAACTGGCGAAAGAAAGCCTGATGTTCCCTGCAGATGAATTATATGGTTCTACTTGGGAAAATCAATGGGTTGACCCGTTCCGTGGAGGAACAGCCGTTACATTTCCCGATTCCTGCGCCATCGACTGTACATCTTTCTTTTTTCCTTTGGATTCCATGACTAGAATTACGTCTAAATATGGTCCTCGTCGCCGTCGTATGCACAAAGGTATTGACCTGAAAGTCCAGATTGGAGATACAATTCATGCCGCCTTTGACGGAAAAGTCCGTATCAGAAGTTTTGAACGCCGCGGCTATGGAAATTATCTGGTAATCCGCCATCCGAATGGACTCGAAACTATCTATGGTCACTTATCAAAGGCTCTTGTTGACGTTAATCAAATAGTTCATGCCGGTGACCCTATTGCATTAGGTGGAAATACAGGACGTTCTACAGGTTCACATCTTCACTTTGAAACTCGTTTCCTTGGACAGGCTATTAATCCTGCCGAAATTATCGATTTTGAAAACAGTGTACCGCATCAGGATATATACGTTTTCCGTAATGTGAAAATAAACGGACGTAAAAGCAATATCTATACTTCCTCTTCAAATCACATGGTGTTTCACCGGGTTAAATCCGGAGACAATTTAGGCAAGATTGCCCGCATGTATGGAACAACGGTAAATGAATTATGCCGCCTGAATGGTCTGAACCGCAATTCGGTCTTACGTTTAGGGCAATCGATCCGTTGTAGTGCAGCAGGTTCAAGCGAGACAAAAACAAGTGTTGCAAAAAAAGCTCCTGCTAAGGCCACTACAGTAAAAGCAGACGCAGCAGCAGTAGCTTCACTTACAAACAGCAACGTTTCAAGCAACAAAAAAGCAGAAACTCCCTCACAAGCCACTCCTGTTTATTACCGGATTAAAAGTGGCGACACACTGGGAGCAATTGCCATTAAATATGGAACGACAGTTTCCAAACTCTGTCAGCTTAACGGTATCTCAAAAACAACGACTTTAAGACCGGGACGCTCACTTCGCTGTTCATAACAAACATACCAATACAAAATAAAAACTGCATGGGCAAAAGTAAATGCCCATGCAGTTTTTTCATATAGGTAAGCTGCTACCTATATGAAAAAATATGTAATATGCCTGTTGTCACAGGATTTATCCGTATCTTTGCCTTTATAAATAAGAGATTATGGCTGACACGAAAGAACAGTTCGAGAAGGTTATCTCCCAATGCAGGGAGCTGTTTGAAAAAAAACTAAAAGATTATGGTCCCTCTTGGCGCATCATGCGTCCGCTCTCGGTGACCGACCAAATATTCATCAAAGCTAACCGTATCCGCAGCCTTGAAACGAAAGGCGTTAGCATGGTAGATGAGGGGATTCGCCCTGAATTTGTTGCCATTGTTAATTATGGGGTAATCGGCCTTATCCAACTGGCCAAAGGATATGCCGACACAACGGATATGAGTAACGAAGAAGCATTAAGCCTGTATGATAAATACATCACACAAACAAAAGAATTGATGTACGCCAAGAATCATGACTATGATGAGGCATGGCGTAGTATGCGTATCAGTTCTTATACAGACCTGATTTTAATGAAAATTTATCGCACAAAACAAATAGAAAGTCACGACGGTAAAACATTAGTTTCGGAAGGTATCGATGCTAATTATATGGATATGATTAATTACGCCTTGTTCGGGTTGATTAAACTGGAATATGGAGAATGAAATATAAAGACACCGTTATTAAAATAGTTACAGAGTGCTGCCGCGTACTGATCGGAGTTGTATTTATATTCTCCGGTTTTGTAAAAGCGGTCGACCCAATGGGAGGTGCTATAAAAATAGGTGAATACCTGGCATCATTCGGATTGGATAAACTGCAGCCATTTACGGTTATATTTTCTTTCAATTTATCGGCAATCGAATTTGCATTAGGTATATGCATGTTGTTTGGAGTTTACCGCCGGTATGTCTCTTTTCTTACCCTCCTTTTCATGGCTTTCATGACTCCGTTAACGCTTTACCTGGCACTTTTCGACCCGGTATCCGACTGTGGATGTTTTGGGGATGCACTGGTTATCAGTAATTGGGAGACATTCTATAAAAATATTGTTCTGTTAGCTGCCGCTATTATCATATTTATTCATAACCAGCGCATCTTCCAATGTTACACTTACAGAGTTTATTGGTTCATTGCATTATATGCCTACATTTTTGCGATAGGTTTTGCTTATCATAATTACAATCATTTGCCGGTCATCGACTTCCGCCCCTACAAGCTGGGAGCAAATATTCCCGCACTGACAGAAATTCCGCCCGGAGCCCCGGAGGATGAATATAAATATACTTTTATTTATGAGAAAGACGGAGTACAGAAAGAATTTACCTTGGAAAATTATCCGGCGAACGATAGTACATGGGCTTTTGTCGAATCAAAAACCGAACTGATAAAAAAAGGATACACACCTCCTGTTGCCGCCTTTAATATATACAATGAAAAAGGAGAAGACGTCACCGACGAAATCATCCATAATCCAAGACCGATATTACTACTCATTGCTCCAAAACTGGAGAATGCAGATGATGACGAGGTGGAACAAATAAACGATGTATATGATTATGCACTCGAACACAACATTACCTTCTATTGTGTAACAGGCTCGTCGGAGCAAGCTATCACCGAATGGAGTGACAATACTGGCGCCGAATATCCTTTCCGGATGGCAGATGATGTCTTGCTGAAAACAATTATCCGTTCTAACCCGGGGCTTGTTTTGCTAAAAGATGGAACCATCCTGGGGAAATGGCATTATAACGATATTCCATACGAAAATCAAGTAAAGGTAGAAATTGAAAAAGGTTTGTCCGGCGAGATGGTGAAAGAAAAAGAAGGTAGCCGGCTTGCAACCAACTTATTGACTTTTACCGTACCTTTGTTGCTCGTTTGGTTATATGATTACTTGCGCTTCCGTCGGAAACGCAAAATAAAAGAATAATTTATTTGTATTATATATTTAATTAATTAAGTCATGAGAAAGAATATTGTTGCAGGTAACTGGAAGATGAACACTACTCTTCCCGAAGGTCTTGCTTTGGCAAAAGGTTTAGATGAAGCTCTTAAAGGTAAAACTACTAATTGCGATGTAATTATCGGTACTCCGTTCACTCATCTTGCAAGTGTTGCTGCTGCTATCGATACAAACAAAATCGGTGTTGCTGCTGAAAACTGTGCAGATAAAGTTTCCGGCGCTTACACAGGTGAAGTTTCTGCTTCTATGGTTGCCTCTACTGGTGCTAAATATGTAATTTTAGGCCACTCTGAAAGACGTGCTTATTACCACGAAACTCCGGAAATCCTGAAAACAAAAGTAGAATTAGCTTTAGCTAACGGTTTGACTCCTATCTTCTGCATTGGCGAAGTATTGGAAGAAAGAGAAGCAGGCAAGCACTTCGAAGTCGTAGATGCTCAGATTGCAGGTTCTTTATTCGACCTTTCTGCTGAAGATTTCGCTAAAATCGTATTAGCTTACGAACCGGTTTGGGCTATCGGTACAGGTAAAACTGCAACTTCAGATCAGGCTGAAGAAATCCATGCTCATATCCGTGCCACTTTAGCTGCTAAATATGGTAACGAAATTGCTGAAAACTGCACAATCCTGTATGGTGGAAGCTGTAATGCCAGCAATGCCAAAGAACTGTTCTCTAAACCGAACGTAGACGGTGGCTTGATCGGTGGTGCTTCTCTGTCTGTTGATAAATTCATGCCTATTATCGAAGCTTTTGATAAATAAATCCATTTTGAAGGTGTTGCAAGATTCAATCCTGAACTTTTGCAACACCTTCTGATATATCCGATATGAAACGAATATATTACATCTTATCATTTTGTTTGTTGTTTGGAGCATTCTCTCTGTCCGCACAAACTACCAACGATTCCTATCAGACCATATTTGATGCAATGGAAGCGGGTGGTGCAGGAAAAGGGCAGGTAGATATACACCAATCAGATGCTATCCGTAACCTGGTAGGAGCACATAAAAAAGGGGCTGACGTGGAACAAAGCGGTGACGAATCTTTCCTGAAAATACAGGGATACCGTACACAGGTTTTCTCCGGTAACAACCAGCGTAAATCCAAAGACGAAGCCTTCCGGAAAGAAAAAGAAATAAAGGACTTATTTCCGGATGTCCCGACTTATGTTACTTACAATGCTCCTTTCTGGAAACTGCGTGTCGGAGACTTCCGGACACACGAAGAAGCGTACCGGATGCAACGCTTATTGATGGATGCATTTCCAGCTTACAAAAAAGAAATGTATATCGTAAAGGAAGAAGTTAAAATCCCGCTGAATTAATGATGATTGAAGAAAACGAAAACACATTGCAGGAACGTGAAGAGCTTGCAAGCCATTATAAAAGCATTATCAATCTGCTTGGAGAAGATGTAGACCGTGAAGGCCTGATTAAAACGCCTATACGTGTAGCCAAAGCCATGCAATTCCTGACAAAAGGATATCACGAAGATCCGGGTGCTGTATTATCTTCCGCAATGTTTAAAGAAGAGGACTACAAGCAGATGGTTGCTGTTGTTAACATAGACTTCTATTCGCTCTGCGAGCATCATATGCTGCCTTTCTTCGGCAAAGCACACGTTGCTTATATTCCTAAACATTATATCACCGGACTAAGTAAAATTCCCCGTGTAGTAGACATCTTTGCCCGCCGCCTGCAAATCCAGGAACGAATGACCATGCAGATTAAAGACTGTATCCAGAAAACACTCGACCCCCTCGGTGTAATGGTTGTTATCGAGGCACAACATATGTGTATGCAAATGCGTGGTGTAGAAAAACAAAACTCCCAAACAACTACAGCAGACTTTACCGGTGTATTCCAACAAGCCAAAACAAGGGAAGAATTTATGAATTATATCCGGAGTAACCGCTAAATATCCGATAGCCGGAAAATTGTAAGCAGGGTTGTTTTTACTAAAACAACCCTTTTTTATATCTTTCCTGCAATATCCGAGCCTTTTGACTAATAAAATAAAACATTGGGATAATGAAAAATCTAAAATATCAGCATATAAGCCCTGTACCCTGTCTCCTTAGTTACAGGGCATAAAGACAAATACCCTTCCTTTATTTTTCCGTTTTCCAGCTCAAGCGGATAAGCTTTTTTCATAAAACTATGGTTTTCATATGCCTCTCCGGAACGACTCGTATAAGTAATACTAAAATCACCACGCGCACCCGGTGCCAGATACTTCTGGCTCAAACGAAGAGCCAGCATTCCCATTGTATAACGCATATTTACTTCAATGCAAGGATGAATGGCAAACGATTCATCTGCTTTGCGATAGACAAGCATGTCAACTCCCAAATACCCCGTGTAAACCTTACCATAAATATCCTGTACGGCTTTACGGACCGCCTCTCTTATCTGCTCAAAAAGAGTTTCCCCGAAGTTCTCTACAAAAAAGCTGTTCAGATAGTCCTGGCTACCCAATACATTTCCTGCATACGCACCTCTTGCCCCGGAGCCAAATACGGAAAGGCCTTCATACCGCACATTCCCATCCCCATCGGAATAAAACTCCATAGCAAAATCCTGATATTTATTTAAAGCACATTCGATACTGACCATCCCCTGTTTTTTGATAGCACCTTCTATCCAGGTACGGTCTTTAGGAGACAGTTTCCTTTCTGTCAACCATAAAAGCCCCCTGCCAGACGAAGAGTAAGGCGTTTTCAAAACGAACGGGGCATTCTGTAAAAACAGATACTTCTCCACTTCATGTATTTTTGTACAAAACTTAGGAGAAACCGGAATTTGCATATCCGGTAAAGATTCACGTATCTTATCCAGGCAGACCGCCGCAGTCTGGCGTCCGGTTAATATCCGGTACTCATCTTTCCAGTCCGGAATGGAAAGCGATAGATTACAGTTTTTCTTTAATTTATCATATACCCCCAAGCTTTGTGGAGACATCCCCCAGGGGGCAGCAATAAGTTCCGGCAAAGAATCCGCTTGGGAGAATAAACCGTCTTTCGTTATAACCGATGCAAAAGGCTTAAACTCTTTCGGCAGTAAGGAGAAAAAACGCGGAGCATTAATTTCCTCCACATAAACATAATCTTCAGGGTCAGCATACCATACGGGCAAATAAGACAGTTCCCGTATCATACGGCGAACATTAATCGAAGGCGTATAATTAAGAGAGCCACTCAGAACGGCCGCTTCATGCCCCGGATTAAAATAATGTAATAGAGATTCCATATACTATAAGCAAAAAAGAAGCCGTCTTTTAAAGGACGGCTTCCTATACTGTTATTCCAAATTTTCGTCTATAGCGTCAATCTTTTTGATTGCCAGCTCCATTTCGCTTTTCAGCTTTTCAATTTTTCGTTCCATTTCTTTCAGTAAACCGCCTCCGCCTTTAGAGGAAACGCTAAGGAAACCGATATTGTTTTCGTAGGTCTGAAGTTCATTCTTCATCCTTTCATACATTCTCATCAGCTTTTCCCGTTCGCCGTAAAGTTTACCTTTACCTCTTTCACTGTTTCCCATATCATTCAGCGAACTACGGTACGTCTGCATCTTCCGGTCGTTCATGTCAACTTTCAAACGGTCGAATTGTGCATCCACAGCTTCGTGATATTCTTTGTATATCTTATCTTTTTCTTTAAACGGAACATGCCCGATGGCATTCCATTCTGCCATATAACCTTTCAAAGTTGCTACAGCTTCATCATGGTCCGTTTCCTCTATTGCATGAATCTTCTGGATCAATTCTTTCTTTGCAACCAAATTTGCCTGCTCCACACTCTTCTGTGAAGAAACATTCTTATTTTTCTGTTCAAAGAAATAATCACAAGCAGAGATAAAACGTTTCCATACAGCATCCGAATGTTTACGCGCTACAGAACCGATCGTCTTCCATTCTTTTTGAAGAGCAATCATTTTGTCTGTCGTATTCTTCCAGTCAGTACTGTCTTTCAATGCTTCAGCTTTTTCACACAAGGCTTTTTTCAGCTCGAGATTCTTTTCCATCTCGGCTTTTATATCCTTGTAGAATTCACCTTTACGATTGAAATAGGCATCACATGCAGCACGAAAACGTTCGAAAATCTTGACATTCGATTTTTTCGGAGCAAAACCGATGGTTTTCCATTTTGCCTGCAAAGCAATCACCTCTTTGCTCTTTTCTTCCCAATCCTTAAATGATTTAAGAACAGTAAAGTCGATGCCTTCTATTTCTTCACAGATAGCAGTCTTTTCTTTCAGATTCTCTTCTTCCTTTGCCTTCAAACCTTCAAAATGTTCCTGATGGCGTTTATTGATAACCGTGGAAGCAGCTTTAAAGCGTGCCCACAAATCTTCACGCAACTCCTTAGCCACCGGACCGATTTCGCGCCACTGCTGATGCAGTTTTTGCAATTGATGGAAAGCAGATACTACATCCGGTTCGTTCTGCAACTTCTCAACAGCTTCACAAAGAGCCGTTTTTAATTCCAGATTTTTTCTGAAATCATAGTCACGGAACTGATTATTTATTTTGATAATATCATAAAATTTCTCGCTATAAAGCTGGTAACTTTTCCATAGTTCATTCACATGTTCTTGAGGAACATCCTTTACTTCTTTCCATCTTTGCTGGATATCCTTGAAGTCACTGTATAACTTATTAAAATCATCCTGACTTTCGCTCAGGGTTTTCAGTTGTTCGATTAATTGGAGTTTTAAAGCATAATTAGCTTCCTTCTGACGTTCTTCTTCAGCAAGAAGTGCTGCTCTTTTTTCTTTATATACAGCCAGAAATTCTTTTATTTTAGATTCAGCAGGGTCCTCAGATGATACAAACTCGCTTTCTTCTCCCCCGTTTTCAAGAAATTCTTTTTTCATTTCTTCCACTTCATTACGGCGGATTTTATAATAAGCCTGTTTAAGAGCTTCTATCTCATTACGAGTTACTTCTGCAGCAGCACCAACCAACTCGGATAATTTCTCCAGAATTTCTTCTTTTGATAACTTTCCGGCAGCAATCATTGTTTCTTCACTAACCTCTTCGTTTTCCACATCAGTAGCTGTGCCCGATTCTTCATCTTTCACAACTTCACCTGTTATGTTTTCCGGAGTTGTTTCCGGTGCTTTAGCTTCTTCCAATTTACCAGTTTCCTCGATTGGTAAATTAGTGTCCTGAGTGTCCTTCATATTCTATTCATTTAAGAAAAGGATAAATACGTCCTTATCAAGTCACAAATTAAAGTAAATATTTTCGGATTCCCGCATTTGAAAACGATTTATTTATCTAAATGTGTTAAAATAATCAGTAAAATGCCAATACGGAGTTTCACTATTATCCATATCAGAACAGGATATTTGCAGAAGCACCAGCAACCAGCAGATGTTGAACTTTATTCAAATCACGGCTTACCGGAGGCAGCAAATTATAATCTCCGAAAATCTTCATGCCTAAATTATGTTTAAGAAGAAAACTTACAGAAATCCCGGTTCCGAAAGTCATGCCCCCTGTTGCCCCTATATCCATTGTTGATAATGTACATTTATTATAATGAGCATATCCCAGCAAAGCTTTTGTTCCAAGCAATATTCGAGATGTAACAGGATACGAATAATAAGCACCAACTGCCCCTGAAAGTGTATTCAACGCATTATTTTCCTCTACACCGTTGACTGATAAAGGCGAATAAGCCAAAGAAAAACGTCCGCCGACACCCCAATTGGGAGTGAAAAAATAAGCACCTTCCAACCCGGCACTGCTACCGGTTGACATTTTCATTTCAGAACCATCAGGCAAATTTACAGCTCCCAACATAAAGTTAAGACCTAAATTAACCCCGGCAAAAGAAGGCCTGTAATCCTCATCGAACCGATTTTCATAAACTGGAAAATGAGTAATACCTTTCTCTTTAAAAATCAGATCCGCAAGGAAATATCCCAATTCCGTAGAAAGGATACCAATACCGGCCCCCACCATTACATCACTCAACCAATGCTTATTATTTGCTATACGGCTCAGTCCGGTTGCAGTTGCTACCGTATAGGCTCCAATACTATACCACGGGCTTCTTCCGCCATATTCCTTATGCATCATTGTTGCCGCCATAAATGCAGTTGCCGTATGCCCGGAAGGGAACGAATGGTCATTTGAATCATCAGGGCGGGTAACCGATGCCGAATGTTTAATCACATTGACAACTAATGCCATAACCCCCACGGAAAAAGCATCAGACACCAGCATCCTGGGCCACGAACTGCGACTTTCTACCCCACCGAGCTTCAATCCCAACATCACTGCGGCAGGAGCATATTGCAAATAATCATCATAAGGATTACGAAAACCAGGAATATATGAATTTCTAAGATTTCTAAATTGGGTATCCGTTGGCTTCAGTATCAACCCTCCTACCACCAAAGGCACACCGACACACGTCATCTGGTAAGCCTTTGACGATGTTATTTTATCGAGCCGGGAGGGAAACGTCTTTTCCTTTACTAACGAACGATAAAAAGAAGAATCGATCTGAGCAGAAGCAAATGTGGAAACCAAGCATAAAACGCTTATTAAAACAGTCAATTTATTTTAACGGCAAAAGTAATACATTTTCGACAATCCTTATATTCATCCGTCAAATATCCTGTTAATATCTTCATTCAGAGATTACTTAGGAATGACCTCATAAAAACACAAAAAGAAACTTAAAACCAATAAGCAGGCATTGATAGCCAACTATTTTTTTCATTAAGTTTGTAGCCATAATTAACCCAAAGAAACACATAAAATACAATGAAAAAGACAATTAACCGGCATGAGCACCGTTCTCTTTATGCCACTGCTTTCTACTTCCAGATCAATGTCCCTTTTTTCAGTGACAATCCGCACCTCCAAAAGTAAATTCAAATCATAGCCTACCAGGCCCTTTCTATAAACTCATTATTTCCAACTAACCTGGAAACCGTTATACATGGACAACCTTCCTGTATCCCGGTATTAAATTAAAGATACAATGAAAAAATTAAAAATCTCATTATTGGGGCAAGTTGTTATTGCCATCGGAGCCGGTATATTATTCGGCCAATTTCTACCCCATGGGATTGCCCGTATTTTTGTTACGTTCAACTCCCTGTTCGGTAATTTCCTGTCATTTTCCATTCCTTTAATCATATTGGGACTTGTTACCCCTGCCATAGCAGAACTTGGAAAAGGAGCAGGTAAACTATTAGCTATTACAGCTTTGCTGGCATATGGCTCCACTATTTTTTCAGGTCTACTTACCTACTTCAGTTGTTCTTCGATTTTTCCACATATGTTATCCCCAAATCCTGAACTTACGGCATTGGATACACCTGGAGGCATGGCTTCTTTGACCCCTCTTTTTATTATAGCCATGCCACCACTGATGGATGTTATGACAGCCCTCTTGCTTTCGTTCACCATCGGGCTCGGATTATGTTACATTGATAAAACGACCTTGAAAGATGGATTCTCGGATTTCGGAGCAATTATTACAAAATTAATCGATACGGTTATCGTTCCATTATTACCTCTTCATATCTTCGGCATTTTCCTGAATATGACAGTAAGCGGACAAGTTGTAAGCATCATCGGCATGTTCCTGAAAGTAATTGTCGTCGTTTTCATTTTACATGTTTTGTTATTGGTTATCCAATTTCTTATTGCCGGAAGTATATCCGGCAAGAACCCATTCAAATCATTAAAGACAATGATGCCTGCCTATGCGACAGCCCTTGGAACACAATCCTCTGCTGCTTGCATTCCGGTATCTTTGACTCAAACCATTAAGCTGGGAGTAAGAGAGAGCATTGCTATTTTCGTAATCCCACTTTGTTCCACCATACACCTTGCAGGCAGCACAATGAAAATTCTTGCTTGTGCTTTAGCTATTATGTATTTGACCGGACAACCAGTTTCATTCTTAAGTATATTAAACTTTATCATGATGCTGGGTATCACCATGGTTGCCGCGCCGGGGATACCGGGAGGAGCTATTATGGCAGCATTGGGTATATTGGAAAGTATATTAGGTTTCAATGAGACACTACAGGCTCTGATGATTGCTTTATATATTTCAATGGACAGTTTCGGAACAGCTTGCAATGTTACTGGTAATGGAGCGATTGCTCTCATTATTGACAAGATTGCGGGGGTAAAGCCCCAGCCCGCCCAGATGGCTCAAACGCCTACCGTATAAATTCCAAATGCGTGGAATTTATACGGTAGTAAACAATTCAAACTACCTGCTGTTTTTCAAAAAGATACACATATTATTTTTCTTTTTCATTCCAAGAAAATCTATTTTCGAGGTAGTCAAAAACATTTTTGACTACCTCGAAAATATTAATGACGCTCTCGTAAATATTTTTGCCTGCCTCAAAAACAAAATGATTGGGTATAAAAAAAGCAAACGCATTAGAGAACACAAACACCATTCATTAATATTATTTATAGCGACTAACACTATTTTACAGTGTATTAATTTTTACTCGGATACATCTCCCATTTCAGATGTTTTGATAACTAAGTCCCGATTTTTCACATCAATCTGTATCGTTTCGTTATATAAAACAAGTACACTCTTAATTTACTATACATAAAGCAATTGTATTCTTTTCATATCAATTCCATATTCCAATTTTATCCATTTTTATCCTCTTTGTAAAATGTAGTTATATGGAAAAACGGATTTAGACAATAAGTTTTCTTTTCGATATTTTACTTTTGAAAAACATTTTTTATCGTTTTAAGTACCATGAACACACATTTATTTTACGTAATCCTTTTCTGGCTGATTGCTGGGAATGTTGCTTCTGCATCGGATGAAGGAAGTTGGATACTATCTACTTCCTCAAGAGAAAACTATAACGGAGTAACCCTAGCCAATGGTCGAATTGGTCTGGTTAGTTCCCAGTTCTTTAGCGTTACCGACATCGTTCTGAACGGAGTATACGATAAAGAGGACAAAGAAGGCGTAAGCCGCATTGTAAGAGGGCCTGTTTTTACAAATTTACAATTGAAGCTGGACGGAGCCCCTGTCTCCGAAAAGAATATCACAGCCTGGCATCAGAACCTGAACATGAAAGAGGCTTATTTGGAAACAGTCGTACAGACACAGAAGGCCACGATCCATTACTCTATCCGCGCACTCCGGAATTTCCCCTATATGGGAATGGTTGTTGTAGAATTAATACCAACCGCTTCCTTTGAATTAGATGTTGCCAATTCCACTATTTTCCCAGAAGAGTTGACCGAGACCTCTGCAACTTACAAATTATATAAAGATGCCGAGATTGAACTCCCGGTTTATACTTCCCAGGCCAAAAGCCGTACCGGCATGCAAAATCTGGCAACCTGTTCCGCTTTCCTTTTTGATACGGACAGACCTGCTATCGAAGCCTTGTACGGAACTGCTCACCATCAATCGATGGGTTTTAAAGTCCGGTTGAAAAAAGGCCAACGCTACCGCTTTGCCCTGATCGGAGCAGTTTGTTCCTCCAAAGATTTCAACGACCCCAAATCGGAAGCAGAACGGATGGCAGTATTTGCTTTGCAATCGGACATAGACTATTTTTTAACCGGCCATAAAGAAGCCTGGACGCGCTTATGGCAAAGTGATATAGAAATAGAAGGCGATGAAGAAGCCCAACGCGATATTCGTCTGGCATTGTACAATTTGTATGCCTCGGCAGGAGAAAATACCCGCCTGAGTATTCCTCCCATGGGTCTTACCACGGTAACCGGATACAACGGCCACGTTTTCTGGGACACAGAGTTATGGATGTATCCTCCCCTACTGATGTTGAACAACCGGATGGCCCGTTCCTGTGTGGATTACCGTTACGACAGACTACAGAAAGCCATGCAAAAAGCGACCCTATACGGGTTCAAAGGATGTATGTATCCCTGGGAGTCGGACGACACAGGTGAGGAAGCCACCCCCACCTGGTGCCTGACAGGAACTTTCGAACATCATATTACAGCCGATGTCGGAATAGCTTTCTGGAATTATTATTGCGTGACCAAAGACCGCAACTGGCTCAAATCGGAAGGATACCCGGTACTGAAACAGGTGGCCGACTTCTGGGCATCGCGGGTGGTCAAAAACGAGGACGGCAGTTACTCTATCAAGAACGTTGTAGGCGCCAATGAATTTGCCCCGAACGTGAATGACAACGCATTTACCAACGGTTCGGCCAAATTTGCACTGGAGTGTGCAACGAAAGCAGCCGCTATCGTAGGAGAACAGGCCGAACCGGAATGGAAAGAAATAGCGGCTAAACTACGCTTTCATTGGATGGCCGACGGCGTAATGAAAGAAAATGAAACCTATGCCGGAGAAATAATCAAGCAGGCGGATGTCAACCTGTTGAGTTATCCGCTGGATATCTTAGCTGAACCTGAAAGCATGAAAAAGAACCTGGATTATTATGCCAACAAGATTCACGAAGACGGCCCGGCTATGGGAAATGCTATCCTGGCTATTTTATATGCGAAATCAGGAGATCGCGACCGGGCATATGAATTTTTCAAAAAGAGTTATTTACCCAATAAACGTCCCCCGTTCGGTGTTTTATCAGAATCCGCTTTTTCCAACAACCCCTATTTCTGTACCGGAGCAGGTGGCTTACTGCAAGTTCTTTTATCCGGCTTCGGAGGGTTGAAAATAACCGACGAAGGGATCATCCAGGAACGTACGATTTTACCGACCCACTGGAAATCATTAACATTAAAAGGTATCGGCCCCGATAAAAAAACATATGTTATCCGCTGAGGCCTAAATTTCCTACCGTTTTTTCGAACGATTTTTTCAGAATAAATCATAAACCGGAAATCAGCATACCGACAACACGTATCAGATTTCCTTAAATTTAATATCTTATGAAAGTAGTATTAATCGGAACATCGTTGCTTCTGAGCATGACTCACCCTTTATGGGCGGGCATCGAAACAGAACCCGTCAGTTTTAAAAACTCATCGGAGATTGTTCTAAGTTATCGTAAAGTAACGGTCGTGGTTAACGACCAGGCAGGGCCTATCATCGGCGCAAATGTAATTATCAAAGGTACGACGAACGGGAATATGACCGACCTGAACGGACGTACCGTACTCGAGAACGTTCCCGACCAGGCTGTCTTAGTCATTTCTTACATCGGCTATCTGACAAAAGAGGTACCTTTACAAAAGAACCAGACGGAAGCTGTGATTGAACTGCT
The DNA here is from genome assembly GCA_900541965.1 of uncultured Parabacteroides sp. Lineage (GTDB taxonomy): Bacteria > Bacteroidota > Bacteroidia > Bacteroidales > Tannerellaceae > Parabacteroides. The sequence continues at coordinate 31,345 of UQLN01000012.1, read as the reverse complement.
CGAAGATTCCGAAATATTGGACGAAGTAGTAATCGTGGGCTATGGCTCCGTTAAAAAATCGGACGCCACCGGAGCGATTGAAGTGTTGAAAAGTTCCGACTTCAACAAAGGGGTGGTAACTTCCCCCGAATCCTTGTTCAAAGGGCATATTGCCGGAGTACAGGTAACCTCTACCAGCGGCCAGCCGGGAGCGAATACCAACGTGCGTATACGTGGTGTCAATTCGATTTCGGCCTCAAGTGAACCACTGTATGTCATCGACGGAGTACCCATCGATAATTCCCGGTCTACACTGAGCGTTGGCAACGATGCGGGGTTAAACAATCTATCGATCAATCCCTTGTCTATGATTCCCGCTTCCGACATCGAATCTATGACCGTATTGAAAGATGCTTCCGCCACAGCCATCTACGGGTCGCGTGGTGCAAACGGTGTGATTCTAATCACCACAAAAGGGGGAAAAGACGGTATCCGTTCGGTAAGCTATTCCGGCTCTGTCGGTTTTTCACAGGTTGCCAATAAGATTGACATATTGAGCGCCGACCAATACCGCCAGTATGTGCCCGACGCTACAGGTACGGCCTCCACCGACTGGCAAGACGAAATTTTCCGCACAGCCGTGGTACACGAACACAATGTTACGTTCAGCAACGGAAATAAAAACACATCCTACCGGGCATCATTAAGCGCTTCGGGACAAGACGGTATCATTATCGGAACCGGCATGGACCGTTATTCATTGCGCTTTAACCTGACGCACAAGATGTTTGAAGACCGTTTAATCTTCAACCTGAATGCAACAAACACGTACTATAAATTGGATAATGTACTGGAACAGCAGACAGGTGGTGCGAATGGCGGTATTATCAACAATGCATTGAAAGCAAACCCGACCGAACCGGTTTATAAAGCAGACGGTTCTTTCAATGAATACGCGGAAACCGTACGCAACCCGGTAGCAATGGCCAAACAAATGTCGGATAAATCACGCGGCGACCGTTTTATCGGAAATGCGGACGCAACTTATTATTTCCTCCCTAAAACGTTATTCGGTAAAATTAATTTAGGCTATGATGTAGATAATATCAACCGGAAAGCATACCAGCCAATCCATTCGAAAGCGGCCGAGAATGTGGAAGGACGTGCTGTAACGGAAAGTAACCGCTATTCCAATTATTTACTGGAAGGCTATCTGACTTTCGATAAAACATTTAATAAAATTCATGCCTTGAATGTGGTGGCAGGTTATTCCTGGCAGGAATTTGATAATTATATATCAACTGTACGGGCAGAAGGCTTTGTAAACGACAACCTCGGAGCGAATAACGTAGGAGGAGCCAGAACCCAAGAGGCCCGGAACAATCAGGAAAAAAACCGGTTGATTTCCTTCTATGCCCGTGCGAATTATAATCTGATGGATAAATATATGTTCACCGCCACTGTAAGGCGCGATGGTTCTTCCCGTTTCGGTCCGAATAACCGATGGGCGGTATTTCCTTCAGGAGCCTTTGCTTGGAAAATAAAACAGGAAGAATTTTTGAAAGATGTATCGTTCCTTGACGATTTGAAACTACGGTTGGGATATGGTATAACCGGTAACCAGGATATTGGTAATTTCCGTTATAGCCAAACTTATTCAATCAACAGCAAGGAGGGTACTTCTTTCGGTGGCGTTGCTTATCCGTCGTATGGAATTACCGCCATCGCGAATCCGAACCTGAAATGGGAACAGACCGCCCAGTTTAATGTGGGTATCGATTATGCCTTCTTTAACAACCGCCTCCGTGGTTCGTTGGATGTATACAATAAAAAGACCTCCAATTTGTTGCTGACAATCGATGCCATCCAACCGGCAGTAAGTTCCACCTATCTGGATAATATCGGGGCAATGGTAAACCGGGGAGTCGAATTTTCACTGGATGCGGCTGTCATCAGCACGAAAGATTTCTACTGGGATACCAATTTGAATGTGGCTTACAACAAAAATGAGGTAACCGAACTTTACAACAACAAAGATATCGTGTACGGTGTGGTAAGTGGAGCCGGTGCTTCAGGCAATACGCAAATATTACGTGTTGGGGAATCGGTCGGATCGTTCTACGGACGTCGTTTTATCGGTATAGAAAACGGGCAGGAAGTATTCGCATCGGACGAACGCGAAGTAATCAGCGACGCGTTGCCGGATGTTATTATCGGTTTCAACAACTCGTTCAAATATAAGGACTGGGATTTATCTGTTTGCCTGCGTTCGAACCTCGGTGTCAGCGTGTACAACAATACACGGGCTGAGTTAGCACAAGGCAGCCGTTTGCCCGGACAGAATACAAACATAGAAGGTGCCGAGTTTCACAAGGCAGGCGGAGGTGGAACCGTATATTCTTCTTCACGGTGGGTGGAAAATGCCGCTTTCCTGAAATTGGATAATATTACTCTGGGCTATAATTTCTCGTTGCCTAAAGTCATCAAGAACGGGCGTATTTATGTAACAGCCCAGAACTTGTTTACCATCACTTCCTATACCGGATACGATCCGGAAGTAAGTAATGTCAGCTCAGATAAGGATGTAAAAGCAATCGGCATCGATTATTGCAGTTATCCGCAGGCACGTACTTTCACATTGGGTTTGAATATTAACTTTTAATTCATCAGAAAATGAAAAAATTAATCATGATATCGGCATTCATGGCTTCCATGGTTTCCTGCACGGACCTGAATGTCATTCCGGATAGCCAACTCACGGATGAATCGGCTTATAAAGAAAAGACAGAATTTCTGAACGGGCTTTCCGGCGTAGATGCGACCTTAGGTATTTGGTCTGAAATTGTATATAAAATCGGTATTTCTGCCGACGATATGATTGCGCCTGCCCGTGGCGCCGACTGGAAAGGGGATGCACAGGCAGTCCATTTGCATACCTGGACTCCCGATAATGGCGAGTTAAGCGGAATATATACCGGCATCTCAAAAATTATCGCCGTATCCAATTCTTATATCGACATAATCGACAAGAGTAATTTTACAACGGACAAAGAGGTTTTATTAATGCGCGCGGATGCCCGCTTTATACGGGCTTTTGCTTATTTTCTGATGGTCGACCATTTTGGGAATGTGCCTTTGGTTACAAATGGCACATATGATGCACAAAATCCGCCTAAGCAGAATACACGTAAAGAATTGTATGATTTTGTGGAATCGGAGCTAATCGACCTTATCGACAACTGTCTGCCGGAAACCTCTGAATACGGACGGTGGAACAAGTATGTAGCGAAAACGCTACTGGCTAAACTCTACCTGAATGCAGAAGTTTTCCTGGGAGAAGGCAATGCCAAATGGAACGAGGTTGCCAGTTTGACTTCCGACATCATGCGCAACAGCGGATATGTGCTGGAAGATAATTTCAAAGATGTGTTCAAATGGGATAACTACACAAGCAAGGAAATCATTTTCCCGATGATTTGTGAAAGCCAGAATACCTATCCGGAAAATATCAGTTACTTATTCTCTTTGGGCGATTTACGGGCTAAATACGGTTCTTTTGCCCAAGGATGGCAGGGGACAGCAGCGCTTCCGTCTTTTATCCGTTCATATGATGATAACGATGTTCGTCTTAAGGCTTTCCTCTATGGCCCGCAGGTGGGTTCAGACGGTGAACCTATTATGCAACAGGACGACAAAGGAGTTATCCGCCAACTGGATTATACAATCGATTTTACAAGTTCCGACCCGGTAAACAATGCCGACCACTGGGATGGTGCCAGAGGTGTAAAATATCTGATGGACGGTATCGGTGGCACAATGGTAGAAAGAGGCTTGAACAATGATATGCCTATCCTGCGTTATGCCGATGTTCTAATGATGCGCGCCGAGGCCTTATTCCGTTTGGATCCGAATGATACGGAAGCTCTCGACCTTGTCAATCAGGTACGGACAAGAAATGGGAATAACCCGGTTGATAAACTCTCCCGGCTGACAGCTGCCGATTTATTAGCGGAGCGTGGCCGTGAATTTGCCTGGGAAGGCTGGCGCCGAAACGATATGATTCGTTTTGATGTATGGAGAAATGCATGGGATTACAAGGAACAGAGTGAAGATTTCCGTAAACTGTTCCCTATTCCTCAGGTACAAATGGATTCCAATCCGAATTTGCAACAAAACAACGGATATTAGTAGAAATGAAAAAGAGAACCGGTATTTTTGATACCGGGTTTCTTTTTCTTTAATAGAATTAGCTATGTATAAATTAACGGTTATATTGTTAATAGGACTTTTGTCGGGAGGTTGCTCGAATGTGGAAAAACAGTCTGATGCTCCCTGGCATAGTTGCTTCAACGGTCTTTCCAATCACGGGGTAAATGGTGGCAAGCTGTATGTTACCTCCGGAAGAAAGGCACAGATAGTAGGTACACAGGATGCTATGTTTCCGGATACAGGCAGTCATGTTCCGGGAGAAATGGGTGGTATTTGGACAGGATCATTTAAAATGGCCGACGGATATTGGATGAAAATAGCCGATATTGCTTCAAATGAAGACTCGATACTCCGGGCCCGAGAGATGAAGGTATATCCTCATCAAACCCAGTTTGATTTCGGAGATGTACTACACGGACTGAAACTGTCGGCTTCCCAATTCGCCTCGGATACGCAGCCGGGAATCATTGTTTCTTATACCGTAGAGAATACGACCCATGAAGAACGTTCTATCAGTTTGGGATTTTTAGTCAATGTCGACCTTTTTCCGGTATGGTTTTCCGAAGAAAACGGTATTCACAACGGTCCTGATACTGTAGAATGGAACAAAGAGGGTGAATTGTTTACTGCAAAAGATTCATTGCACCAATGGTATATGGCCTGGAAATGCGACCACAATGTTTCCTCCTACGAAACAGGAAACGAATCTATCCGGACTCAAGGCTCGGTTACGCCTACCTGCATGTATACCACACTTTGCCTGAAACCCGGTCAAAAAGAAACAATAAATTATGTCCTCGCCTCTTCAATTAAAAGTTACGGGCAAGCAATCGATAATTGCCATACCCTTCTGGCAAACGGTGAAAAACAAATACTCGAGAAAAAGAAATCGATAGAAGAATTATTATCTATGTCTGAGATTTCCATTCCTGATAAAGAAATCGAACAAGCGTACTATTGGACTTTAATCAATAACCGCTGGTTGGAAATGGATGTGGATACTATTGGATATTTTCTCGGTGCCGGAGCCGTAGAATATCCCTGGTTGTTTGGATGCGATAATTCATATGCGTTGCAAGGCGTGTTGCGGACAGGCAAATTCGATTTAGTCAAATCCACCCTGCGTTTATTGAATAACGTCTCGGATAAAGTAAACCGAAATGGAAGAATCATCCACGAAATGTCGAACAATGGACAGGTCGGAAATCTCGGGAATACCCAGGAGACAGCCCATTTTATCCTGGCTTTGTGGAAAACATACGAATGGACTGCCGATAAGGAGTTGCTGGAGGAAATTTACCCGAATGTGAAGAAGGGCATAACCTGGTTGACGGAAACAATGGACACCAATCAGGATCTTTTCCCGGAAGGGTACGGGATTATGGAAGTGAAAGGGCTGAATGCAGAGCTAATCGATGTAGCGGTGTATACCCAACAAGCACTGGAAGCTGCCTCGAATATGGCTCACCTGTTTAAAGAAGACAGTTTAGCGACAGTGTACAAGGAGAAGTCTGAAGTTTTGAAACAAAAGATAAACAAGGAATTATGGGATGAAGAAGCTGTCAGCTATTGCGATTTTTACGGGAGCAAAGAAATGGCTTTGCAGGTAACTGAAGGAGCGATAGAGGAAGCAAAGAAATTAGAAGGAGAAGACGCCCGGCGAATCGTTGCTTATTATGAGAACTTGCTACAAGACATCGGAAAAAATTATCCTTCCGGCGTGCATAAAGGTTGGTTCACTAACAAAAACTGGGTAATCAACACGCCTATGGAATGTAAAATAGCCCCACAGGAAAGAGCCATAAGAGCTCTGGAAGCTATTTATCAGCATAATTGCGGCGAATACGGTCCTTATTTATCGGCTGTCGACCGGAAACGTATGATGACCATCGCCACCGGCGTACAAGCTGTGGCAGAAGCGAACTATGGCCGAATCGACCAATCCGTGGAATATCTCGGAATGATAGCGAAAACAATAGGCCGGACGATGCCTGGCGCTATCAACGAAATGATGCCGGATTATGGGTGTCCTTTCCAGGCTTGGACTATTTACGGAATGGCAACCGGTCTGGTTTCCGGTTGTTTCGGAGTCGAGCCTCGAGCCGATTTAAAAGAAATCACTCTTACTCCCAAACTCCCGTCCAAATGGAAATCCATGTCGTTGAAACGGTTGCGTATAGGCGATAACTGGTTTGATCTTTCTATTTCAAAAGAGGATAAAACCTATACGCTAAATTATGTATCCGAGCAAAAAGGTTGGAAAATAAAACTCCGCCTCCCCGATAGCAAAGGAAAACATATAACGGTTAATAATAAAAGCGTACCAGTACCCGACGAAGATCTTTTACTGGAGTCTCAACACGGTAGCATTGTTATTTCTCAATAATATGACCAAGATGGCAGGTAGTAGGATTTTGCGGTCTTTCACAGAGCGTTAAATTTGTCTATCTGCTATTTCTTTTTCTTTGTGTATTTCAGAAAAACTATCTTTGTAAGGATTTATTATTCCATAATACCTAAAAAACATCGTATCCCAAATGACAAAGATATATTTTATCCGGTGGATTTTGTTCGCTTTTCTGTATGGAAGCCTAGTTTCGTGCACAGGGGAGAAGAAACAGGTTAGAATCGGTTTTTCTCAATGTACGGGTGGAGAATGGCGCGAACAGATGAATCAGGAAATCATGTCGGAAGCCGGTTTCTACGAGAATGTAGATATAACCATCAAAAATGCTTCCGGCAATATCGGGCAACAGATAGACGATATCCAGTTTTTCATCAAAGACAAAGTGGACCTCCTTATCGTTTCCCCCTTGGAAGACAGTGCCTTGATAGAGACCTTCAACAATCAGGATTTCCACAATATCCCGGTATTGTTGGTCGACCGAAAGTTGTCTTCCAACAAATATGTCTCGTTTGTCGGGGCGAGCAATTGGGAAGTTGGCACGAAAGCGGCAGATTATGTAAAGCTACTCAGGGGAGAAAAACCTACACATATTCTTCATATCAAAGGACACGATAAGTCGACAGCTACTCTGGAAAGGGAAGCGGCTTTCGTAAATGCATTATATCCTTTGAAAAACATGTCTATTTCTACAATTGTCTCGGGAGATGATTCCGGAGGAAAAAATGTGGAATCGACGAAATATATTCTGGAGGAAAACCTGGACCTTTTGAAAACGGTCGACGTGATTTATGCATTCAACGATGCCATAGCCATTACAGCCCACGAAGTATTACGGAAAGACCAAATCCAGCATATGCCAATCATTATTGGCGTGGACGGCTTGTTAGGATATAACAAAGGTATTTATGCCGTTAAAGAGGGTATCCTTACAGCCTCTATTGTTTATCCTACCGGAGGAAGAAAGGTATTAGATGTAGGTATGAAAATCGTCAACCATGTATCGGTTCCTAAAGAAAATTTGCTGCCTACTTTCCTTATCGATAAAAGCAATGTTTCAGTATATCATAATCAGGGCTTGGATGTCACTGAGTTGCAACAAAAAATAAATTTTCTGCTGCAAGAAAAAAAGATGGATCAGCAACGGTTACGAATTTGTTTTTTCGGCGGAATGCTTGGTTTCGTTTTCCTGTTAACCATCTGTATAGTCCTGTTTAGGCAAATAAAAAAAGCCAAACTCCCATCCCTGGAAGAAACATCGCATGGAGATAAACAAGCTACAGAGACTTCCGCTGACGAAGAATGGGAAGAATTTGAAAAGAAAATCTTAGCATACGTCAAAGCGCACTATATGGAGTATGATTGCGATTTAAATGTTTTAATAGACGATTTAGGGTTATCGCGGGTTCATTTTTATAAGAAATTCAAACTGAAATTTGGAGATACACCCAACAACTATCTGAAGAAATACCGCTTAGAAAAATCAAAAGGGCTGATTTTAACAAATAAATATACGTATGCGGAAATAGGGTATCAAGTGGGATTTTCTTCTCCCGCCTATTTCACCAAATGTTTTAAAGAAGCATATAGCTTGACACCCTCCCAATATTTCGACAAGAAGACAAAGAAAAGCTAAAAAACTGTTTTTGTTTTTTACAAAAAAACGCTATTTCGAACGATTCTCTTACTTCCCGTACGGAATAGCGTCTCTCTTTTCATAGTACACGACAAAAAGAAATAGACGTTATGCAAATCTTCTTTTTTTCATTATGTTTGCAATCGAATAATCGATTAATGCTAAAATAATGGACAATCATCCAACAAAACTCCCTTCTCCACTATTATCATTGGTACCAATACTTGTCCTGGTATCGCTTTTATTTGTAACGATCCGTACATTCGGTAGTGATGCCCTGAACGGAGGAAGCCAGATTGTCCTGCTTACCTCTACCGCCGTATGTTGCCTTATAGCGATGGGATATAGTAAAATCAAATGGAAAACCATTGAGTTGGCGATGATGAATAACATCTCCGGTGTTGGGGTTGCATTAGTCATATTATTGATTATCGGAGCCTTATCCGGAAGCTGGATGATAAGTGGAGTGGTACCTACGCTTATTTATTATGGAATGCAAATCATCCACCCCAGTTTCTTTCTGGCCTCCACCTGTATCATATGTGCTATTATTTCAGTAATGACAGGAAGTTCGTGGACGACGATAGCCACAATAGGTATTGCTCTGTTAGGGATTGGAGAGGCACAAGGCTTTGAGCACGGTTGGATAGCCGGGGCTATCATTTCAGGAGCTTATTTCGGAGATAAAATATCACCATTATCAGACACAACTGTTATGGCATCATCTGTAACGGATACTCCTCTTTTCGTACATATCCGGTATATGATGATTACAACCATTCCTTCCTTTCTAATTGCATTGGTTATATTTACTGTTGCCGGTCTGTCGCATGAGACATCCGATACGGAACAAATCGCCCAGTTTGCCTTATCACTGAAAGAAACATTCCATATCACTCCCTGGATGTTTATCGTGCCCGTTATTACCGGCATATTAATTGCCAAAAGGATTCCATCCATTATCACATTATTCCTTTCCACTGCATTGGCAGGAATTTTTGCTTTAATTTTTCAGCCTCATCTTCTACAGGAAATCTCAGGTTTGCCGATACAGGATATTCAGTCGAACTTCAAGGGATTGATGATGACATTCTATGGAGGAACAAGCGTGCAAACCGGTAATCTTCAATTAGACAACCTGGTTGCCACACGTGGTATGAGTGGAATGTTGAACACCGTTTGGCTGATTATTTGTGCAATGTGCTTTGGAGGGGCAATGGCAGCAGGAGGTATGCTGGGAAGTATTACTTCCGTATTCCTCCGTTTCATGAAAAAAAGAGTCGGACTGGTTGCCTCAACCGCCTTATCCGGCATTTTTTTCAATCTCACAACTGCCGACCAGTATATTTCCATTATCCTGACAGGGAATATGTTCAAAGACGTATTTAAAAAACAAGGCTACGAAAGCCGTTTATTGAGCCGTACAACCGAAGATGCCGTGACGGTTACTTCTGTCCTTGTTCCCTGGAACTCATGCGGTATGACGCAGGCCACTATTTTAGGAGTAGCAACTCTCACTTATTTACCATATTGTTTCTTTAATCTAATAAGCCCGCTCATGAGTATTACAATCGCTGCTCTCGGGTACAAAATCAAAAAAACAAATGAAGAAGCTCAAAATTTCACTGCTGACTAAAGTTGTCATCGCTATTGCTGCAGGTATCCTGTTCGGTCAGTTTTTACCTAATGGAATCGCACGTATTTTTGTTACTTTCAATTCGCTGTTCGGTAATTTTCTAACATTTGCCATTCCGCTCATCATTCTGGGGCTGGTTACCCCTGCCATTGCGGAATTAGGGAAAGGGGCTGGCAAACTACTTGCCATAACGGCATTACTTGCTTATGGCTCTACTATTTTCTCGGGTTTATTCACTTATTTCAGTTGTTCCAATGTCTTTCCCCATATCCTGCCGGCAAATACGGAGCTGGTTTCAATGGAAAACCCGGAGCACTTCATGCTCACTCCTTATTTCGTAGTCAATATGCCTCCATTGATGGATGTTATGACAGCTCTTCTGTTATCATTCACGATAGGCCTGGGGCTTTCTTACATCGACAGAACAACATTAAAGGACAGCTTCTCTGATTTCAGAATGATTATCACCAACCTGATTGAAGCAGTTATCATTCCGTTACTTCCGATCCACATTTTCGGTATTTTTCTGAATATGACAGTAAGCGGACAGGTTATGAGTGTAATTTCAATGTTCCTGAAAGTCATCATTGTTATTTTCGTATTGCATGTGTTACTGCTGTTGATCCAATTTACTATTGCCGGAAGCATTAGCGGAAAAAATCCGCTCCGATTATTAAAAAACATGTTACCTGCATATGCAACAGCATTAGGGACACAATCATCTGCCGCCACCATCCCGGTAACACTTGCCCAAAGTATAAAAAACGGGGTTCGGGAAAACATTGCCATATTCGTTATACCGCTTTGCGCAACAATTCACCTGGCAGGAAGTATGATGAAAATCCTCGCCTGCGCACTTGCCATCATGTATATGACAGGGGAACCGGTTTCATTCATACCTATCTTAGGTTTTATTATGATGCTGGGCATTACTATGGTTGCCGCCCGGGGAGTTCAGGGGGGAGCCATAATGGCTGCACTGGGAGTATTGGAAAGCATGTTAGGCTTCAATGAAACGCTCCAAGCTCTGATGATTGCCCTCTATATTGCGATGGACAGTTTCGGCACGGCATGCAATGTTACCGGTGACGGCGCCATTGCTGTTATTGTAAACAAAATTGCAGGGAAAAAAGCCGGAGAGTAATTCTTCTTATTATTTCAAAAGGTCTTCAAGCCGTTCCACCCCTTTTTCGCGCATCATAGTCACGGCTATATGTGCACAGGCATAGGCATCCGCCATCGCATGATGGTGGTTCGCCAAGTCATATCCGCAGTGGGCGGCTACGGTTTGCAACTGATGGTTCACAAGGAAAGGATACATGCGCCGGGATAAGCGGCAGGTACAATAAAACGGATACTTGGGATAGGCCAGATCATATACCTGATGGGCGGCTTTCAAGCATCCTTCATCGAACGGGCTGTTGTGTGCCACTAAAGGGATATCAGCCAATTTGGATGCAATTCCCGCCCATACTTCTTCAAAATCGGGTGCAGAGTTCGTATCCTCAGGCGTCAAGCCATGTACGGCTGTAGTCCATTGGGTATAATAATTAGGATAAGGACGTACCAGACTGTAAATAGAGTCTATTATCCGGTTGTCTTCTACGATAGCAATACCCAGGCTACAGATACTGCTGCGTTTTCCATTTGCTGTTTCAAAATCTATCGCTGCAAAACGTTCCATGATTAAAAATTCAATGTGTTAAAAGGAACTCCGGACAAAATTACACGAAAAACAGTGAACAGAAAAAATAAAGTGTTAATAATCGATACGATTTACATCCAAACGGTATAAAGATATACGAAACCTTACACAACAAAAATCATCTACCCTATTAAAAAAACATTTACATATATAATATTCAGCCCTACAATCGACTTAGTTCTCTGGAAACTACGTTAATTATATGCACAAATATATGAATAAATAAGAGACAAAAACAATACATAAACACTTAATATACAAGCAATAAAATCAAACATCCAAAGGCTTTTCGCTGAAATGTAATAAAAAACAACAACTTTCAAGGCATTACATTATATACCTTAATACATGTATTTTTCATAGTCTCCAGAGAACTAAATTAATATATTATTATGATAACGTCAAAATTAGAGATATGGGTATCATTCCAATCAAATTTAAAGGCAAACCAATTTATAAAAAAGAAACAAAGGTTCCAATCTTTTACACGATGGTCGTATGTAGGCACATACGGTCACCGTATACGCTCGTATACGATACCCATATACGAGGGCATACGATACCCATATGTACACGCATACCGGCATCAAATAAGAATCTACAGATTATTAAATACACTCAGATATGAAAACAAAACTACATTATCAAATGCTTTTCAACCTACCCACAAAGATATTAGCTGCAAGTTTCTATATACTTGCCTTACTATTGGGAGCCTGTACAGCGGAGTCGGATAAAACAGACCGCTCATCTACTGGAGAAGCAAACAGTACAAACAAACGCGAGGTACTTCTTTCTTTTAAAAACAAGCTCACGGTGAAAACAACCAAGACGGAAACCAAAGCCATTGCCACTGAAGCGGAAAATGAAATAGTAACGCTCGATGTATATGTATTCGGTGCTAAAACGGAAGGCGATGCTTATACCTTCCGCGAACGGTTCTCCTACCGGCAGGATGGGGCGGCACTTCCCGCAGGAGCGAAAGAACTTAATCTTACACCGGGTACGAACAATACCACCACTACCGCACTGCTGGAACTTCAAAAAGGCTTGTTTGTCCGTCTTTACTGTATTGCCAATCAAACGGAACTGATTAATCCGGTTGATAACAACCCTGTAACAGACACCTATTTCACCCCGCTTACTTACGATTTGGAAACAGGAGCCCTGACAGACGGTATCCCTACTGAGCGACAGTTTCAGAAGTTCTATTCGCCATTACTGACGGATGCTTCTGAGGCTTTAGGTTTACCCCTTCCGATGACAGGCTCACAAACCACTCCTATAGACTTGACAGACTTCGGTTCCTCTGCACGTGTGCAGGTGGGCTTTAAGCTGACACGCACAATGGCACGTTTCGATGTAAACAATGTAGAAGCTGAATCCAAATTCCATCTGGAATCCATTTCTATGGGAAACGGACGAAGGGGAACTACCTTCTTCCCTGTCAAAGTATACGGCACATCCCCTTCGGCGGATGGTGATTTGATAACCTATCCGGCACACACTTTTGAAGGAGATAAGGCAAATACAGGCTTGCAGGTGTCCGCTTTCTATAGCTATCCAAGCCCTTTGGAAGATAAAGGCTACCTGATCCTAAAAGGGACTTACCAAGCAAACCTCACGGAAACAAAAGTTGTAACCTATCAAATTCCTTTTGTACAGACTGCAGCCGATGGCAGTTCACTTGCGCTTGAAATCAACCCCAACCACCGCTACATAATAGGCATTACCAAAGCGGATGAATACCATTTGGACTTTACTCTGGAAGTGGACGACTGGGCAGACAGTGGAGACATAGACGGATATAATCCGGAAACAAGCACGGTTCCTTTTGAAGTAAACATCGATGCGGCTAACGGAGACTATGACCCGGATACACGCATTGTCAACATGGCAATAACAGACGGAGCGGCATTCTCTGTCAAAGCCTCTTCCAACTCCGGCATAGACTATTCGCTCACTTATGAAAAGAAAGTAACGACTGCGCCCTGGCTGGTTGTAGCCCCTACACCTGTCACCCGTGCAGTATCGAAGGATTTTACCTATACGGTATCTCGCAATGCAGAATATAAAGGGAATGACTTCCCGATTGCATACCTTCGCTTTACCGACAAAGCGACAGGAGACGAAAACCTGCTGATTATACGTCCTGTAGCCACACCGGTAGTTAAACTGGCTACTGCTTCTCCCAAGTGTAGTTTCGATGAGAATACCAGAACAATCACTCTATATAAAGACGAAACATCGGGTAAAACGTCCGTTACATTAAACATCATTTCTACCGGAGGATGCATTTTGGCTGATGCTGCAGGAGGCGATATACCCGGTTGGTTGGAAAGAAATAAAGATGAGTTGACCGTAACAACCGGTACTATCAAATTCAGTTTGAATTCAGACGATACTTCTTTCCCGGCCACAAAACAACTGACTGACGGATATACCTTCGATATCAAGAACGCTAAAAACACAGACAAAAAGCTGTCGATTACCGTAAAAGTCGAAACAGCCATGAGTTTACACCAATCTGCCTCCACCGTTCCAAACGGGGGAAACTACGATGCCGCGAGCAACCGTATGCGCCTTTATAACAGTATCTCCGACCAGGTTACACTATCGGTTTTCGCTCTCCAAGGTTGCGATATAGAAGGTGTTCCCGCCTGGTTAACTCTGGACAAAACGACTACTTCCAATGATTCTGAAACATTCACTTTCTATGTTAAAGACGCAGCAGCCACAGGAGGTAGTGCCACTATTACGATTAAAGAGAAATTTGACAATACCTTATCCAAAACATTTACAGTCTATTCTATTAACAAGAGTATTGTATTGTCTAATTTTACCGCATCAAATGTATCACACGCAACAGTAGATAATATCAACAACACAAAACCATATATTACCTTCTTTCCTATATCAAGCGCTTATTTTAAGATTACGGTAAAATCCCCGAAATCTATAAAAAATAAAATAGCTGTGGCAAATTGGATGCAACAACCCAGTATCACAGAAAATATAGACCCAAATACAGGCGTAGCTACTTCTACCCTTCAATTCTACAGAAAGAATGATGATTCCTATTTTTCCACACCGACCTCAGCTACGATAAATACAATAACGAATGACTATACTCCTGGCGGAGACAAGCAATTCTATGTGCAACAGACAACACCTATATATCCGGGCAGTACAACCATTCCGAAGATAGCGACAGGAAAAAGCAGACAATATTGGGTAGCGCCGGTAGTGGCAAAAGGCAATTGTCTTTTTAGTGATAAAAACGTATGCCCATCCGGATGGAAAATTGCATCAAAAAACGATTACATCGATATACTTCATTCCTCGGCAGAAGGTATTAATCTTTCTTATGCAAATGAAACAGCCAAACAGAATGCTGCGGTTTTCAATAGTAACGGAAGTGTTGCCGGTCCTTATTTCTGGTCGACAGATGCCTACTGGTATGCCACCTTCGATCCTTCTGCATATCGACTGAATTCCAACAATTCATCCGACACAAATAAAGTCCGCTGTATCCAAAACAAATAGTTCTAATAAAAAGGATATAAACGACAATTGCCGGATACAGATTGTATGATTCTGTATCCGGCAATTATTTTTGAGCACCAAACCTTTTATTTACTAAAGTCTCTCGGAGCGGGAACTTTTGGCAACGGTTTACGACTCTGAAGTTCTTTCATTACCTCTTCTATCGCTTTGTTTAGCTGCTGGTCTTCCCCATTCCATTCTTTTATCGGATCGTTATCAATCAGAATATCCGGGTCTACCCCATGATTTTCGATAATCCATTGTCCGGTTTTCGGGTCATAGCTTGTAAAGAACGGAACACGGATATCCGTACCATCCATATAAGGCAGTGAGCCACTGATACCGACAATGCCACCCCAAGTACGGGTTCCTATCAATTTCCCTAAACCAAGCGCACGGAATCCCCACG
Organism: uncultured Parabacteroides sp.; assembly: GCA_900541965.1. GTDB lineage: Bacteria > Bacteroidota > Bacteroidia > Bacteroidales > Tannerellaceae > Parabacteroides. The sequence goes on along the minus strand of UQLN01000012.1, from coordinate 15,821 downwards.
GGAACAGATCGCCATCCGATGCAGAATATTTATTAATCAGACAAACTTTCGGTCCTACCTGTACCGCATCAGGTACTGTTCCGATACGGGCTGAAGTACGGCTCATCGTCAAGCGGTAAGGTTCACGGGACAGACGTTCAAGTATCATTGGGGAAACGTTGCCTCCACCGTTTGCACGGTCATCAATAATCAAACCTTCCTTATCCAACTGCGGATAGAAATAACGGGCAAACTCATTTAGACCTTCCGGTCCCATATCCGGAATATAAATATATCCGATTCTGCCATTGGAAGCCTTATCCACTTTCTTAATATTATCCTGTACCCAATTATAATGATACAAAGAATATTCTTCTGCAAGCGGGCTTATTACCACTTTGTGCGCACCAGCCAACTGAGGCTTACTATTCAATGAAATTTCTGTCGGAACATTTGCTTTTCCGACTAACAGTGAATACATGTCTTTTACCGTATTTGTCGGAACCCCATCGATAGCCACAATGAAATCACCGGCTTTTGCTTCTATACCAGGCTCGGTAAGCGGAGAACGAAGCTCTTTACTCCAGGAAGCACCCGGAAGTATTTTTTCCAGACGGAAAAAGCCACTCTTGTCGCGGGAGATTTCTGCTCCTAACAAACCTGTTTCCACACGCTCGGGACGCTCGGTTTCGCCGGGATTGACATAAGCATGTCCACAGTTCAATTCACCTATCATCTCGCCGATTACATAGTTCAAATCCAAACGGGTTTTGACATAAGGCAACAATACGGCATATTTTGACTTGATTGCTTTCCAATCGACGCCATGCATATTGGAAACATAGAAACCATCACGGTAAGCACGCCATGCCTCATCGAATATCTGTGCCCATTCCTGCGGATAGTCTACCGTAATCTGCATATTAGACAAATTGACAGGCTTGCTTAAGTCCACTTTTCCGGAAGGTATATCCACAACATACAACAGGCTTCCTTTAGAGAACAACGCTTTCTTGCTACCCGGGGTCACAGTCATGAAAGCCCCCGGAGCCACACTTGTTTCCTCCTGTTTTTCCAAATCGAATACATTCGTGCCTCCACGTCCCCAATAGTATACTTTCTTACCATCGGAATAGAAATTCGTATAATATGAACCGTTCAACGGAAGCTGTATAATCCGGTCGTTAACTCCATCTATGTCAATCTTCACAACCGGAACATCGCTTTCTTTGTTAACATCCTCTTTTTTCTTTACAGAATCTTTTACCGGTTCTTCCTTCCGGCTTATTGCAACCTGTGCATCCTTTTCAATAAAAGGAGATGGTGTATCTTTCGACAATAAAGCCAGATAAACGCCTCCCATATTGTTATATACATGATTCCATTCCAATGAACCATAGGTCGGATTGAAATCGCGGGAAGAAGCGAATATCAGATATTTTCCGTCCGTACTGAATACAGGGAAAGATGACTCATACCATTTATCGGTAATTGCATATTCTTTTTTATCATTCAGATTATATACATATACAATGCTAAATGTATTATCTCCCGTACGGGTATAAGTCAACCAGTTGTTATCCGGCGAGAAGGCTACGTCACGAGGCTCTCCCATCGGGTCTTGCAAAACAGTAGTGACGCGTTTTGAAGCAACATCCAGCAGATTCAAGCGGTTCTTACGGTCGGTGTAGACAATTTTCTTTGAGTCGGGACTCCATTTCAGATTACGGATATAGGTATCATTATTTTTTGTAAGTTGTACCGGCTCACCTCCTGTTGCATCCTGCAGGTAAAGTTCGGTTTCACCTGTTCCGTCGGAGATATAAGCGATATACTTTCCGTCCGGCGACCATTTTGCTGCCCGGTCGTGCGCTCCAGGGGAACGGGTAATATTCTTTGTTACACCTTTTTCAGTCGGAAGGTTGAATACTTCGCCCCGTGCCGTTACAGCAATACGCTCTCCGTCCGGCGAAATACTTGCCGCAGTAAGATACCCGCTTCCGTTTTTGATGGCGCTACGTGCATAGATGTTATCGGAAGTCAGTGTGATATTCACTTTCTCCGGTCTCTTGCTTTTTGCGTCCATCTTGTAAATATAACCGCCGTTCTCGAAAACGATCGTATTGCCGTTTGCACTCGGGAATTTGACATCGAACTCTTTAAAATCCGTAACTTTGGATGTCTGTTTTGTTTTTGTGTTATACACGAAAATATTCATCACCCGGTCCCTGTCGGAAATAAAGAAGATTTCATCTCCTATCCACATCGGGACAATATCCTGTGCAGGGTTATTGGTAATATTTTCCACGGTTTTCTTTTCAGGGTTGTAAATCCATACATCATCCGCCATACCGCCTTTATAGTACTTCCAGGTACGGAATTCGCGCATCACACGATTGTATGCCAACTGTTTGCCATCCGGAGAATAACTACAGAAACCTCCTTCGGGAAGAGGTATAACTTCCGAAAGACCGCCTTCTTTGTTTACTGCATACAATTTGCCGGTAAAACTGCTGCTGATACGGTTACGGTATACAATGTTTTTGCCATCAGGAGTCCAAGTCATTACGATATTATTAGGTCCCATACGGTCGCCTAAATCATCCCGCTGGTTTGTTGCGGTGTAAGTTACCCGCAAAGGCTCCCCTCCTTCGGAAGGAATCGTATACACCTCGGTATTTCCATCATACTGCCCGGTAAATGCAATTGTCTTGCCATCAGGAGAGAACCGGGGAAACATCTCATAACCGACATGAGAGGTCAGGCGTTGTGCTTCCCCACCGGAAGCTGGTACTTTATACAAATCTCCGGCATACGAAAAAACGATATCTGTACCATTCGTTGCTGGAAAACGCAGCAAGCGTGCCTCATCGGCTGCCATCAATAAAGCCGGGACACTTGCCAATGCCAATAAAGAAAGAATAAGTTTTTTGCCCATGATTAATGCCATTTAGTCTACAGGCAAAGATAAAAAAAGTATTAACTAAGTAGAGCCTTATTGATATATTCCTTTGTTTCCCACCAAAAAAGCTGGATATTATCAAATACAGTCAACCACCGGGGACGTATCAACCCGGTCTTGGCATAATATTCCGGGTCACCTATACGGATATAGCGAATCTTATTAGTCGTATCAGACAAAAGGCACAAAGTCCCATTTTTCAACAATATTACCAGCATTCCCCTCTTTATCCAAAAGTCAATTACTTCTGAAAAAGGAATCATATCGCGGTCAGAAAAAGACAAAGCAGTTCCGGTAAACCCTATTTGATATAATACTACATAAGGACGTATTTGCCAGCAAAGTTCTGTTATATTGGCAGGTTTAAGTTCCTTTTTCAAAAAAAGAATATACTCTTTTTGAAAATTTGCAATAGATAAAGGTTGTTCCATATCTCATATTTTCAATAATATAATTATTATTTCAACAAATTCCGGGCGGTATAAGTTATAAAAGAAGCGTGGGAACTGCTGATACACTTTAACAGAGGTTCTCGAATACCTGCAATCGGTGTATAAACAGCAGCCTCACGCTTTTTATCCTGATTGCACGAATGCAAGAAATTCATTTCCGCACAACAAGAAAACATGAGCATACTTCTTATTCATTATCCACCAATTGCTTGAAACTTTCGAGATTTCTGTTAAAAAGGATAATTTATTCAGTAGCTTTTAAACTATTAAATTTCACACAAACAATAACGCTTTATCACTTATGCAAAGGCAAATATAAAAAGATATTTTTACATCTATTTAAATGTTCCTTCTTTTTCATAAGAAAAAAATAACTCCGTGCATTTAAAACCAACTTATCCCACATAATAATCATTTATTTATTCTAGGGCATATGTCCATTATACGAAACTATTAAACAGTTTCCATTCATATGATACAACTACCCTTCTGTGAAAAATCAGAACTTTTTCAGATGAAATTGCATATTTCTACTATTTAATCTTACCTTTAGACTTTCCTACACATAAAATAACGTATATTTACATCCAAAAAACACACGAGATGAAGTTCTTATTTATTTTAACCTCTGCATTGTTTGTAACTACAAACATTTTTGCCGAAGATAATCCTTTATGGATGCGCTATCCGGCAATATCGCCAAACGGAGAAACAATTGCCTTTACTTACAAAGGCGATATTTACACCGTTCCGGCTAATGGTGGTAAAGCTACCCAGTTGACAACCCATCCGGCTCACGACACACAGCCTGTCTGGTCTCCCGACGGAAGCAAAATAGCCTTTGCATCCGACCGCACCGGGAATTTTGATATTTATGTAATGGATAAGAACGGAGGCGTTCCCAAGCAACTGACAACTCATTCCGCAAACGAATATCCTGAAACATTTACAGATAATAACCATATTCTCTATACGGCTTCCATCCAGCAGGATGTCAAAGACAGCCAGTTCCCTTCCGGAACCTTTGCACAAATTTACCAGATAAACCTGGATGGCGGACGCCCTGTCCTGTATTCCTCTTATGCAATGCAAAGCCTGGCTTTAAACAAGCAGGGGGATAAATTGCTATATCAGGACATTAAAGGATATGAAGATCCCTGGCGCAAACATCATCAATCCTCTATTACACGTGACATATGGCTATGCTCACTCGGAAACGAACGCACTTTCAAGAAAATTACAACTTTCCGGGGCGAAGACCGAAATCCGGTTTGGGCTCCCGATGGTAACTCTTTCTACTATTTAAGTGAAGAAAAGGGAAGTTTCAATGTTTTCAAAAATGACCTGACCGGAAAAAACATCCGTCAGATAACACAGCATACTACACACCCTGTCCGCTTCCTCTCTTCCGACAATAACGGAAAACTTTGCTATGGATACAACGGGGAGATTTATACACTGAAAGAAGGCGGCCAACCAGCAAAAGTGAACATCCACATCATCGCCGATAAAGTGGAAAACGACCTAATCAGCCAGCTAAAAACCAGTGGCGCTACCGATATCGCCGTTTCACCAAGTGGGAAAGAAGTTGCTTTCATTGTCCGGGGAGATGTTTATGTAACCTCTACTGATTTTGAGACGACCCGCCAGATTACAAATACTCCGCAGCAGGAGCGGGACCTGGATTTCAGCCCCGACGGTAAATCACTTGTTTATTCGGCTGAAAGAGGCGACACATGGGGTATTTACCAATCCAGCCTGGTACGCAAGGATGACAAATACTTTACCTACGCACAGGAAATAAAAGAAGAACCTCTGGTTGTAAGCGGTCAAACTTCTTTTCAGCCATTATATTCTCCGGATGGAAAAGAAGTTGCATTCCTGGAAAACCGGACTACTCTACGCGTAATCAACTTAAAAAGTAAAGATGTCCGGACGGTTCTGGATGGAAAATACAACTATTCATATTCCGATGGTGACCAATCTTACCAATGGTCTCCCGACAGTAAATGGATTCTGGCAACTTATATCGCCATAGGAGGTTGGAATAATTCCGATATCGCATTGATCAAAGCAGATGGCAGTGGTGATGTAACCAACCTGACAGAAAGCGGATACTCTGATGGCAATGCCAAATGGGTATTGGATGGAAAAGCTATGATCTGGTCGTCTGACCGTGCAGGATACCGTAGCCATGGTAGCTGGGGAGCAGAAAGAGACATGTATATCATGTTTTTTGACGGTGAAGCCTATGACAAATTCCGCCTTTCCAAAGAAGAGCAAGCCTTGATTGAAGATGAAGAAAAGGATAAGGATGCGGATAAGAAAGACGAAGACTCTAAAGATAAAAAAGACAAGAAGAAAGACGACAAGAAGAAAGACGACAAGAAAAAAGAGGATAAGTCTGTCGAACCGTTGAAATTCGACCTGGCAAACCGCAAAAACAGAATCATGCGTCTTACAGTCAACTCCTCTTTCCTGGGAGATGCAGTTCTGACACCGAAAGGCGACAAACTTTATTACTGTGCAGCTTTTGAAAGCGGTTATGATTTATGGGAACAGAATTTCAAAGAAAAATCTACCAAAATCCTGATAAAAGGTGTTGGTGGAGGAAATATGTTCACCGATAAAAAGGGCGAAAACCTCTTCCTTATCTCCAGAGGACAGCTAAAGAAAATCGACGTAAAAGACAGCAAAGACAAGCCTATCAGCTTCAAAGCAGAATTCTCTTATCGTCCGGCAAAAGAACGGGAATATATATTCAACCATACATGGCGCCAGGTCTTAGACAAGTTCTATGATCCGACTTTGCATGGTATAGACTGGGCTGGTTACAAAACAGCATATGCCCGTTTCCTTCCGCATATCAACAACAACTATGACTTCCAGGAAATGCTTTCTGAAATGCTGGGAGAATTAAATGGTTCACATACAGGAGCCCGCTACCGTCCGGCTTCTACGACTCCGGCAACAGCTTGTTTAGGAGCATTCTACGACAATGACTATTCTGGTGACGGTCTGAAAATTGCAGAAATTATAGAACAAGGTCCTCTTACGCAAGCCGATAGTAAGATTAAAGCAGGCTGCATCATCGAAAAAATAGATGGTACGCCTATCAAGGCCGGAGAAGATTATTATCCACTGTTAAGCGGAAAAGCTGATAAGAAAATCTTATTATCCGTATATGACCCTACTACTAAACAACGTTTTGACGAACAAGTGAAACCAATCACTTACGGAACGCAATCCAATCTTCTTTATAAACGCTGGATTGAACAAAAACGCTTGATGGTAGAGAAACTATCCGGAGGAAAAATCGGTTATGTACATGTCAGAGGAATGAATAGCGAAAGTTTCCGTGATGTTTATTCCGAATTATTAGGACGTTGCCGTAATAAAGAGGCCGTTATTGTGGACACACGCCATAACGGTGGAGGATGGTTGCATGATGACCTGGCAACATTACTAAGCGGAAAAGAATACGAACGCTTCATGCCGAGAGGACAGTATATCGGAAGCGATCCGTTCAATAAATGGCTTAAACCGTCATGTGTGCTGGTTTGTGAAGATAACTACTCGAATGCCCATGGTTTCCCGTTTGTTTACAAAACACTGGGTATCGGAAAACTCATCGGAACACCTGTTCCCGGAACCATGACTGCGGTATGGTGGGAAACTCAGATTGACCCGACAATCGTATTCGGTATTCCTCAGGTAGGAGTAATGGATATGCAAGGTAATTATCTGGAGAACCATGAATTGCAACCGGACGTTGAAATTTATAATACACCGGAATCACAGTTGAAAGGTGAGGATCATCAACTGGAAGAAGCAGTAAAGGTGATGCTCCAAACAGTAAAACAAAAATAAAAATGTTGGAAGTTCATACCCCGAACGGAGAAAATAAAGTTCTATTGCACGCTTGTTGTGCACCCTGTTCGTCAGCAATCATCGAATGTTTGCTGACGAACAGCATCCGTCCTACGATTTTCTACTTTAATCCGAATATCTTCCCTAAAGAAGAATATAAAATTCGAAAAGCAGAGAACCAGCGTTATGTAGAAAGCCTGCAACTCGACTTTATCGATGCAGACTACAACCATTCGGCATGGCGTGAAATCACCAAAGGAATGGAGAAGGAACCGGAACGGGGTAAAAGATGTTTGGAATGCTTTTTCTACCGTCTGAAAGAAACTGCACGCTATGCAAGCGAAAACGGTTTCTCCCTATTTACTACCACGTTGGCTTCTTCCCGCTGGAAAAGCCTTGAGCAAATATGCGAAGCCGGAAAAAAAGCTGCAAATCTATACCCTGGAACTCTTTTTTGGGAGCAGAACTGGAAAAAAGGAGGACTGAGCGAACGCAGAAAAGAAATTATTGCGGAATATCAGTTTTATAACCAGCAATATTGCGGGTGTGAATTCTCCTTCAGAAACAAATAGTTCCTTATACTAAAAGATTTAAAAGTCAATATTACAAAACGTGCAACATTGCAGGTTTTCTGTAATATTGACTTTTTCTTTTTTCTGCAAGTGTTATTCAAGCCTGAGTTGTTTATCCGATAATATTTTATAGATTTCCCTCTTTATTTCACCCGTATGTTCCTTTTGCAAAGACGAGAAACGAAGTGCACAGGAAGCGGCTTTTTTCAATTTATCCGGGTGATAAAAAGAAGCGTTTGCATATAAATGAGCTAACATTAAATATCCACGGCAGTGTCCCGGAAGAATTTGAGTTATTTTTTCCAGATAGAATTCTGCATCTTCATAATTACCCAAAGCTTCATCATTCATTGCCATGGCATAATAAATCTGGGGATTTGCACTCAGTTGCATTGCTCTTTCCAACCACACGACAGCCGTTGAATATTTTCCGATTTTATTAAAACAAGTTGCCCCTTCATATAAAAAATCAGGTCTGTGACATAAAGAGAAATATAATTTCTCATACTTATATGCAGCTAACTCATAATGATTGGCAAGATATAAATCCCGGGAATTTTTCCATTCTTTATAGATATGTACCGAATCTTTCTGGGCGTAAAAAATAGCACATGAAACAAATGCTATCAGAATCCCGATATAAGGAAGACTTTTTAAACCTTGAAAAGAACTCCCATTTTTCGTTACACATATGGCCGTAAGAAAAACAAGCAATACACATAATGTAGGCAACTGCAGTGGATAAGAATATAAAGCAAACACAATCAAAGCGATAACACCTCCGGAGCAACCTATTCGATTATGTTTGATTCCATAATAAACAGAAAACGCTAACCATAACATGAAAAGCAATAACCCCACCACTCCTATTTCCACACCCATAAGCAAATAATCATTATAAGGGTAATCCGGGCAGATACCCATTCCACATTCGATATCAGAAGCAATCCCCGAAGTAAAATAATCGGCTTGTGCTTCTGCATAAACAGAAGGAAAACTACCCAGACCTGTCCCTAAAAAAGGATGCTTAATAATCACATTCGTGGTTACATTCCATATTAACAAATGCTTCTGTACCGCCCCTGTATGGAAAGAAACTGCAGATAATAGCAAACCTGCTGCTATAAAAAACAACATCATAATAAAAGTCCCGACAAATAACTTATGATATTTATGTATTGCTTCTTTTGTCTTTGTCAAACCAATCATCCGCATCCAACAAACCCAGCAACATGAAACTGCAGAAACAACCAAAACCGAGAGATTCATTCTCAAACAAAGAGCTATGGATATTGAAATAAATCCCACACAAGCCAGATAAAACAAAAATGTACGGGACTCCCAACAAGATAATTTCTTACAATCCCTAAAACGCAAAAACATATTCAAAGAAATAGGAAGCATAACCGTAATGTATCCTGTAGATAACTCCAACGGTACAGCTCCATCCAACAATTTCAATACAGGATGATCGGAAAAAGTCCCGAAATATAATCTGATACAGGAAATCGCACAAACGATACTGAAAAAAAGAGCGATCGATACAAAAAATATCCGTAATTCAGGATACCGCTGTAAAGAAATACGCAACATAAACCATAAGGCAACCAGTTGGGATATAAAAATGAGTTTATCCGGCTGAATATTAAGCTGTTTATCATAAGTAACAAGGACAATTCCCAACAATAATAAAACAAGGACATCAGGCAAAGAAAAGATAAAAACACGTTTACTACTCGTTAATTCCATAAATAATAAACTTCCGGCAAAAGCAACGGATGCATAATGAAACCAACAGATTCTCCCAATAGCTTCCCCATGATAAATATCAGGGTTAATAGCAAAGATTATACAAAGGAGTAACATGCCACTTGTTGACAACAACAATAATTGTAAAAAATCAAACAATTTGTTCATTTTAAATTTGTTTTGAGGGTTAAACCATTAATAAATATTCTCTAAAAGCACAATAATTCAATAGCTTGACCATCCTTCAAATAATAATAGAACAAAAAATACCCTTTAGCCTAAAACGTCTACTAAACATTATTTTCATCCAAAACTCTTAATATTATCAAAAAGAGATGCACAGTCTACAAATTCAAAGTTTGAATAACAAACCTGTACCTTGCGGATAGTTAAAGGTAGGTATTGTATAATCTCTGAAAATCTCTTTTCGCTGACATTTTATTGACAAATCCCGGATAATTCTCAGTAGCCTAAGGAGATTCTTACTATCTTTGTATCCATTTGAAATAAAAAAGTAAAAAAGAGAATGGAAACAGTAGTAAGTGGCATTCGCCCAACCGGTAATTTGCACCTGGGGAATTACTTCGGTGCAGTAAAAAGTTTTCTGCAAATGCAGAATGAATATAATTGCTATTACTTTATTGCCGATTGGCATTCGTTGACTACCCATCCACATCCCGATAATATCCGTAATAGTGCAAAAACAATCCTGGCCGAATACCTGGCTTGTGGCATCGACCCGGAAAAAGCGACGATTTATATCCAAAGCGACGTACGTGAAGTGGCTGAATTATACCTGTATCTGAACATGAATGCCGGTATAGGGGAATTGATGCGTACTACCTCTTTCAAGGAAAAGGCCCGTAAACAGCTGCATATCGATACTACCGGAAATGATGGAGAGATGGAGAAGGAAATCTTTAATGAAAACAATAAGCATAGTGTAAGTGCTGGTTTATTGACTTATCCAACCTTGATGGCTGCCGACATTATCATTCACAAAGCAGTAAAAGTCCCTGTCGGAAAAGACCAGGAGCAGAATATGGAAATGGCACGCCGCTTTGCACGCCGCTTTAATGCTACATATGGTGTCGAATTCTTCCCGGAACCTGCATCTTTCCATTTATCCAATAAAGCGGTAAAAGTTCCGGGACTGGACGGATCGGGTAAAATGGGAAAGAGCGAAGGTAATGCAATCTACCTGGTTGACGATGAAAAAGCTATCAAGAAAAAGGTAATGAAAGCAGTTACAGATGCTGGTCCTACAGAACCAAACAGTGCAAAGCCGGAACCGATTGCCAACCTGTTCACAATGATGGAAATTGTATCTACAAAAGATACCTATGATTTCTTCAACGAAAAATACAATAATTGCGAAATTCGCTATGGCGACATGAAAAAGCAACTGGCTGAAGATATCAATAAGTTCTGTGCTCCAATACGTGAACGTATACTAGACATTCGCTCCAATGATGAATACATGGCAAAAGTAGCTCACATGGGTGCTGAAAAAGCCCGTGAAAGTGCTTCCAAAACGTTACGTGAAATACGTGAAATCATTGGATTCAGGGCTGAATAAAAGATAAATAAATATAGAAGTAAGGCTGTAAATATGAAGATAAAATTCATGCGTTTGCAGCCTTACTTGTTTTGTTACGTCTCTTCGAACAGGAACATTTTATATTCTTCTGTCAGAATGAACAGAAGAAAGAGACAAAAAAAGGAACAGTAAAGTCCACTATGATTCCATGAAAAATCGAAACGAACACTAAATCTTTTCCTGAATAACGGGTGATGATCGGCAATGTCGTATCCATTGTCGTAGCCCCTCCCGCACAAATAGGAGAGAGTCTTCCAAAATATTTCACAAATAGCGGAGCTCCGAGCAAAGCTATAATCTCACGGATTATATTGGCCATCAAAGCGATCGTCCCTAATTCCGCAGCCATTTGTACGCCAAGCGATGAAGCTTTCAATTCTGTAATCAGGATAGATGATAAAGAATAATAAGCAAAACCACTTCCCACAGCCAAACAGTCCGTCACACTCCATTTGCTGATAAACAGTCCGACAATAGCCGACGCTACCAATGTTCCTACAATCGTAGCAAGAGGGACCAACAGTAATTTAGGACGTATGCTGGTCAGGATATCCTTCAACTTTTTATCACTTCCTATACTCAATCCGACCTGGAACATCAACAGGTATAGTACATAAACCGTAATGTCATTTTCAATAATTACATCGGGAAGTATTTCACTCCAACCTAAAATACATCCCAAGACAAAAAAAGCGACTACAATAAGACTGCCTTTCATTGTTTCTCACTCCTTTCTTTAAAAAAAAGATTATAAACAGCCCATGCAGCCAATACACTTCCTGCCGTTCCGGCAGAAGCAATCAACAAAGCCTGACCTCCTAATGCAGCCAAATTATTTACTATTTCCTTGTTTGCTCCTACAGATATACCCAATAAGAAAAGAAGAAGTAAAATCGTATAAGAAATAGGCTTTCCTATCTTCTGTAATAATTCTACGTGGCGTAAGATATAACCGATGGCTATACCTCCAAACATAATTCCAATAACGGTAAACATCGTTTTATCTTATTTTTTCTTCGACACTTTAGTAAACTCAACCTGAATAGAAGAACTGCCCGCATCAGCTGTTAATTTGCTATCTTTCTCTGCGAACTTTAATGTACCGGATTGATATCCATAAGGTACATCCGGAGCCAAGAAACTCCATGCACCACTCAATACCGGACTTTTGCCCTGTGCATACATCACCATACACATAATCAGACATACAAGTGCATAGAGCACCCTTCTCATGTTCTTTTTCATAAATACAGAAATTTAAACCAGATTTAAAAGTTCAAAGATAGTAATTACCCACAATAAAAAAAGGAGTATAAATATAGAATAAGCATCGACGAGCAAAGAAAAGCTAATATAAGACAAGCCCGTAATATCAAACGGTAACGACGTTTTCTCTTCATTCCTATAATCCGCATCAAGATCTTCTGGTCGAACTCATCGCCCAACAAGGGGAGTTTCTCTGCTTCCGGAGTTGAAAACCATACTTTATAAGGGCGTAATTCGGAAGGTATCGCATTATTTGTAAAAAAATAGCGTAATTCGCGTTCTTCATCTATGGTAGTAGAACAACTCCAATATTTATTTAATAACATATATATCCTGTCACAATCCATCTTCCTTCCCTTTCCAAAATCATTTGCCAACTGCAAATTGCCCACAAATAGTTTGACGGGCACGAACGTTCTGCAAAGCCATATTCCGGGTTACCATCAAACAGTAGGAAGGCAAATCTTCTATAACTATCCATGTATCCCGTTGGCTCCAGACCTTCAACAAAGCATCCTCCACAATTTGCTTCGATAAATCCGTATCTCCAGTTATCCGGAAAGCTATGCGATACAGATTATCTTTTAATGGCAATATCCGTTTTATAAATTCATCCGTTCTCATCGCTTTTATTTTAATAGACGCAAACAAGTATCCATAGGTTGCAATTTTCCAGTGTTTTTTCTCTATATTTGCTTCATTCTCTTTTTAAACGCTTGTTATTCTAAATTTTATATATGAACAGAACAATTTTATTTTTCCAGGTGGCACTGCTCTGCTTATTAGCAGCATGTAGCCAGTCGCCAAAACAAGACCAGCTACTTGACGAAGTACAGTATGTCAATCCTTTCATCGGAACCGGGTTCCACGGACACACATTCCCGGGAGCGACCCGCCCCTTTGCAATGGTACAGGTCAGTCCGGATACACATATCATGGGATGGGATGCCAGTAGCGGGTACCACTATGATGATAACCAGATATATGCGTTCAGCCATACCCATTTGTCGGGTACCGGTATCGGAGACTTGGGAGACGTGGCATTATTACCTTTCTCCGGTGAAGATTCCATCAAGCCGATAGCCACATTCAAAAAAGAAACGGAAAAGGCTGCACCCGGTTACTATGCCGTTCGTCTTGACAATTTTGGAATTAATGTAGAACTGACCAGTACCGACCGTGTAGGATTTCATAAATACACCTATGATAATCCCAAAGAACGTCGTGTTATGTTGGATTTAGGACATGTATTACAACCGAACTGGGGACATAAAATCGTAAACAACGAATATCTGTTTGTAAATGATTCTACAGTAGAAGGAACAGTGCATACACAGGGATGGGCTCATTTCCATGCCGTATCCTATCGTATCACCTTCTCAGAACCGATTGAAACATTATACCAATATGTAGGAGGAAAACTACGGAAAGATTCCCTGTTCCTTCGTATGAATACTCCTGAGGATTTGAAATTCCACTACAAATTTGCAGAAAGCACAAAGCCTCTATACGCAAAAGTGGCACTTTCCATGGTCGATCCGGAAGGAGCAGAAAAGAATTTAATGGCAGAATTGCCCGGATGGGATTTTGAGGCAACCCGCACAGAATCTTCACATATATGGAATAAAGCTTTAAATGCCATCCAGATTGAGGCATCGGACCCCAAAGTAATGGTTAATTTCTATACGGCATTATATCATACAATGATCGCACCTTATGCCTACCAGGATATAGACGGACGTTATTTAGGTATGGATAAAAAAGTTCATCAGGCAGCTCCCGGCTACGTAAACTATTCCGTTTTCTCTCTTTGGGATACATTCCGCGCTCTCCAGCCCTTGATGACAATCATCGAACCACAAAGAGCAACAGACTGGGGAAATGTACTGGTACAAGGTTATAAAGAAGGAGGTATTCTTCCCAAATGGCCGCTGGCATCCAGTTATACAGGTTGCATGGTTGGTTACCCGGCTACAGCCGTTCTGGCTGATTTGGTTACTAAAAATTTGGCCGATGGCGACTTAAACCTATGGGCGGAAGCCGGAGCACGTTCTTCCGTATATCGTGAAGACCTGGCTGAAAAATTCAAAGGAACACGCGAACTAGACCTGATAACCCGTCACCCGTACTATAAAGAAAAGTATGGATTCGTACCAGCCGACTCCGTTCCGGAATCTGTGTCTTGGGGAGTAGAAATGGCTTATGAAGACTGGTGTATCTCCGAAATCGCCAAAAAAGCAGGAAACGAAGCATTAGCAAAAGAATATGCTGCTAAAGGTTCTTACTGGAAACGCTATTTGGACCCGGAAACCAAAATGATGCGTCCGGTTATGGGCGATGGTTCATTCCGCACACCTTTCAATCCCCGTTATTCCTCACATATGAAGAGCGATTATACCGAAGGGAACGCTTTCCAATGGAGTTTCTTTGCTCCACATGACATGGACAACTTCATCGGAGCTATCGGAGGAAAGAAAGAGCTTGAAACACGCCTGGATACGCTTTTCACAACTTCTTCCCAAATTGACGGAGCTGAAGCTTCCGGTGATATCACCGGACTAATCGGTCAATATGCACATGGAAATGAACCGAGCCATCATATGGCTTATCTATACAACTGGACGGATTCTCCCTGGAAAGGACAGGAACGTTTAGATCAGATTATGCAAAACTTCTATACAAATGAACCGGATGGTATCATTGGAAACGAAGATTGCGGACAAATGTCGGCATGGTATGTAATGAGTGCTTTGGGCTTCTATCAGGTATGTCCGGGTATCCCAATGTATACGTTAGGAAGACCGATGGTAGACCGTGCTCTTATTCATGTAAACGATGGAACAAAAGACGGAATATTTGAAATTATTGTCAAGAATAACAGCACCGCCAATAAATATGTAAAAGAGGTAAAACTCAATGGCAAAGTACTAGATACTCCTTTTATCAGTCATAAAGATATTATAAAAGGCGGCAAACTGGAATTTATAATGAGTAACACACATAATTAAACACAATCATGTTATTAACTACTACTAACACCATAGAGGGAAAGGACATAACCAAGTACTTCGGCATTGTTTCCGGTGAAACGATCATTGGAGCCAATGTTTTCAAAGACCTGTTTGCGGGTATCCGCGACATAGTAGGCGGCCGTGCCAATGCTTACGAAGGAGTATTACGTGAAGCAAAAGAAACAGCCCTGAAAGAAATGAGTGAACAAGCCGCCCGCATGGGAGCAAATGCAGTAATTGCAGTTGATCTGGATTATGAAACCGTAGGCGCAAGCGGAAGCATGCTAATGGTTACAGCAGCAGGAACAGCCGTATTCTACGAATAAGTTCCTCCAAAATATTTAACAAAGGCGGTCCCAT
>UQLN01000011.1 GCA_900541965.1 uncultured Parabacteroides sp. | reverse complement strand
GTCGATTAATAATTTAAAGTAAACCTAATTCATCAAGATATAACAAAAGGGACAACCCTTTTTATTACTAAGTATAAACCGAGTCAACCTATTTTATATATTAGACAGAAAGTAGTCAACTAAAATCATTAAACTACAATAGTATCTCCCAAATATGGAGAATCAAGAGATGCTTACTTTTGCCCAACTTTATGCAATAATGAAATATGTTTTTTATATTCCGGTAAATACTACAATCCTAATGTCCAATCCATATACCTGCATAATCGTATATTCGTGTTTGACACTAATGGCAATTACCTGAAACAGTATAACTTAGATATTCCCATATTTGCTTTTTGCATGGATAACGCAAATAAAAGAATTTATGGATTAACAGAAAATCCAGAAATACAGATTGTCGAATTTCAGTTCTAAATCACACCAACAAAAATATGAAAAATATAAATTATATATATTTATTATTTATATCATTATTAGTTTCATGTACAAATAAAGATAAATATGAAAATGCATTAACTTTTTCTTCGGCTGATTTTGGAGATCCAATCCAATTAACTTCTGAAATAATTGAATTTGATGAACCGGTTATGTTTCCTGGAAAAATTTTGTTAGTAGATTCTATACTATTGATAGGAAATTTAAAAACTGAACACTTATTATATAGATATAATATATTCACTAAGAAAAAAACAGGTGAGTATATATCATTTGGTAGTGGTCCAGATGAATTGCTAAGAATTAAAGATATTCAAAAAATAGATTCAAGTATATTTATCTCTGATAATCAGAAAAGAGTTGTTTTTGAATATAATGCATATGATTTATGTTATAATAAAGAACCTCAATTAATAAAGTCAACTACAATTAATGAAGCTGTAAATTCATTACAACGTATACCAGAAGGATATGTTTGTACTACTATGAATCCTTTAAACAAACGATTCATTTTTTTTAATTCTGAGGGTGATTCTATATATTCAGAAGGGCAATTTCCTTCATATGGAGAAGAAATAAATAAAATTGAAATAGTCAATTCATACATCAACCAGATAACAATAAATTCACTTCTTCAATACATCTATATATTTCATATGCAAACAGATTTAATCGAAATATATAATTTTAAAGGTGAATTTGTAAAAAGATTACATGGCCCCGATCATTTTTTTCCACACATTAAAGAAAAGCAACTGGAAGGAGGTTTTTCAAGGATATCTCCTATATATGGTGAAGCCAGAGAAGCGTATTACTCTCCAATAGTAGTTGATAATGAAGTATATGTTCTATATTCCGGAGCATTCCGTGAAAAAAAACCTGCTCCATTGAATATGATTCTTGTTTTTAGTGCTGAAGGAAATCCTTTAAGAAAATATATTTTATCAGAGCCAATAATCACATTTACAATAGATCCCATCTCAAAAGATATTTATGCAACCAGCGAAATTCCTGATTATCACATTGTTAAATTTAAAAATAAAACCAATTAAGATGAAAATACTATTCATATTTATTCATTTATCAATATATTGTTGCTTTAGTCAAGATGTATATTCTCAAAAATGGAAAAAACCTAATAATTATGAATTAAAAAGAATTGATATCAATAAAAAGAACTATAATGGGATAAAAGCAGTAACAGTGGACAAGAATGATAGATCTAGAGATATTATTCCATCCAAAGATGCTGAGAGATTTAAAACTAAAGTTGAAATTAGTAAGGATAGTGTTTCTTTTACATTAAAAGCGGATAGACTCCAATATGGCAATTTTGTTAAATCTTTTTTAGATGAAACAATTATGTTTCAACCTAATTTAATGAATGGCGAAACTATTTTTTTTGAAATAGTACCTGATGTTTCTAAAATTAATAATTTAATTTTATTTTCATATTTTCCAGGTATGACAGGATTTAGATATATGCATGTTCCTGAAGGGAAACGTATAAAATATAAATTATTTGAAAAACCAATAGATAACTCTAATATAGTCCCTTTAATGTTGTTATACATGGATGATGAAGATAAGCATATAGAACTTTTTTTGAATAGCAAATTAGCAAATGGATATATTCCATCATCATTCAAGGAGTATAAAAAAATATTTGACAAAATCGAACTTTGTATGTTTGTATATTATAAGATAGAATGATATATGGATATTTTTCTATAATCAAGATTTTAATAAGATAGATAATATTTCGGTTATTGCTTTTGAATTAGACAGAAATTTCAATCAGAATAAAAATAAGGCTACAATCTGTTCACCGATTCATGAAAAACCAATTGATACCCTTTCCCCCTGCTCGATTTGATTTCAATAAAAGATATTGAAGCCAAATCTTTACGCAAGCGCTTAACTGTTGTTATCACAGCTTCACGGTCTGATATGGTCAATGTGTCAATTATTTTCCGTTCCAAGACCTTTTCGCAAATTTCTTCATGAGCCAGAAAATATTCCGGAGCTCTGAGAAAAGCGATAAACAGTTTTAGTCTATTTTCGACTAATTCTATGATATTTTCTTCATGTTTTAATTTCCCTGATTTTTCGTTTAACAATAATCCATTTGGAAGCTGTTCCCATTCTTGAGATACAGGATCATGTAAAACAATCGTATTTTCAGCCATTTGTATAGCCTGTCGTCTTTTATTCCAGTAAAAGTAAATTCCAAAAACTGTTCCAATTGATAATAGCCAAAAAGAGAAGATGAACCCCATAGATGGAACTTGCTTTAACAGGCTCCAAAAAGAGAGTGAAATATATGCCTGCAATTCACAATTACTATCCGGTACACTTTTAAATCGATATATAATAGGAGATAATGGCTGTGCTTCTTTATAGAAAGAGCTATCTGTACAACTAAATGTTGTCCTTTTATTGATTTTACAACAAATAGCCATTTTTGCCTGTATGTTTTGTTGAAGAGCAATTGCATGAAAAATACTATCTAAACATATTCGATTTATATCTGAATCAGTTATATAAGATTGTATACACCAATTATTCTTTTCTTCCCATGAAATACTATCCTGATACAGATATGAACTATAATGAAAGGTAATAGGATAATCTTTCATCTTATATGCCATTTCCTTTTTTACTGCTTGCTCAAAAGTACGGTCAGAAAGGAGAAGCAATTCTCTTTTTTTCTGTAAAACTTCATGTCGTAATACAAAAACAAATAATGTAGTAATGCAAATACATATTATTCCCCCCAAATAAAGTCGTTTATATTTCTTCATAAAATATACAGCCATTTAGTATACAAAGGTAAATAATCCCTTAAAGAAAATCTAACATATACAATACGATCTATTTTTTTTGTTAAAAAGCAGTTGATAATCAAAGACAAACAAAGTGTCCGAAAAGTGTCCGTAAAAAAAATTGTTCTTTTCTTCTCTATCTTTTTCCTTTGTACCTAATTCTCAAATTATAAAAATCTCATGAAAAAAAAGTACTTAAAAACATTATTAGTTTTAGCTTGTGTAAGCGTCGCAACTTATTTATCAATGACTTCTCCTTCTATTCCAGTCATTAATAATTTGTTTTTTGATAATGTGGAAGCTTTAGCAAGTGGAGAAGGTAATGGTGATTATTTTTGTATAGGTGTAGGGTCTATTGATTGTGCAGGTTTTAAACATGATAAAAAATATACCTATCTCAGTCTCAGACCACAATGAAATACATCCTTCTTATAATAATAAGCAGTTTTATTTCCTGTAGCAGTTCTCCCAATCTCCATCCCCGTTACAGTTCTTTTCCTGAAGAAAAGAATTTGACAGCACAGGATGTATCTCTGGACTCTGTTCTCTTCCGTTACCCATTTCGGGTAACGGTTAGAGACAGCGTTGCCATTGTTATGGATTTACATAACATCGATTACTATTTTCATGCCTTCTCCTACCCTGAATGGAAACATTTAGTTTCATTTGGAAAGCGTGGGGAAGCTCCGGAAGAGATGTTATCTGCTGAAATGTTCCAGTTCAATTCGTTAGATTCAATTTGGGCTTTAGATGCCAACAGGATGCAAATTTCACGTTGGTCAATCGATCCTCAAAAAGTAACAGCCAAACGGGAGCAAATAATACCATTAGATAGGCAATTAGTCCGTTCTCTCGATTTTTATGCAACAGATACTTGTTTTCTAATAACAGACTATTTAGGAGATTTTCGTTATCATCAAGTAGACTACAGTGGTAAATCTTTTAAAAACGTAGGCGAAATACCTACTGAGATAAACAATAAAAAAGAAGTTCGTCCCGCATTAGCTCAAGCATGGAGGAGTTTTACAGACTACAATCCTCAAAAAGGCATTTATGCTATGGTGACCCAACTGGGGGAAGCAATTGAAATATACAACCTGAAAGAAAATACACATACTGTTCTATACGGCCCTAACGGAGAGCCTCAATTTCAAACAGTCGGTACGGAAGGTATTCCAACCGGTATCATGGGATTTAGTGATATACGGATAACCGACCAATATATTTATTCCGTTTTTCATGGTGTATCGTTTAAAGAAAAAGAAGTAATTTATCAGCAAGGTAAAAAGCCGGAAGATGGCGGAAGATATATTTATGTATTTGATTTAAAAGGGAATCCGGTTCGTAAATACACACTGGATTATCCTGTTTACGGAATAGATGTTAATGAAAAAACAAAAACAATTATTGCAACTTGTGTTGAAAAAGATGAACCTATCTTGGAATTCAAAATGTAAAAACAAAAATGAAACAACTATTACTAATATTATCTTTACTTCTATTGGTCTCTTCCTGTAAAGAAAACGAAAAGGAAAGAATCACCCGTCTTGTTAATGAATGGCAAGGGAAAGAAATTCTATTTCCAAAAGATATAACTTTTACCCGCTTTGTGACAGACACTGTGGATTATCAGATTCCACAATCACAATATAAAGTTTTAATCTATATTGATTCCATAGGATGTACGAGCTGTAAACTACAGTTACCTAAATGGAAAAAACTGATAGAGTATGTTGATTCGGCTACAAATAGCCAAGTCCCCTTCCTCTTTTTCTTTCAATCGAAAGATGACAAAGAGTTACGTTATATATTAAAAATAGATAAATTCGACCGTCCAGTCTGTGTGGATCATAGAAATAAACTAAATCTATTAAATAAGTTTCCCGCAGATATAATGTTTCAGACATTCCTATTGGATAAAGATAATAAAGTCATAGCATTGGGAAATCCGATACATAACTCTGCGGTCAAAGATTTATATCTAAAACAATTAACAGGGAAAGAGAATCCGGTAAAGCATATTAAGACAACAGCCGAAGCAATAAATAACGAAATCGACTTTGGCAATATTCCAAAGGGTACAATTAAAACAAACACGTTTGAAATAATAAATACAGGAAACAATCCCCTTGTAATAACAGATATTAATACCACATGTGGTTGTACAACAGCCACGTATGATAAAAAACCGGCAAAGCCCGGCGATACTCTACGGGTAGAAGTAACAGTTACACCGAAAGATACAGGCTTTTTCGATGAAACTGTAACAATCAGATGTAACACAAACAGGCCTGTCAAAGTAAAAATTAGGGGAAATGGATAGAATTTTAACAATTTCTAAGCCCTTCTATTAAACTTTGTCAAATTACAGAAGGGAGGTGTAGATGACAATTTAGTATTTTAATAATTATTATATCAATCTAAATAGAATAAGCGAAAAATAGTTTAACAACAAATTAAAAATTATGCAAATACAATGAAAAGGCGTATATTAGGAATTATCGTAACTGTAGCTATTGCTGTTGCAGCAACATGGAATTTCAATCAAGAAAAAAATGAAATAGTTATATCTGAACTGGCATTGGCTAATGTTGAAGCATTGGCAAGTGGAGAGAGTTCAAGTTGTAGTGATTCATGTAAAGAATGGTCAGGAAATTCAGGTGGAGGTATTGCTTGTGATTGTAAAAGATATACAGGTAAATGCAAAAATAGATGTTAAACAACATAAAGATTGTGTAAATAAAATTACACAATCTTTTCTTCATACTATAAATATGTTACACGTAAAAAAGTTTTTGATTTTTTCACCCTTTATATTGATCATTTTTATTTTATCTTGTCAAGATAATAATAAATATATAAAGGAATTTCCATCTACAATAAATTTATCTCCCAAATACATATCAATTAATGAAATTATCAAAATAGATAATATCTATAAATATAAAGACTATATTGTGTTACGAGATGCTAATGTAAATGCCGATTTTTTTTACTACGTATATTCCTTGAAGGATTTCAGCTTTTTATATAAATTTTGTCCTCAAGGAAATGCACCAGAAGAATATCTTATGCCATCAATAATAAAAAACACACCTAATAATGAATTTTCACTTAGAGATCATGCTACAGATAAGTATGCAACTTTTTTACTAACGGATACTAACTCAGTATTAATTGACAAATTTACTTTTAGTACTAATGATAATCGCTTCTTTTGGGAAATAAATTACATCGACAAAAACAAATATTTATTAAAAAGGAGTAATAGTAAAATAAGCTCTCGTGAATTATGGGATTTTTCCTCTAAAATACAGTTAGATGTTATAAAAAACACTTTTGATCTTTCCAAAGAAATGGGTAAAGATTATTACACAGAATTTGATGATTATTGGATTTCTTCTTATCAAAACAAAGTGGCTTTTGGCTATTTTTTTATTGATAGAATAGAAATTGGGACTATAAGAAACAATAAAATAAATATAGAGAAGTATATTGGAACAGAAAAACACCCTAATTTTTATACTTTCAAAAAAGGAAGAGGAAAGTTTAAATATAATGTTGATAACAATATTGTATATTATGAATATATTGTATGCACAGAAAATAATATTTATGCACTATATTCAGGCATCCCATGGGGAGATTTAGACAAAAATCATTCTTCAATTATTGAAATATACAATTGGCAAGGAGAACCTGTTAAAAAATTAAATTTGGAACAATCTATTTCTGCTTTTGCTGTAAATGAGAAACAGGGTATTATTTATGGAATTAATCCCGACATAAATGAAGATAATATATTATTGTATACTTATCTGTAATTATTCAAACATTTTAAACCGGTAAGGGCTTTCAATGTAAAAGAAGACTTGGTGATAATGTTTTTATTATTGCCGATTCTCCAAATGGAACTAATCTACGTTTTATTACAGTGCCTTTTCATGTGAGTCCAATCGATAGTATTCATAAAATCATACCGGATAAGTCTCAAAAAAGAAATTACACGTAACATACAATGAAATCCCCCGGAATGCCCTTCTCCGTTTTACTATTCCCATCAAATGTTGGGATATCCGTATATTTTTAATAGAAAATGACAGTGTAAAAACTTACTAAATAAAATGAAACTATACCTGATTATCTTTTTTGCTTTTTGTTTATTTTCCTGTTCATGGCAGGGGAATAAAAATACATATTTGGAGCAGGCTCTTTCTTTAGCAGGCAATAACAGGAAAGAGTTAGAGAAAGTCCTTAACCATTATCAGGCTGATACTCTTAAATTGAAGGCTGCGCAATTCCTGATAGAAAATATGCCTTACTACTATTATTATACAGGAAAAACGCTCGATAGGCAGATGGAACAATATAAGCTATTCGCTACGACGGACCAGCATCCAGCTTCTATACGGGATTCGTTGGCACTGAAATATGGTCCATTCTCGTACTCTGCACTGAATATGGAATATGATTTATTAAATGTAGATTCTGCATATCTGGTAGAGAATATTGATGAAGCATTCAGGGTATGGGAAGAACAACCGTGGGGAAAGCATGTCTCTTTTGAAAATTTCTGCGAATATATTCTGCCCTATCGGACTGGCGACGAACCTTTAACCTATTGGAGAAAACAAATTTATGAGAAATATAATCCGCTTTTGGACAGTATCCGTAAACTTCCGGAAGCAGAAGATCCGGCCTTTGCAGCACAAGCGTTACTGGATACGTTCCGCAGGGAAGGAAATATAAAATATACGGAGCAACTGGCCATTACTCCTCATACAGGTCCTCAGGTCTGTGTAGAATGGAAATCCGGAACATGCAGGGAACATGCTGACGCTGTTATCTATGTAATGAGGGCTTTGGGTATTCCTTGCGGCATAGATGAAGTCCCTTTAAGGGGCGATAATAATTCACCGCATATGTGGAATTTTGTACTCGATAAAGAGCAAAATACGTATATGATAGAAATACTGACCTATTCCGAAATAAGAAAAGCCCCGGAGGTATATTTATCCGCCGGAAAGATATACAGGCATACTTTTAGTACAAACAACTCTCTGAAAGAACAATTTAATGCTTCCGGACTGCCGGTTCCCTCCTATTTCAGAACCGGACAAATAAAGGATATAACAAAAATATATGCCGGCTCCGGTTGTTTCCCGGTAGAAATATCCGGTACAAAGTTATATAAGCGGATAAAAAAGTCTGAACCTATCTGGCTTTGTCTCTCCGCAAGACAACAATGGAAACCGGTAGACTATGGTTATCTCCTTGAAAATAAAGTGTGCTTCAAAGATGTAAAAGGAGGAGTAGTATGCCGTTTGGCACATTCGACAAAAGAGGGATTGGAGATGCTTTCAGATCCTTTTCACGTAGATGCGGAGCATGGTACGATTCGTTTTTTTACACCGGGACAGGAAATGGAACAAGTTACTGTTTTGTTTAAATTCCATTTCTTCTATGAATATTTCCTTAACCGTATGGTAAATGGAATTTTTGAAGGAAGTAATGCTCCGGATTTTAGCCATGCGGATACGTTATTTCAGATAAAAGACGAACCGAGAAGGTTGATAACCGTTGTTTCTCCGGCTACCGATAAAAAATATCGATATGTCCGTTATAAAGGTCCGAAAGGAAGCCATTGCAATATTAGTGAAGTGGCATTTTATGAAAATAATGTAGATACGGTTGCCTTAAAAGGAAAAGTAATCGGTACACCCGGAAGTTTCGATGGTATACATGATTATAGAAATGTATTTGATGGAAACCCGTATACCTCTTTTGACTATCGTTTTCCTGATGGAGGATGGAGTGGCCTGGATTTAGGAAAAGCCTGTTCAATAGCCCGTATCGCTTTTACTCCGAGAAACTCCGACAACTTTATCCGGAAAGGGGATTCATATGAAATGTTCTATCTGGACCATGAATGGGTATCGGCCGGCATACAAACGGCTGTTTCCGATTCATTAAATTTCATGGCTCCAAAAGGTGCTTTGCTCTATTTGAAAAATCATACAAGAGGAAAAGATGAACGGATCTTCGAATACAAAGAAGGAAAACAAATATTCTGGTAAGAAAGAAGATGAACAAACTCCATAAAATACTGAATTGGATACTTAACCTTATTTTGGGGTTGGCAGGAATTGCTTGCCTTTGGATTATCGGGCAGGTATTTTTTTTTACTTCTTTCCGCATACCCAGCGACTCTATGGAGCCGGAATTGGAAATCGGCGACTGTATACTGGTAAATAAACTGTTGGTGGGACCGCGTATTTTTAACCTCTCTGCTTCCATGAGGGAAGAACAGGTCGATATATACAGGATGCCCGGCTTACGAAAAGTACGACGGAATGATGTGCTGGTTTTCAATTTTCCCCACCCGCATAATTGGGATAAGATAGAGATGCACATTCTGAAGTACTATATAAAACGTTGTGTAGGGCTTCCGGGTGATACGTTATCCATCGAAAATGGGAAATACAACGTAAGAGGCTGTGAAATCCCTTTAGGGAATATAGAATCCCAAAAACTAATCAGCAGGTATGATAAAGATGATTTTGGGGAAGGAGTGTTCAATAGCTTCCCTTTTGATTCGATTCTGCATTGGAATATTAAAGACTTCGGGCCGCTTTATATACCTAAAGTTGGCGACTCTGTTATCCTGGATAGGAACAATTACTGCCTGTACCGGAAACTGATCGAATGGGAACAGGCAGGTAGTTTGATATATAAAGATTCTGTCGCTTACCTGGACAATAAGCCGGTTAAAGCATACCGCTTCCTCAAAAACTATTATTTCATGGGTGGCGATAAAGGAGAAAATTCGCAGGATTCACGGTACTGGGGATTACTGCCGGAAGAATATATTGTAGGAAAGGCATGGATTATCTGGAAATCGGTAGAACCTTATAGCGGTAAATTCAGATGGAACCGTTTTCTAAAAAGAATACATTAACAGCAGAATACAGATGAAACAGTTCCGTTACCTATTATTTTTACTGACAGTGATAGTCGGAGTTCTTTTACTTTCTACCCCTTTTGTCGAAAGCAGAAGTTTAGTGAACGGGCTGGTCATAGGAAAAGTCCACTGGTTTCAATTGGTTATGCCGTTATTTTCCATATGTACCTGTTTATTGGCTTTAACAGGAAAAAAGGATTTCTTTAAATGGTCCTTGCCGGATACGCTGGTTCTTCTTTATATGATACTGACCCTCGCCACGTATGATTGGGGACTAAACCCTGAACCTGAAAAGTTGATGTTCGGCGGACAACTGGTAATTTTCTGGTTTCTGTTACGCTGGTTATTTAATGCTTACCCTGTTTTAAAACCGCTGTTTATCTTTACATTGATGTGTACGGGATTGGCGGAAGCCTTATTAGGATCAGGGCAACTGCATGGAGAGGCCGTTTCCAACCATTCCTTGTTCCGGTTGACGGGGACATTCTATAATCCCGGTCCCTTTTCCGGATATATAGCTGTCATCCTGCCGGTTTGCCTGAGCGTAGCTTTGTATTTCCGGCTGGCTGCCCGATACTTTGCATGGATATGTATAGCTGCCATTATGATGGTTCTTCCTGCCGGGATGAGCCGGTCGGCATGGTTGGCAGCAGCCTTTTCATGTGCTATGGTTTATTGGGTTCAAGAAATCGGATGGGATAAAACGAAGCGGGTATTTATCAAATACCACAAAGTGTCATTTTTATTAATTGCCGGCGCAGCAATCATACTAACCGGTGCTGCGGCAGGTATGTACAATATGAAGCAGGATTCGGCAAACGGTCGTTTGCTCATGTGGAAAGTAACAGGAAAAGCCATTGCCGGAAAACCTATCACCGGACATGGACTGGGTGGTTTTCCGGCCGCTTACCGGGAAGCACAGGCTCATTATTTTGCAACGGATCTTGCGACGGAAACAGAAAAACGGGTTGCCGGATGTCCGGAATATGCATTTAATGAGTACCTGCAAATCGCTTCGGAGCAAGGAATACTCGCATTATTAATTTTTCTTTCCTGGTTAGGGATAATCTGTTATCAGGGATTAAAAAATAAACAAATAGGAATGGTAGGCGGCATAGTGGCGTTGATAATTTTCGCTTTATCCTCTTATCCGTTACAACTACCTTCTTTTTGGATTTTACTCATCAGTATGGGAGCTATTGCTACTTATAAAAAGAAATATAAAAATCCGGACAGTCAATCCGAAAAAATAAAATCCGGAAAAACATACATAACTATGGGATATCTATGCCTGCTGACAAGTATCAGTGGCTGTCTATTCTGGATACAAAAAGATTTTTATCATGCATATAAAGAATGGAACAGAGTGAAAATATCATATAATTCACATGCTTATTCATCTGCTATAGAGACATATAATTTACTTTGTCCAAAGCTTAAACATAAACCGGAATTTCTGTTTGAAGCCGCACAATGTAAAGGCAAGACCGAAGATTATGCAGGTGCGAATAAACTGTTGGACCGTGCCGTACAGTTAAGTGCGGATCCCATGCTTTATTATATTATAGCAAAAAACGAACAAAACATGGGACATTATCAAAAAGCTGAATATTTATTACTTCATGCTATCGATATACTGCCAGAACGAATTTATCCATATTACCTGTTATGTAAGCTCTATGCTGAACCCGACTTTTATCAGGACGAGAAAATGCAGGCTGCGGTTCATGCCGTATTGACGAAAGAACCTAAAGTAAATAGCCAGGCAATTCAGGAAATGAGAGAAGAATCCAAAAAGATTTTGAAAGCAAGGGAAAAAATACGCTGTCAGGCACTAAATAATAAATATGACACTAAAGATTAAATTAAATGATAATTCCTAATAATTCATGATTATTTATACATATATTTGTCACATAACTTTGTTAAAAAAATACAGCATGAAATATTACTATTTGTTCGTAATACTGTTTCTGGCGGGAATGATGGCTTGTGCCGGAGATAAAAAAGAAGAAAGTACGAAAGATGAAACACTGGAAACAGTTTTGCCGGATGAAACAAACGAGGTAACGGTTATGACCTTGAAACTTACCGATTTCAACCACGAACTGATAAGTAATGGAAAACTTTCTTCCCACCAGTATGTAGACCTGAAATTCCAATCGGTAGAGCCTATCGCTTCTATTTATGTGAAAAACGGGGACCGGGTGACGAAAGGTCAAAAGCTGGCTGAACTCTCCACATTCCGCCTTAAAAACAGAGCGGACCAGGCCAAAAGTTCGCTGGAAAATGCCCGCCTGGAACTACAGGATGTATTAATCGGACAAGGATACGCCCTGAAAGATTCCGGAAATATCCCGGCTGCAACCATGCAACTGGCACGGATAAAGAGCGGTTACGACCAGGCATTGGCACAATACCAATTAGCCGATTTCGAATTGAAGAATGCCGTGCTGACTGCGCCGTTCGACGGGATTGTTGCCAATCTTTTTGCCAAACAATACAATACGGCTTCAACCTCCGAAACGTTTTGTTCGGTTATCGACAACCGCGGTCTGGAAGCGGACTTTACCGTACTGGAAAACGAATTGCCCTTGATTAAAACCGGCGACCGCGTAGAGGTCTCCCCTTTTGCAACCCCCAATATTAAAACAGAAGGGCGCATATCGGAAATCAATCCGCTGGTCGATGCGAACGGCATGGTAAAAGTAAAAGCATCTGTTGCCAATAAAGGACAATTATTCGAAGGAATGAACGTACGGATCAGCATCCACCGTTCGCTGGGTAAACAGTTGGTCGTACCCAAAGAAGCAGTAGTGCTACGTTCCGGAAAACAGGTCGTATTTACGCTCGACAATAACAAGGCGTATTGGAATTATGTCCATACCGGTATGGAAAATACAGATAGCTACACAATCATAGACGGGCTGAAAGAAGGAGACATCGTAATCACCAGCGGCAATATCAATCTGGCTCATGAAGCACCGGTTTCGGTTATTGAAAAATGAGAATTGAACGTTGAAAATCGATACATATGATAAAGTTTCTTCTACAACGTCCCATCGCGGTATTGATGGCTTTCACAGCCTGTTTCATCGTCGGTTTGGTTACTTATTTTACCATTCCGGTGTCGTTACTACCGGATATTGCCATTCCGGAAATTACCGTACAGGTTGCCGGGCAGAATACATCCGCACGCGAATTGGAAAATACGGTAGTAAAACCGGTGCGCCTGCAACTGATGCAAGTGGCAGGATTACAGGATATACACAGTGAAACACGCGATGGTGCTGCCATCATCCGGCTAAAGTTCGATTTCGGAACCAATACGGACCTTGCTTTTATTGAAGTAAATGAAAAGATAGATGCAGCCATGAACTATCTGCCGCGTGAAGTGGAACGTCCACGGGTAATCAAAGCCAGTGCCACCGATATTCCTGTATTCTGCCTTAATCTTACGTTAAAAGGAGAAAAGAACACAGGTTCCGGTCCGCAAATACACGACAACCAGGAGGCGTTCCTGGAACTTTGCCAGTTTGCCGAGACAGTCATAAAAAGACGGATTGAACAATTGCCGGAAGTTGCTATGGTCGACGTAACCGGGGTATTGAAACGCCAGTTGCAAATCGTTCCGGATATGAAACTGCTGGAGATGGCAGGTATCACGCTCGATGGACTGGAAGCTGCTTTATCATCCAATAATATCGAGCCGGGAAGCATGACTGTCCGCGACGGCTATTACGAATACAATATCAAGTTCTCCACCCTACTTCGTACTGCTGAAGATGTGGAAAACATTTATATACGGAAAAGCGACCGTATCTTCCAATTAAAAGAGCTGGCTAAGATATCCATCGTTCCGGAAAAAGAGACCGGAGCCTCTTTATCGAATGGGAAAAAGGCGGTTACGCTCGCTGTTATCAAGCAGGCGGATGAAAATATGGACAATATGAAGGAAGCATTGAAAGAGGTTACCGACTATTTTGCTTCCGTATATCCGGATATTGAATTTAGTGTCAGTAGAAATCAAACGGAACTGTTGGATTATACGATATCAAACCTGAAACAAAATCTTTCGCTGGGTTTCCTGTTTATCTGTATCGTTGCCGTATTGTTCCTTGGAGATATTAAAAGTCCGGCGGTTATCGGATTGAGTATGGTAGTCAGCCTGGTGGTCAGCTTCTTATTTTTCTATCTCTTTAAAATGTCCCTGAATATTATTTCCATATCCGGTCTGATATTGGCTCTGGGTATGATGATTGACAGTTCTATTATCGTAACGGAGAATATCATGCAATACAGGGCGCGGGGGGATTCATTGGAAGAGGCCTGTGCCAAAGGAACGACAGAGGTTATTACCCCGATGCTGAGTTCAACCTTTACCACCATTGCCGTATTTGTGCCTTTGGTATTTATGAGCGGAATCGCCGGTGCAATCTTCTTCGACCAGGCATTTGCCGTGACTGTCGGGTTATTGGTTTCTTATTTTACCGGGATTATGTTGCTTCCCGTATTATACAAATTGGTATATAGCATACCGGATATCAAGCATAAAGGCTTCAATATGCGAATTAATAACCTGATAAAAGACCATACATTGGACCGTTTCTATGATAGTGGGGTCGATTTTATCTTCAGCCATAAGAAAGCGGCATTGATTTTTACGGTAATTACAATTCCGCTTTGTGCTTTTCTTTTCTATGAAATACCCAAAAGCCGTATGCCGAAAATCGACGAGAATGAACTTATCGTCCATGTGGAATGGAATGAGAATATCCATCTCGATGAGAACCAGGAACGTATAAACGGATTGTTTGCCACAGTCAGTGCACAAGTAAACGAATACACGGCTTATATAGGACAACAACAATTCTTACTGAACCGCGACAAGGAATTGTCCGTTTCGGAAGGCGAACTTTATTTTAAAACAGAAAATACAAATGATATAGCTCCTTTACAGGAAACAATTGCAAAATGGGTAGAGGCAAAATACCCCAATGCCGTCCTCTCCTTCTCCCCTCCGGTTACTGTTTTTGAAAAACTGTTTGTAACAGGAGAAGCCGATATTGTTGCTGAACTGTACAGCCGGAATAAAACAGAAGCTCCTGATGCTGCTGCTTTGCATAAAATGGAGCGGAATTTAAAGAAGCAAACAGGATATTCTCCTGTCGGTATTGCATTTGACAACCAATTGAATATATCGATAGACCGGCAGAAGCTTCTATTATATAACGTTGATTACAATGAAGTATACCGTATATTGAAAACGGCTTTTAAGGAGAATGAGGTTGCCACTCTCCGTTCCTATCAGCAATATCTCCCGATAGCATTAGCAGGGAACGAGCAAACAGTGAACGATGTATTCCAAAATACATTGGTACATACTATTCCTGACAAAGACGGGAATGTAAAATATATCCCTTTGCAATCGCTGATTCGCGTAACATCCGGACAAGACCTGAAAACAATTACGGCAGGGAAAAACGGCGAATACATTCCCTTTAGCTTTTATAATGTAAAGAATGCCGAAAAGTTGATGCATGGTGTAAAACAAGAAGTAGGAACCGACTGGGATATCGATTTCTCCGGCAGTTTCTTTTCCAATAAGCAAATGCTGAATGAACTGGTAGTCATCCTGTTTATCTCTATCTTATTGATGTACTTCATTCTGGCGGCACAGTTCGAGAGTTTCCTTCAACCGTTGATTGTGTTGCTGGAAATACCGATAGATGTGGCGGCTTCCTTGCTGGTATTATGGATTTGCGGACATACGATGAACCTGATGAGTGCCATCGGTATTGTTGTAACCTGCGGTATCATTATCAATGACTCTATCCTGAAGCTGGATGCTATTAACGAACTACGCAAAGAGGGTGTCCCGTTAATGGAGGCAATACATGAAGCCGGCCGCCGCCGTTTACGTCCTATCATTATGACCTCACTGACCACCATATTCGGAATGGTGCCCCTACTCTTCACATTCGATATGGGAAGCGAGTTGCAAAAACCACTTTCCATTGCCATGATATCGGCGATGTTAATAGGTACGGCGGTCAGTCTTTTCGTCATACCTTTGATTTATTGGTTTATTTATCGCAAACATGATGTAGTTAAAACTGAACAGATATGAAAAAGCCCTTCATACAAACACTATTAATACTAGCCAGCCTGCCTGTTGCTTTAAAGGCCCAGGTACTTACGCTTACTTTGGACCGGACAATCGAGATTGCTGCCGACAGTTCACTGGAAGCATTCCGAAGTAAAAACCTGTATCTGACAGGGTACTGGCAATACCGGACTTATAAAGCCGACCGTTTGCCCAGCCTGACATTGAATCTCAAGCCGGCAGAGTATTACCGGGATATTACCCGTAGGTATGATTCGGAAAGTGACATTGATATTTACCGGAAACAACAATCTTACTATGCTGGAGGGAAGTTGGAAGTGAAACAGAATTTCGATTTGCTGGGAGGTACTTTTATCCTGGACTCCGATTTGGGATACATCCGGAATTTCGGTGATAATGCATACAGCCAATTTACCTCTGTCCCTATCCGCATCGGGTATTCACAGAGCCTGTTGGGATATAATCCATTCAAATGGGAACGGAAAATAGAACCGCTGAAATTTGAAAAAGCGAAAAAGAACCTGCTATATAATATGGAGCGGCTCAGTGAACAGGCCACCACCTATTTCTTTGCATTGGCGATGGCACAGGCGGAATACGATCTTGCCAAAGAGAATGTTGCCTCCACCGATACCCTATACCGGACCGGTCAGGAACGGCTTAAAATTGCATCCATCAGCCGTGCCGATTTGCTTACTTTAAAGCTGGATGCTGTAAATGCACGCAATACCTTGCAAAATGCGGAGATATCCTTGAAACGCGCCATGTTCAGCCTTGCCTCCTATCTTAATTTCGACAAGAATACGGAAATACACCTGCGGCTACCGGGACGTCCACGCAATATGGAAATTTCAGTAGATGAAGCATTGGTACTTGCCCGCGAGAATAATCCGACCTTCCTGGATTTACGCCAGCAAATATTGGAAGCCGAACAGCAGGTGGATAAAACAAAAAAAGAAGCCTTGTTCAATGCTTCGGTAAGTGCAAGTATCGGGTTCAACCAGGTATCCGATAAATTTAAGGATGTTTACCGTAACCCGCTACAGCAGGATGTCGTTTCGGTATCCGTCAGCATTCCGTTGGTCGATTGGGGAGTAAGACGCGGAAAACACAACATTGCTAAAAACAACCTGAACGTCACCCAGATTTCAGCTAAACAGGAAGAGTTGACTGTCGAAGAAGATGTAATTATGACTGTCGGCGATTTCAATATCCAACAAGACCTGATCGTCAGTGCCGAGGAAGCGCTCGACCTTGCCATTATGGCATATGCCGAAACCAAACAGCGCTTTATGATCGGTAAAGCCGACATCAATAGCTTGACTTTGTCGTTAAACCGCCAGCAGGAAGCACAACGCAACTACATTTCGGCCCTGCAAAACTACTGGCTAAGTTACTATAAGATACGGAAACTCACTCTGCATGACTTTGAAACGGGTATTTCCCTTTCCAACCAGTTCGATTACAAAAACGGGCTGTAGTAATCTGTAAATAAAGAAAAGCATGAGTACATCTCCTAAAATATCCTCTTTTACCATCATCGTCACTTTCCTTTGCGTGGCGTTGGCGGGTATTGCTTTCATTCCATTGCTGCCAATCAAACTGTCCCCTTCGCGTACCTTGCCGCAATTGACAGTCAGCTACAACATGCCGGGCAATTCGGCACGCGTTATTGAAATGGAAGTTACCTCCCGCCTGGAATCGATGCTGGCACGTATTAAAGGAATTAAGGAGATTAACTCGACTTCGGGCAATGGTTGGGGATATGTCACCCTCGAACTAGACAAGCATACCAATATAGAGGCCGCCCGTTTTGAAGCATCTACGATTATTCGCCAAACCTGGCCAAGCCTTCCCGACGGGCTTAGTTATCCGATTTTGGAAATGAGCCGCCCGGACGAGAAAGAGACGCGTCCTTTTATGAGTTATACGCTGAATGCGGCGGCTACCCCTATTTTTATCCAACGTTTTGCGGAAGACCAGATAAAACCCCGCCTTAGCAGTATTCCAGGAATTTACAGGATTGACGTGAGCGGTGCCACTCCAATGGAATGGCGCTTGGAATATGACAGCCGGCAACTGACCGTTCTCGGCATTGGTATAAAAGATATACAAAATGCCATCCAACAATACTACCAGAAAGAATTTTTAGGTACGGGAAATGTACAATTTGAAACTCATCAGGAATGGATACGCCTGGCACTGGTGCCGGATGTAAACAGTAAGAATACCTTTGCCCCGTCATCTATCACCCTGACAAATAAAGATGGAAAACTAATACGGCTGGATCAGTTGCTGAAAGTAACGCGCCAGGAAGAAACCCCGCAAAGTTATTACCGTATCAATGGCTTAAACTCTATCTACCTGTCTATCCGTGCGGAAGAGACAGCCAACCAGTTAGAACTGGCTAAACAGATTAAGGCGGAAATGGAGCACATACGTTCCATCCTTCCTGCAGGATATGAGATACATACCAGCTATGATGCAACGGAATTTATCCAGAATGAACTGGATAAGATTTATATCCGTACCGGACTGACCGTATTAATCTTGTTGTTGTTCGTTTTGCTGATTACCCGGGAAATGAAATACCTGTTCCTGATAACGATCAGCCTTTCGGTAAACCTCTGTATCGCTGTTATCCTTTATTACCTGCTTGGGCTGGAAATGCAACTGTATTCACTTGCCGGAGTCACAATCTCGCTCAGCCTGGTGATAGACAACACGATTGTCATGACGGAACATATACGAAACCGCCATGACAGGAAAGCTATTTTATCCATTTTGGCTGCAACACTGACAACAATGGGGGCTTTGGTTATCATCTTTTTCCTGGATGAGAAAATACGCTTGAACCTTCAGGATTTTGCAGCGGTGGTAATCATCAACTTGGGCGTTTCGCTCATTATCGCACTTTTCCTCGTGCCATCTCTAATAGATAAAATGGGACTGGAATACAAGAAAACACGGAAAGGGAAACTCAAAAAGGCAGACTTAGGACAACCCAAACTGGTTACACGTATACGGAAAAGGACCAATCGCTTCCTGCATCGTTTTCCGGTCTACTTCAACCGGTATTATTATAAGCAGATCCAGTTTTTATGTAATTGGAAAAAGTTGGCATGCGTAGTTTTGCTGTTGGCATTCGGTCTTCCTGTTTTTCTACTTCCTGAAAAAATAGAATACGACAACAAGGATAAAAAGAAGGTATATACGGCAACAGATTCGATATTTATTGAAGGATACAACAAAATAATATCCGGAGAAACTTACAAAGAGAAAATAAAACCGGTTGTAGACAAAGCATTAGGGGGAACGCTCCGCTTATTTGTGGAAAAAGTATATGAGGGTAGCTATTTTACCAGAAATGAAGAAACGGTTCTTTCTGTCAGCGCCTCCCTTCCCAATGGTACGACACTGGAACAAATGAACAATTTGATGGGCCGTATGGAAGCCTACCTGAGTACATTCAGTGAAATACGCCAGTTCCAGACTAATATATACAATGCCCGGCAGGCTGGCATACGAATCTACTTTACAAAGAAAAGTGAACGAAGCGGCTTCCCTTATCTGCTTAAAAGCAAAATTATCAGCAAAGCACTCGAACTGGGGGGCGGCAGTTGGAATGTATGGGGGTTGATGGACCAGGGATTCAATAACGATGTGCGGGAACATGCAGGCTCTTTCCGGATTATTATGTTCGGTTACAACTACGACGAACTATACGAATGGGCGGACCAACTGAAAGCCAAACTGCTGACCTACCGCCGTATCAAAGAGGTTCTTATCAATTCCGAATTTTCATGGTGGAAAGATGACTACCAGGAATTTTATTTCAATCTCGACAAGGCACGGATGGCACAGGAAAATATACAACCGATAACCCTATTCTCCACCCTTCGCCCTGTATTCGGCAAAGATATGTATAGCGGTACGATTGTTGTCGACAAAGAAACGGAAAAACTAAAGTTGAACTCCAGACAATCTGAAGAATATGACATATGGAATATGCAATACCAACCGCTGAGTGTCAACGGGCGTTCATACAAATTATCAGAACTAGCCACCGTAGAAAAAGGACAAATGCCCCAGAAGGTAGCAAAAGAAAATCAACAATACCGCCTGTGCCTGCAATACGAATATATCGGCGCATCCAACCAAGGAAACAAAATACAGGAACGGGAACTGAAAGAATTCAACAAATTATTGCCGATGGGATATACCGCCAAAGCGGATAGCGCATATTGGGGATGGGATAAAAAAGATAATAAACAGTATTTGTTGTTGTTGCTTATTATTGTCATTATCTTTTTCACTACCAGTATTTTGTTTAACTCACTAAAACAACCGCTTGCCGTTATCTTCGTCATCCCCATTTCTTACATAGGCGTCTTCCTGACATTCTACTGGTTCAAGCTCAATTTCGACCAGGGAGGGTTTGCTTCCTTTGTATTATTGTGCGGTATTACGGTAAATGCCAGCATCTATATTCTGAATGAATACAATGAAATTCGTATCCGCAAACCGCTTATGCCTGTATGGAGGGCATACCTGAAAGCCTGGAATGCCAAAATCACGCCTATTTTTCTAACTGTCGTTTCCACTATTTTAGGATTTATTCCTTTTATGTTGGGCACAGACAAGGAAGCCTTCTGGTTCCCGCTTGCCGCAGGAACAATCGGTGGTCTGGCTATGTCCATATTGGGAATATTTTTCTATCTTCCGATTTTTACATTAAAGAAACCCGTCAAGGTTAAATGAAACTCTATATTGAAATGATAAAACAAATACTCTTTAGAACATTAATAGGTCTTCTATTCGCTTTTTCAACCATTGCATATGGCCAGACATCAGAAACTGAATTTTCAGAAAAATATATCCATTTAATTTTAGGCGATACCCAGTCCTTACATAAAATGAGAAAAGAAGGGCTTCCGGTAGATACGACCAACGAAAAAGGAACCTCGTTATTGATGCTTGCTGCATTTAATGGCGATTTGTCACAAATGAAGTCTCTCATAGCTGCTGGTGCCAATATAAATCAGCGGAATAAAAAAAATATGTTGATGATGTATAATTCTCCATTGGATTATGCTGCATATGGAAATCAAAAACAAGCTGTCGATTTACTGCTTGCACAGGGTGTCGATATAAACCAGAAAGACCCGTCCGGTATGTCGCCCGTGTATAAATGCGGGCTATATAAAAACTATAAGATGCTATATTATCTGGTGGAAAAAGGAGCAATCCTCACAGACGAAGACAGGATAAACATCATGGTAATGGCTGCCCAAGGAGTTTTTTTAGACGAACAATCCACACGAATCATAAAATATATCCTGCAAGATATTCATGTGGAAAGAGAAGAACTAATGAAATGCAAACTATTGGCAACAAAAGGGCTGCCTTCTTCCTACAATAAACCTGATCAAATATGCGATCGAATTATTTCATTGCAAAACACCTATGCAGAGGCACTGATGCAGAAAAAAGCAGAACAGCGTGAGCAGGACAGCCTTAAAAATTTGTTGGCAACAGGACAAGCAGATACGATTCGATATACTTATAATACATACTCATCGATTGATTTATCCGATAAGACAGTAACATCTAAAATAAAAGCTACGCCCCGTGTCGATTCCGTTAAGAACAAAGTGGGACATAAAACGGCCGGCATTGTCTGCCTGTTGTTGGCTATTACGTTTTTACTTGTATACAATTTTTCTAAGTTGATGGATAAATATGTAATCAAAGGGAAAACGAACCTATTTATACACATTTTCCGCTATATTATAGGCTGTTTGATTATTTACCCCATTCTTGCTTGTATGTATGCTAATTTGGACGATATCCTGGTTAGAAAATATGGAGAGGAAAAAGTCGCAACTTTATCCGGAGAGTTGAAGGAGAAAAGAACTGGCGGTAGATATAATTATACAATCTGGTATACTGCATATTCTTTTCTCTTTCTCCGGGAGGATGGTGTACGGATAAGCGTAAACCAGGGAAATACCAAATTTGACAACGAATACGGAGATACAAAGAAGTATATGGATATATATGGAGATACAGAGGAGGATATAAAAGTCAATGTAAGATATGACTCGGCAGCACAAAAACTATCGGTCGACGACAATACCTACTTTCTGCAAAATCTGAATTGGATATTTGCAATGGGGCTTATCCTACTGGTGATTCTATTGTTCTGTTGTGGCAAGTTTAACAAACTGTTGGATAAAGTAAAAAGTATAATCGAAAAAAATGCCGGGAAGAATAATAAAAAAGAAACCATTATTGAAATGCCCTGCTTAGTTTCCACTTGCTGGACCTTCACTTCCAAAAAGTATGAATCATTAGAAGCGTTTATTTGTGATGTAAGAGATTCGGAAACACAAAATAACCTGGAACCGGAAGAGTGTATGAATCCAGATCATATAATTCTGGAACAATCTACTATCTCAATCAATCTGTTCGATAATGATGTGAAAGACAATAATAACCTGAATATAAAAATCATCCCTTACAACAAAAAGGATATCACAGAGGGAGAACTAATGTTTCAGCTTCATAATCAAATGATTCCATATTTAAACAAACTCAATGTCTATACCCTTGAATGTATCATCCTGTTTTCTGAGGATAAAGAAAAAAAGCAAGCGGAATGTCTTCTTTTGATGCAAGAATAAAAGTCTGTACTGAATTTTATTTTGACATTTCTAATATTTTTCAGTACTTAGTGGCGAAATGGAGCTATCACAGGAACATAAGGATTTAAAGGAGATCGCCATTGGAAATTCGGAAGCCTTTGAACGGTTATTTTTTCAATATCAACCACGTCTGGTTTATTTTTTAACCGGGTTGACACATGATAAAGAAATAAGCCGTGATATGGCACAGGATATCTTTTTCACTCTTTGGAAAGAGAGAAATAAATTAGCGAATGTCAAATCCTTTTCCTCCTACCTATTCCAGATGGCACGCTACACCGTTTACAACTATTTCGACCGTTTAACTATTTCTGAAAAATAC
Source organism: uncultured Parabacteroides sp. (assembly GCA_900541965.1). GTDB lineage: Bacteria > Bacteroidota > Bacteroidia > Bacteroidales > Tannerellaceae > Parabacteroides. The sequence continues at coordinate 70,228 of UQLN01000011.1, read as the reverse complement.
GCAAACGAACTATTAGAAAATCCTGTGCTAGCAGAATCTGAAGAAGAAACCATTTTCGTCCGGGAATTACAATATATAATAAATGAAGCTGTATCCCAAATGTCTCCCCAACGGCAACGGATATACCGGATGAGTCGTGAAGAAGGTTTATCCAATGAAGAAATTGCCTTGAAGCTTAACTTAAACAAACGAACTGTAGAAAACCATCTGACAGCAGCCCTTGCCATTTTACGTAAAATTATTTATCTCGTATTTTTTGCGATTTCCTTTCATTAAAAGGCCTTTTAGATTCAAGGTTAAAAAAATATTTGAAAAAAATTGATTTTCGATTGTGTGTATTTTAACTGGTAACCTACTTCATTATAAACACTCTATTTTTTATGAAGGAAAATAATTCTCAAAATATCATACATTCATATTTTGGAAAACATCTTTCTAAAAGGGCACGGTATCTGTTCGGACGCTGGCTCATAAGAAAAGAAGATGCGCCTCTCAAGGAGAACCTTTTGCTGGAGCTGTGGCAACAAAGCCCGGCAGAGGTTACGGACGAAACCCATAACGACTGGGAAAAACTACAAAACCGCATTTACTTACTTCCCGATACAAATAAAATCATTCCTTTTTACCGAAACTTGCTGAAATATGCCGCTGTAATCGGATTGATGTTTATGATCAGTTCCACCACCTATTATCTGACAAACCGGGCTGCAACAAAAAAGCATATCGAGATGGCCGAATTTTTCGTTCCTTTCGGAGAAAGCAAAATGATTACCTTGCCCGACAGTTCCAATGTTTGGGTAGATGCCGGTTCTATGCTTGTATATCCTCTGGATTTTACCCATATGGATACTCGTTCCGTTTATCTCACAGGAAAAGCCTCTTTTACCGTAAAAAAGAATCCGGAAAAACCTTTTATTGTAAAAACCACCTATATGAATGTTGAAGCTTTAGGTACTGTGTTTACAGTCAAATCCTATCCTTCCGAGATTTATACGGAAGCCACACTGGAAAAAGGAAGTGTACGGGTTGATATAAAAGGCCAACCGCTATTGTCATCCATACTGAAACCCAACCAGCAATTAGTCTACTCCCATAAAGACAATAACATACATATTCATACTGTTGATGCTACATTATATGGTATGGAAAGAGAAGGATACCTTATTTTTGAAAATGCCTCATTCAGTCAGTTGATTACTGCAATAGAAAGAAAATTTAATGTAGTAATCCAGTGTAATTCACAAAGATATATGAAAGAAAGCTACAATGTGAAATTTGCACCGGACGAAACACTTGAAGACCTACTAAACGTATTGCAACAATTGAACGGACTACATTATAAAATAAAAAAGAATGTAGTATTTATAAACTAAAAAAGAAAGGAGAACCGGAAATATGAGTAAAAGAAAACCGGAAAGATGAACCTGCGAAATCCCTCTTTCCGGCGTTTGAAATCGAATCGTATAAAATTCCGACTATAAGTCGTTAAGCATTAATTAATATTCAATTATCAAACATACAAATATATGAATTTAACTAATCTAATACATATAAAATCTGGGAAAAGTATGTCCAGGTTCATATTAACTGCAGCTTTATCAACCTTTTGTCTGTTTACCTATGCCCAGCAACAGCGGGTTAACCTGTCAGGGAACAATCTAACATTGAAAGCCGCATTCAAACAAATAGAACAACAAACAAAATTATTTGTGGATTATAAAGTCCAGGAAGTAAACGATTCCCGGATAATAAGAAATGTCCCAAGGGAAAATAATGTGAAAGCCGTACTGGAGCAATTACTCGATGGAACAGGATGTTCGGTTGTGTTTAAGAACGGGCATATCATTATTACCAAACAAACGGGACAGGCATCCGATAAAACAACAGTTGTTACCGGTGTGGTAAAAACAGAAAGCGGAGAACCGATAATCGGTGCCAACGTTGTGGAAAAAGGAACAACGAACGGGACTGTAACCGACATAAACGGAAAATACAGCCTGACAGTTCCTAAAGGAGGAGTTTTACTCGTTTCTTACATCGGATATAATACACAAGAGTTGCCATCCAATGGCAAATCCGTATTGAATATCGTCCTTAAAGAAGACCTTAAGGCTTTGGATGAAGTAGTCGTTGTTGGTTATGGAACTCAGAAAAAAGAAGTTGTAACTGCCGCCATCACTACTGTAAAATCAGACCAGATAGCAGTCAGCCCTTCTTCTGATGTAGCAGCAGGCCTTGCAGGGCGTTTGTCGGGTGTGATTATCAATACCCGTTCCGGTGAAGTTGGAAACGAAAGTACTTCTATCTTTGTCCGCGGACGAAGCACATATGGAGGAAGTACCGAACCTTTATATGTTGTCGACGGCATTGCCCGCACAGAAGAAGACGGTCTTCTCTCCCGGATCGACCCGAACGACATCGAATCTATTTCCGTACTAAAAGATGCCTCCGCTGCAATCTACGGTTCACGTGCTGCAAACGGGGTTATCCTGATTACTACCAAACGAGGAGTTACAGGAATGAAACCGACTATCAATATTACTTACAACCATTCTTTCGCACAGCCCTCCCGGATTGTAAAAATGGCGGATGCAGCGACTTATGCTACCGCTCATAACTGGGCAAACCAGTCGAAAGGATTAGATCCGACTTACTCTCCGGAAGAGATACAGAAGTTTGCCGATGGTTCAGACCCATTGAATTATCCGAATACGGACTGGTACCGGACCGTACAGAAAACATGGACACATCAGGATAAAGCAAACATCTCCTTGCGTGGCGGTTCGGAAAAAGTGCAGTATTTCATGTCCGGTGGTATATTGAACCAGGGAACTCCGTTTAATAATGGTTTTACCTACAACCGCCAGTTTAATGTCCGTTCCAATCTGGATGCAAAGGTTAATAACTATATCAAAGTCGGATTGGATATCTCAGCAAAAAAACTTGACCGTATATTACCGAGAGACGGTTCCGTAAATGGCGGTTCCATGTATTCCCATGTGGCACTGAACCTTCCGACCATTCTTGCCAAATATCCGGGAACAGACCTTGCAGCTCCGGCACGTGACGGAGATAACCCACTGGTTCAAACATCCGGAGAAGCAGGTTATACAAAGACCAATCGCTGGATACTAAACTCACAGGCAAATATCACGATCGATATACCCTGGGTTAAGGGACTTTCTTTAAATGGTAGTTTTGCATACGACTATTATCACCAGAAGTTCAAACAATTTAAAAATGTTGCTTATGTCTACAATTATGATCAAGCAACGGATGTTTATTCCAAAGTGGTTGTTCCGACTGTAACCAGTCCGTCTCTGACTGTGGAAGAAAAACGTACGGAAAGTATCACAGGAAATGTTCGTATTAATTATCGGAATACATTTGCCGAATTACATACATTGGATGGGTTTCTGGGATTTGAAGAAAATAAATTTAGTTCCAACATGTTGAAAGGTTACCGTGGAAACTTCCCCAGCGGCGCGTTGGATGAATTACCGTTCGGAGACAGCAACACACAGACCAATGACGGTTCTTACAGTAAAACAGCCCGTTTAAACTATTTTGGGCGGTTGTTGTATGATTTCGACAATAAGTACATGTTCCAGTTCCAGTTCCGCTATGATGGTTCCCAGAATTTCCCGAAAGGAAACCGTTTCGGTTTCTTCCCTGGGGTTTCTGCCGGTTGGACAATCACTCGCGAAAAGTTTATGGAAAATGTAAACTGGCTGGATAACCTGAAATTGCGTGCATCTTGGGGTATGATGGGGAATGATGCTGTTGCCGCTTATCAATACTTAGTCATGTACGGTTTGGCTTCAGGAGCCGTGTTCAACGGTTCGCAAGCCTCCGGCCTATATCAGAAAGGTACCCCGAATCCCAATATTACCTGGGAAACAGCCACTTCATATGATGTCGGTTTGGAAGCTCGTTTCTTAGGCGGACGTTTAGGATTTGAAGTAGACTGGTTCAAATCACGCCGTGAAGATATTCTGGCTAAACGTAATGCATCCGTTCCTGCTTTCACCGGTTTATCATTGCCGGATGAAAATATAGGTATTGCAGAAAACAACGGTTTTGAATTTATGATTAATCACCAAAATACCATTAAGAAGGATTTTTCCTACTCTATTTCCGGAAACTTCACATTGGCAAAGAATAAAGTTGTATTCTCCGATGAAGTTCCAATGGCTGAAGATTATCAGAAATCGGAAGGACATCCTATTGGCAGTTCACTGCGATACAAAGCGATCGGTATCTATAGTGAAGCGGATATTAATGATCCCAATGTTCCGAAACGTCCGGGAACCATGGCTGGCGACATTAAGATATGGGATGCAAACGGTGACGGCGAGATTACTTCATTAGACCGGATCAGGCAGGATTTGACAGATATTCCACAGATTGTATACGGCTTGAACCTTGGTCTCACATGGAAACAGTTCGATATAGCTTTGATGTTCCAAGGACAGGCTAGAGTAATTAATACGATCAATGATGTTTGGGTCGATCCTTCATCCGGTGGAGCCGGTAACTTAATGAAATGGTGGACTGAAGATATGTGGACACCTGAAAATCCAAATGGAACAAAGCCCCGTTTAGGAACTCCCAACCGTATAGGTGGTACGACATTTACAAATATTAGTGCTGCTTTCTTCAAATTGAAAAATGCGGAAATCGGTTATACACTGCCGAATACGGTTAAAAACAAACTGGGTGTGGAGAATGCCCGCATTTATATAAGCGGAACAAACTTATTCTCTTTGGACCATATGCATGACATGGGCATCGACCCGGAAGCAACCGGTGCCGGTTATGGCGGTTGGGCCCTGAACCCGCAACGATTGATTAACTTAGGTATAAACATATCATTCTAAAGGAAATACATTATGAAGAAATTATATATAGGATTAACCTGCTCGATGATGTTTTTGGCATCTTGCAGCGATGTATTGGATATAACTCCGACCGATAGTTATTCTGACCCTGTTTTATGGCAGGACCAGAATCTGATCAAAATGTTTGTGAACGACCAATACAATACATTGGGAAACACGGGTAACTTTTTCTACCTGCCATTCTTTACCGATGAGGTTTATCAGAAATATAACGATGGAGGTTGTAATAACATACGGGAAAATATACTGACTTCGGATAATATAGGCGGTGTAAACGATATCCTGCATTTCTGGAATACCGGATACAGTTATCTCCGTAATATCAACACTTACTTTAAGAACATCGAAACTTCGGAAGTATCGGACGATTTCAAAAAAGAAATGACTGCAGAAATCAAGTTTCTCCGGGCTTATACCTATGCCAAACTGATCTGGGCATACGGAGGCGTTCCGATTATTGAAGAAGCATATAGTATCGATAGCGACTGGTCGCAAGTAAAACGGAATACCTATGACGAATGCGTCACTTATATTCTAAAAGATTTGAAGGATGTAATCGAAACATTACCCGACCGCCCGAAGGAGCGGAACCGGGCAAGCGCCAATGCAGCCCGTGCCTTAAAAGCCAGAGTCCTGCTTTATTATGCCAGTCCGTTAAATAATCCGAACAATGATAAAGGCCGATGGCAACAAGCATCCGATGCGGCAAAAGATTTATTCGACAAAGGATATGAATTATGCGATGACTACCGGACTATGTTCCTGGATGCCGGAAACAGTGAATATATATTCGCCCGCGAATTCAGTGAAACTTACAGTCATCAGAGGGATGCTTATTTTGCTTCACCAGCCGATGGCGGCCGTGGCTGGGGTACACCTTCTCAAAATATAGTTGATGCGTATGAAACAATCGATGGAGAAATCCCGGTATTAAACAGCACAACAGGCGAAGTAAACCCAAATTCAATCTATGACCCGGCAGATCCTTACAAGAACAGGGACCCGCGTTTCTATGATTGCATTTACTACAACGGTTCCAAGTCTATTGATGGACGTATCATTGAAACCTTCCAGAAAGGTGCGGATATGTTGACACAGGATATGACAATGACAAGTTATTACATGAGGAAATTCCAGGACGAATCATTAGGCACTTATTCTTTCAATTATCACTACACGACACCTTACCCCTATTTCCGTCTGGCAGAAATGTATCTGAATTATGCGGAAGCGGAATACCATTTGGGGCATGAGGATGTGGCACGTGAATATATCAACAAAGTAAGAAGCCGTAAAAGTGTAGACATGCCGGACGTTGAAGATACAGGTGACAACCTGCTGAAGCGAATCTACCACGAACGGCAGATCGAACTGGCATTCGAAGGACACCGCTATTTTGACTTGCGTCGTTGGAAAATTACGGATAATACTCCGATAATCGGAACAATTATTGAAAAAGAAGGGAATGCATATTCGTACAAACGTTATACTTTATCATTAACTTCGCGTGAGAAAGAATGGAAAGACGCATTTTTCCTGTTGCCTATCCATTATTCCGAAATACAGAAGAGCAATAAGAGCCTGGAACAAAACCCGGGATACAATTAATTATAATACTTAAGTAATGAGAAAACGCAACCAAGAAATTGTAGCGGGAATACTCTTTCTATTAATCGGATGTGGGGCTTGCAGCTCCACATCTGATAATCAAAAAGAGTGGAAAACCAATTTCGCAAGCCCGCCCAACAAGTATCGGCCGCAACCTTTTTGGCATATCAACGGAGAGTTGACAAAGGAGGGTATTTATGAACAAATAACGGATGCATACCGGAAAGACGGTTTCGGCGGTGTGGCAATATTGCCGTTAACCCCAGCTCAGATGTGGGGAGGTACAGGTATTTGTCCCGGAACAACGCCCGAATATCTGTCCGACGGATATTTCGACCGGTACCGGGATATCCTTGAATGTTCTCATGAACTGGGAACAGAAGTGATTTTATATGATGATGTGGATTTTCCCAGTGGAGTGATGGGCGGCAAACTAACGAAAGAATATCCCCAATATACCCAGAAAAGATTATCCAAACAGGAAAAAGATATTTCCGGTCCTATGGTTGTAAATATGAAGGTACCGGTTAAAGACCTTTTCATGGGAGCGGTAGCCATGAATATGGAGACATTGGAACGCATTGATTTAACAGACGATGTACACAATGGCCAATTGCAATGGAATGCTCCTTCCGGCAAATGGAAAATCATGTCTTTCTATCTGGAATATAATGTAGATTCCCGTTTGGATTATATGGACCCGGAAGCAATCGACCATTTCATCTCCATGACGTATGAACAATATGCGACACGCTTCAAGGATTATTTCGGTAACACGGTCAGAAGGACTTTCTTTGATGATGTTGGGTATCTGGGCAACTCCCGTTTCTGGAACCAGGCTTTGACTCGGAACTTCGAGAAACGTTACAATAAAAAGGCAGTCCTCTATTATCCGGCTTTATGGTATAATATAGGCGAAGAAACAGAAGCCACCCGTGTTGCTTTCTACGGTTTGCGTGCTGAAATGGTAGGTGAAGGCTACCCGAAGAAAGTAGCGGAATGGAGTACACAACACGGGCTGTTGAGCATGGGGCACCCACCTGGAAATTATGAACCGACAACCGTCGACATGTATGGCGATCCCTTTAAGTATTACCGTCATACCCCTGTACCCCTGATGGATGCGATTCACGGATACCCTTATGGCCGCCCGGGATTCAAATTGATTAGTTCTGCCGCCGATGTACACGACCGTCCGAATGTGGCCGTAGAAATATATGGTAATTATATTGCAGAAATGGACTCGTTTATGTTGTATCGCGGAGCTATGGAAGTAATGGTTCGCGGTGTAAACTTCCTTGTTCCTCATGGCATGTGGTATAATCCGGATATTGTAAAAATTCCGCCGTTGATTGCCCACTACAGTAAATTACTCGGCCCGGCTTTACACCACTATAGCGATTATGTAGGCCGTTCGGTATCTTTACTGGAAGGAGGAAACCGTGTTGCGGATATAGCACTCCTCTACCCGATCGAATCGTTGGAAGCCTGGTACGAACTGGATAATCCCAACCGTCCGACCATCGGCAAAGATGTACCTCCCTATACCGATTACAACCGGATTGGAGATATGTTGACCGGACAGATACGACAAGACTTTACCTTTGTCCATCCGGAAGAGCTGCAAAAAGACAAATACCGGATACAAGATGGTAAAATCTTCCTGGATACGAAACAGACACATCAGGCTTATAAACTACTGATTATGCCGGCAGCCAAAGTACTTTCCGTAGAAACACTAAAGAAAATCCAGGCATATTATAATGCCGGCGGAAAAATATTGGCTACCCATTTACTACCATCCAAATCGTCCGAGTTCGGAAAGGATGAAGAAGTCGTTACCATTATCCGGGAAATTTTCAATATCGACCCGATGGGAAATATACCGCAGGAAAGCACTTCAACCCGGAATGACAAAGGAGGGGAAGCTATCTTCCTGCCATTGGCGGAAAAAGATGCATTAGCAGAAGCTATTGCAGCCCTACTCCCCGATCCGGATGTAAAAATCGATGTAGTAGAAGCCCTGAATCAACCGGATGCTTTAACCCGTCCGCTTTTGGGAGTGAATGAGTACCGGAATCTTCCGTCCGAGAAGTTGGGACAGTTATCCTATATCCATAAACAAAAAGATGGGAAGGATATTTATCTGTTTGCAAACTCTACCGACAAAGCGGTAAACACATGGGTTACTCTGAAAGGTGATTTGAAGCTGGAATGCTGGAACCCGCATACCGGAGCGATTGAAAAATGGGAAAATGTCGAATACCTGAAAGACAAGCAAGGTGAAACCTATACCAAAATAAATTTACAGTTGGCACCTGTAAGTTCTATATTTGCGGTATCCCAATAAAAAGGCAGGGAGATGTGCCGGAATATCCGTATTGGTTTCCGGCACGCCTCCCTTTTTCCATATTACAAAATATCATCATTTCACCCCATCAGTCAACACTTTATCACAATAGTTGCCTTTCTGCTAACTCCACATTTTTACATAAAAGAGATTTCAGGAAGAATCAGGTCCTTTTTCATGTTAAAAAGCAGGCTTTTTATACTTGTCCGGGACCTTTTTTCTCTTTCCCGGAGAGTAAATTCAATTAGTATTGGTACTAATTCCTACTATTTTTAGAGAAAAAAACACCTATATTTTAACTTTAAAACATATATGTTTTGACTTCAAAGCATATATGTTTCGTTTTTTGATGTTATTGAGCAGGAACGCGTTTCTGGAATGGTTATAAAACCGAACCGGACGCGAATGTTAAATAGATTATTATTTTCCATAAAACACAACAATATATTTAGATGCGGATCACGCAGAAAACGCGGATTAAGAAATATAAAGCATGTATTAATCTGCGTTTTTAGCGTCATTCGCGTCTAATAAATTAATTTCCGCATCCAATTCAACAAGTAAGCTCTACGCCATTTCCAACGACAAATAGATAAAACGAAACCTCACGAGAGTTGCGTATTTTCAAGCCCTCCGGAAATTATCCCGTACAGGCGATATATGAATAGGGTATTTTATCATTTTGACAAAATTGGCCTCTCTTCACTTGTTTGACATTTTTTGTTTCCGTCTTTTGAAGAAAAAGCATTATCTTGCCACGACAATGAAAACAGAATAAAACAAACCAAATAAAACAAGAGACAGGATGAAACATAAACTACAAATAAAGCCGGTAACTCTTAAATATATAGACCAGTACAATGAATTAATGCGGTATGTTTTCCAGGTCACAGACCGGGATTTGCAGGAAAGCGGATACCAGGACGGCGAACTTATCCGTTCGAAACGTCCCGTCTTGCAGGAAGCTGAAGTATTCGGATGGTTTACACCCGAAGATGAATTGATTTCGCAGATTTGTATTTATCCCTGTAAGGTAAATATACACGGCAAAATATTTGATATGGGAGGCGTCACCGGAGTCGGCACATACCCTGAATATGCAAATATGGGATTGATGAACGATCTGATAATAGAAGCTCTGAAAAAAATGCGCCAGGCCGGACAGTATGTTTCTTACCTTTTCCCCTATTCCATTCCCTATTACCGGCGTAAAGGCTGGGAGATTATCTCCGACCATATGACTTACTCATTTAAAGATACGCAACTACCTAAACATGTGGATGTTCCGGGATTTGTGGAAAGGCTGGATGTAACCGACGAAGACGTTAAACTCGTATACGACCGCTACGCCCATCAAATGCACGGAGCTCTTATCCGTAATAAAATAGAATGGGACGAATATTGGCGCTGGGAAAATGAGGATGAACGGACGGCAGCCGTCTATTATGATTCCGACAACCAACCTCAGGGTTGCCTGTTTTATTGGGTGGAAGGAGATATTTTCCATATTAAGGAAGCCTTTTACCTTACGCAGGAGGCAAAACATGGTTTATGGAACTTTGTAGGTGCTCATTTTTCTATGATTGATGAAGTACGGGGCGACAGCTATTTAAACGAACCTATAGCATTTGAATTGGAAGACAGCCATATTGTCGAAACAATAGAACCCTATTATATGGCACGGATTGTCGATGTTGCCGAATTTCTGAAGACTTATCCCTGGGATGATGAAATCAGGCCGTTTCATTTTATAGTTAAAGATGCGACTGCCGAATGGAATAATGGTGTTTTCGGAGTCCGTCAAAATGTAAACAACGAAATCGAAGTGGTTAAGGACCCCATTGGAGATGCTGTAGAACTGGATATCCGTACACTTTCAACGATGCTGATGAGTTATAAATCGCCAGCCTATTTACATAAGACCGAACGTTTAAAAACGAATGCAAAAACATTACGCTTGCTGGAAAAACTTATTCCGACAAAGAAACCCTATTTCTCCGATTACTTTTAATCCGAGACAAAAGATTCAAAATAGAAAAAGCATATATTGTACAAATATGAAAAGATTATTTTATCTATTAATTATTTCTCTGTGGTTCATATCTTGCCAAAAAGAAAAAATAGAGCCAATTATACCTACCCAAACGGAACAGACTGTATTCTTGTATATGCCTTGGTCCACAAATCTGACTTCAGATTTTTATAATAATATAGCAGATTTAAAGAAGGCTGTCCAAGGAAACATCTTAAGTAGCAGCAGATTAATAGTCTTTTTTGCCAGAACAGACTCTACGGCGACTTTATTTGAGATAAAGTATGATAAGGGGGATGCTGTGCAGAGTCATCTCAAAGATTACACAGTCTCTACTTTTACAAGCGCGGAAGGGATTACTTCTCTAATAAATGATGTGAAAGAAATAGCACCGGCTAATCGCTATGCTATGATTGTCAGCTGCCACGGTATGGGATGGTTGCCTGTTCAATATAACAAATCCCGCCATATAGGACAAAAGGATTATTGGGAGTATGAAGGTGTACCTCTGACAAGATATTTTGGAGGATTAAGCAGTGAATACCAAATTGATATAAAAACCTTTGCCAAAGGGATTGCCAATAGTAATACAAAAATGGAATATATTCTGTTTGATGATTGCTACATGTCGTCTATTGAGGTGGCCTACGATCTCAAAGACGTTACAAATTATCTGATTGCATCTCCAACAGAAGTAATGGCATATGGATTCCCTTACGCCGAAATTGGTAAGTATCTATTTGGGAATGTTGATTACTACGGTATATGCAAAGAGTTCCTCTCTTTTTATGAGAAGTATGATGCCATGCCTTGTGGAACCATTGGAGTCACCGTATGTTCCGAATTAGATAACTTGGCTTTCATTATGAAGAATATAAACACGCACTACTCTTTTGACTACTCGAAAATCAATTCGGTCCAAAGATTAGATGGATATACCCCTGTTATATTCTTTGATTATGGGGATTATGTATCAAAGCTGTGTGATGACGACGAACTTCTGAATCAATTTTATGGGCAACTGAAGAAAACCGTAATTTATAGTATGGCTACCAAAAGCTATTATTCCATGGGTAAAGGCCCTGTGTATTTAAATGCCTATTCGGGAATTGCAATTTCCGATCCAAGTATAAATACCAAAGCCTTTGCTAAAACCGATACAGCATGGTATAAAGCCACACATTAACAATATCTTTATTCGGTAATCTCAATATAATTACCTTCCGGGTCCAGCACAACGCTCTCATAGCATCCGTCGCCTGTAGTACGCGGCTCCCCTTCTATTGTATATCCGTCTTTACGCAAACGTTCCGTCAGTTCGTTTACTTTTTCTTTACTGCCTACGGAGATGGACAAATGTGCCAGTCCTTTCAGTAGTCCTCTTTTTGCCGTATTATCTGCAATATCCGGCCTGTGCATTAACTCGATACGGCAGTCGCCATCCTTGAATGCAAGGAAATATGAAATATAATTCTTTTTAGGGTTGACATATTTCGAACCACAGGATACTTCAAAATAAGTCAGGTAAAACTGGCGTATTGCTTCTATATCGTCTATCCAGACGGCTAAATGTTCTATTCTCATACTATCAAAATCTTATTTTATTCCGCATTCTTTTTCAACCATTCCAGACGGCGTAAGTCCGGCAGGTGCTTTACCGTAAAATGTTCGAACTTTGCTTCAAACCCTTTTCCATCAGGACATGCAGCCATCAACCCTACCATAACCGGCGTATTATCCTGCAGATAGGCATTACGCATCATAGTGTAAGTCTTATCGTCATAAGAGTAAAATATTTCCACCGCATCCAAGCGTCTTACAGCTTTTATCCAGACATACGGAAGCGTCTTGTCCAGAGTTATCACACTCCAGTCGCTGGTTTTATGGGTGACAACCGTACTCAGGTTGAATTTTCCATCCACATACTCGATGCCTGCTTTAATATAATTTTCGTGGTCGATACGAAGCATCAGCCCCATCTGGTCGAAACGGGCTTTGTAATCGCCGGTAATCTTCACCTTCGCTTCAAACTCTCCACCATATAGGGCATAATAGAAAGGCGCGTCATCCACTGTAAACCCGTAGTGGGATATCCGCCAGTAGTCGCTCTGGGGAGTCACAAACATGGAAAGCGTATTGTCTTTTATTTCCCATTTCTCCGGCTCGTTAAACCAGTTCATTTTCTCTAAACTTTGTGACTTTACAGGCTGGGACAAAACAGTCATAAGCAACAGACCCGCCACAGGTATCAACTTTCTCATACAATATAGTTTTTTAAATACATTATTTATCCGGTAAGCCCCTTTAAACATCAAAGAATAACCGGAAAAAATTACCTTTGCAAAGGTATAATCCCGTACATTAACTGGCAATACTGATTAATAACCATTTTGCATAAAAAGATGAATATCGTTTCTACTCTGAATGAAAAGCTTTTAAAACAGCCATTTGAAGAGGATTTGCTTCAACCTGCCTTGCTGGCTAAACACCGGCAGACAGCATGCAGATATGCGGAAACGGAGAATTCCATTGCTGTCTTAAGCGACCTGAAGTCGAATAAAAGCTATATCTACAACGGCGGGCTTGCTGCGGGATTAGGGCTTTCCACGGAAGAAAGTAAAGAAATCGATTCTATCTGGGAGGAAGAGATTTTCTCTAAAATCCACCCCGACGACCTTACGGAAAAGCATCTCCTGGAGCTCCGTTTTTTTCATTTACTGAAGAAACTGCCTGTTTCCGAACGTTCCGATTATCACATTATAAGCAAGATACGTATGCTCGACCGTTCCGGACAGTATATACCGATTCATCACCGGACTTTTTATGTATGCAGTTCGCCCCGTGGTAATCTGTGGCTGGCCCTTTGCCTGTATAACTATTCTTACGAAAAGTCCGCTCATGAAACATACGAAGGAATCATTGTCAATTCCTCCACCGGAGATATTATCCAACCGGACAAGCAGAAATGCAACGACATCCTCTCCGGCAGGGAAAAAGAAATACTCCGTCTGATCGAGGAGGGAAAGATTAGCAAGGAAATCGGAGATTTGTTGTCGATAAGCATAAATACGGTAAACAGGCATCGCCAGAATATACTGGAGAAACTGCATGTCAAAAATTCCTTCGAAGCATGTAGGATTGCCAAGTTGATGAATTTATTATAATATTACTACGTTCTATTTATACGTAAAAATGATTTATTATCTTTGAGGAGAAACAAAATCGGAACTTGTATGGAACTTATCCTCCCAACCCGGCAATATAGCCCCGAACCATTGGTACTGGACACCAAAGTCCTGGTAGTAATAGGTGCAAACGGCTCTGGAAAGACTTCATTCGGCAAGGATTTGCAAAGACGTTATGATATACAATGCATACGAATATCCGGTATGCACTCGCTTTTCATCTCCAGTAACGAAAACGAATTACCGCAAGAAGGCAATGAACTGGCACGCTTGCAATCGATGATTGCAGAACGTATCTTCATGCCACGTATGTCCGAATATGAGAAATTAATTCTCCGTTTGCAAACGGAAGAATTTGAAGCAGCGGTAAACTATAAAGAAGCTTGTAAGCAAAATCCGGAACTTCCCCCTCCCGTCACCCATATCGACCGTATACAAAAGATTTGGGAAAAGATGTTTCCGCATAACAGATTGGTACGTAAATCCGGTTTTATCGAACTGGCATCGGTAAGCAAAGACAGCGATTCCTATACCGCCGGACGGATGAGTGACGGCGAGAAACTGGTATTTTACCTGATAGGTGCGGTGTTGTGTGCTCCCCCCGACTCTCTCCTGATTATCGAAGAGCCGGAAGTGTTGCTGCACGACTCCATTAAAAACCAGCTTTGGGATGATATAGAAGATATGCGTCCGGACTGTACATATGTATATCTTACTCACGACATCGATTTTTCTTCTTCACGTCGCGAAAGCAAACGCCTTTGGGTCCGTTCCTACGATGCGGATGCCAGAATATGGGACTACGAACTGATAGAGAGCCAGGAAGATTTCCCCGAAGAACTTTATATGGAAATTATCGGTAGCCGTAAACCTATTCTTTTTATCGAAGGGACTGATACCAATAGTATAGATAACCGGCTGTATCCGCTGATCTTTCCGGATTATATGGTTAAGCCGATGGGTGGTTGCCAGAAAGTAATAGAGACAACCAAGGCTTTTGCCCAGCTAAAGGATTTCCATACACTCGATTCAAAAGGAATTGTAGACCGCGA
Source organism: uncultured Parabacteroides sp. (assembly GCA_900541965.1). Lineage (GTDB taxonomy): Bacteria > Bacteroidota > Bacteroidia > Bacteroidales > Tannerellaceae > Parabacteroides. Next base: position 55,100 of record UQLN01000011.1, on the reverse strand, counting down.
CCGGCGCACACAGGGAGAAATTGATTATTTACGCGAACAGCACATCTATGTGCCGGATGTTGCCGAAGTGGAAAACCTATTACTGCTGGAACCTGTTATAAAAACAGTAGCACGCCGCTTGATGAGAGAACCGGAAGCAGTGTTTAGCCAGGTAAAAGAAAATGTAATCAAACTATTCCTGAAAGATTTGGATAGCCAGGTTATCCTCCATGCCAAACACCGTGTACGGAAAAGACTGGAAACAACGGTGGACCGGAAAATTACTACAATGGAACAACTAAGAGAACATGTGGAAAGTATCCGTGAAAATGTGCACGTGGAAGAAATCTATAGCAAAATAAAAAAAGATTTCATACAATATGCAGAAACCGGCGATTATAAAAATATCCTTCGTGTATACAATCAGAAAGGTGTATTACCTCAATCCCGGTTATGTAACCTCTGCGGTATCAGCAACAAGGAAAGTTATCTGAATCTTATCCTTTCTATTTTAAAGGAGAATAAGGAAGATGCAGAAATTATCCGTGCCGCGATCAAGGAATCTTTAGGGACATAAAAGTGTTTAAAAATGCGGTAATGTCCGTAAAAAGTCGTTCTTTTGTATTTAAATTTTAAATAACTAATAGGATAATTCCTTTTTCTTATTAAGAATATGCGTACACCTACTCTTCAATATCTTTACCTGCAGAAGCCGGTAACAATGATAATCGTCATTTGTATTATTTCTGTTTTACCCTGGATTGGCTTAGGAGACTTTTCCACTAAAGGAGAACCCCGCGAAGCTGCGGTAGCTGTTTCAATGCTGGAAAGCGGTAACTGGGTATTGCCTCAGGTATATGCAAATGAATTTGCCTATAAGCCACCGATGGCACATTGGCTGATGGCTGCTTTTTCTTATCCACAGGGATATGTATCGGAATTTACTTCCCGCCTGCCATCGGCATTGGCTTTTATTACTCTGATTGGTTTTACATTAATCTTCTTCGGACGACGTCTGCGTTTCCAACAAGCATTTATAGCGACACTCCTGCTTATCACCTGCGTGGAGATACACCGCGCGGGAATGACAACACGGGTGGATATGTTGTTGACTGCTTTCATGGTAATCGGACTATACCAGTTATATCGATGGGAAGACCAACTGGAATTGAAGGGTGTGCCTATCATTATCCCTGCTTTATTGGGATGTGCAGTGCTTACCAAAGGTCCCGTCGGAGTGGTATTGCCACTGTTTGTGTTTGGCGTATACCTGTTGATGCTGCGTAAATACTCTTTGCTGACCATATTTAAAGCATTGTTATATGCGGGGGTTTCATCCATGTTCCTGCCTCTTCTATGGTATGTTTCGGCATACAAGCAGGGAGGAGATGATTTTCTGAATGTAGTTTTAGCCGAAAACTTCGGACGCTTCTTCCACCTAAGCACACCGAATATCCAGTATGATTTGGGACATGAGAACGGTCCGTGGTTCAATCTGGTTACTTTAGCCGCCGGCTTTATTCCCTGGACAATATTTTTCTTTTTCTCTTTGTTCGGATTGAAATACCGCAAGCCGGAAAAGTCGTTCAAACAGATCTTAAAAGATAGCTGGCACGGGATTCTTTCCATGGAAAAAGAAAAACTATTCAGTCTGGTAGCCGTTGTTTGTATTCTCTTCTTCTATTCAATACCGCTTAGCAAACGCAGTACATACCTGATGCCTGCTTACCCGTTTATCGCAGTCTTTTTATCTCAATATGCACTGTATATTACCGAATATCGGACTAAAGTAACCCGTGTGTTCGCAGCATTTCTTGCTTCGGTAGTAGCAGTTGTTATGATTGGAATAATCCTGACAATGGCAGGTATCATCAATCCGGTAGTAATAGCCGGACAGTATACACAGAATGTGGAAGTTATTGAAGCCGTATCACACGTAGCCAATATGTTTACAGCTCCAAACGGACTGACAATTTGTATTCTGTTAATTCTGCTTCTTGCCTTAGGCACAGTGTATTATCAGATGTTCAAGAAAATCAATATCAAAATATTGTATGCAACCATTGCACTGACATTCTGTGTGAATCTTTTGATCGACGGAGTTATCATGCGTGGAATACGCCAAGGGGTTTCCTCCCGTCCTTTTGCTGAACAGGTAGTAAAAGATTTTCCTTTGAACGATTCAAACATGTATGTAATGAATAACCTTAAATATTACCGGAACTTATACGGACTGAATTTCTATATGGGCAACAAGTTCCATAATTTTGAGACAGACCAGCCGGAAGAAGGTTATTTGTTCATCTCGGAAAAGAATGTCGATACACTTATAGGCAACTATGGAGATACATATGCATTTGAGCTACTTACTGCTACTCCGAATGTTATCGGTGAGTTGAGTGCAAGAATCGTACTCTACAGCTTCTCCAAAGAAAAATAATACTAGTTACGAATTTGAAATCAGACATTATAATGCAGGATATAAAACTGAAAACAGCCCTTTTTGATTTTGACGGTGTGATTGTTGATTCCGAACCTATCTATGATGTTTACTGGAATGAAGCCAGTGAACGGTATGGATTAAATATCAAAGATTTTGCATCCAGTATAAAAGGTACTACAATGCCTTACATATTGAAAAAATACTTCTCCCAGTTCTCAGAAGAGTTTAGACAGATGGTACTCCGGGAATCTATGGAATTTGATCAAATCATGCCTCTTCCTCCGGTAAAGGGAGCCTTGGAATTTCTGGAAACATTAAAAAAGAATGGTGTTGCCATTGGCTTGGTTACCAGCTCGGACAATGCAAAAGTACAACGGGCTTTCAATGTACTGAACTTGCATAATATGTTCGATACAGTAGTTACAGCCGACCGTATTACCAGAGGCAAGCCGGACCCTATGTGCTATCAGTTGGCAGCAGCCGACCTGAATATTTCGCCTGAAGACTGTCTGGTTTTTGAAGATTCCTTTGCTGGTGTAGAAGCTGCAACTCAGGCAGGAATGCGTATAATCGGATTAAGTACCACCAATCCCGAGAAGGCGTTGAAAGATAAAGTATATAAGGTTATTCCCGATTTTTCCGACTCTACTTTTGAGGATTACAAACTGTGGTGCAAATAACAAATAGATTCCGGCTTATATCAGGCCGGGACATTTTTATTTAAATATATGCGACCAGTCTTCTCTTGCCTGAGGCGTATAGGTACTCATCCCTAAATGTTCAGCAGTACGGCAATTCTGGCTTGCATCATCAATAAACAAGGTTTCTTCCGGATTAAGACCGGCATCTTTCAACACATATTCGAAAATATCGGCATTAGGCTTCAACATATGAAGCTGGTAGGAAAGATATACCTTATTAAAAAAGTCACTGGCATCGTGCCCCTGATAAGAGAAATAAGCACGTTCGGACCATTCCCAATGAATTTGATTTGTATTACTCAATAAAAACGTATTGTAGCGATTTCGTAAATCAAGCAGCAGGTCCAGTTTATAATCGGGGACATCTTCCAACATGGCAATCCAGGCTCCATCTATCTGGTCATCTGTAAGATACTGCTGGGTCAGACTACGAATACCATCATAAAAGGCTTCCGGGGTAATCGTTCCCAATTCCAATTTCATGAAAAGGCCTTTATGCTGATAATTATTGACCAGTTTCTCACGTATATCCACACCCAAAGATTCGAAAGCTTCAATACAACGGAGACGTGCGAGATTAACTATTACCCCTCCAAGGTCGATAATCAAATTTTTAATGCCTTCCATAGTTTTTTCATTTTACAGGGTGTTTACGACGGCGGCGGTTATGCCGGTTCTTCTGCTTATACTCAACAATTCTACGATATACAATCCAGACAAACAAGACTCCGAAAACAGTGAAGATAAGCAATACAATTCCCGTATTCAAATTATCGCCTTTCACCCGGCTCCACATTTCCAGTACCTGTTCTGTTTTATCACCGAAGTCGCGAATCATGGCGCAACGTTCCACTACAGCCCGGTCCGGATACTGCACATGATTTATCGGGATACTTTTTGCTTCCGGTCCGAAGAAATAACTCAAATCGGAAAGCGTCGTAATAGTAGTATCCATCTTCGCTTCCAGAATCTCCGGAGTTGCAATGGCACTCACATAACCGATTGCATCCATATTCCGCAAAGCTATATCCGGTCTGCAAAGATAATCAATAAAATAACTGGCAGCCTTCACGTTACGTGCAAATTTCGGGATAGCCCATCCATCGTACCAAATATTACTACCTTCTTTTGGAACATCATAGCCAAGGTCCACCCCTACCGCTTCCGCTTCCTGTATGGACCACATGGCGTCTCCACTCCAGGTCAGGTTCAGCCAAGCCTTATTGCGGGTCATCATTTCTTTTCCGAAATCTGCTTCCCATCCGGCAATATTCGGTTTCAGCTTTTTAAGGTATTCTTCAGCAAGGGCTATTGCTTCCGGAGAGCTGTCGTTCATTAACTGCTCAACAGTAACAGTCCCATTCTGCAGCGATTCGGCATTTGCATAGATAATGGCTGTCCCGTAGGCATCCCGGTAACTGTCTTTCATTAATATACGTCCCTTGTTCTTCGGGTCCCAAAGACATTCCCAGCCTGTTACTTCCTCGTCGGAAATGAATTTTTTATTATAAAGTAAGCCGGCAGTCCCCCACATATAAGGTACGACATAGTCGTTCGTTTTTCTGCCGTCATAACTTAATTTATCGAGTTGTTCCTGAATATAAGGAGATACATTCTTAATATAATCCGGTGTTTTTCCGAAATCACGGTTAATAGGCAACAGAAGGTTTTTCCTTAACATCCTTTCAATAATATATTCGGACGGACAGATCAGGTCGAAATCTTCATGCCCGAGTTCAACCTTAGTCAGCATGATTTCGTTAATATCAAACACCTGGTAGATGATACGTACATTCTCCCCGGTCTGTTCCTTATACCAAGCAGGGAATTCTTCAAGGATCGATTCGTCTATGTAATCGCCCCAGTTATATATTTTCAATATCCGGCTGCGTTCTTCTTCCGAATCCTTACAGGAAGAAAATAATCCGCAACAGGCAAGCAAAACTATGAATATATGAATCAGTCTGGTCTTCATTTCCTCTTTATAACTTGATTATGTCGTTGATTTGCCGGAACGTTTATTGATGACAATCAATAATACTAACACGGTAACAAAGATGATGGTTGAAAGCGGACGCAATTCCGGAGTCAATCCTCCCTTACGGGCATCAGCATAAATGAAGGTTGACAATGTTTCAAGCCCTTCATTGCCAATGGTGAAAATCGTAACGGCAAAATCATCGATAGATAATGTGAAAGCCAAAATGAAACCGCTAATCATCCCCGGACGGATTTCTGGAAAAATGACTTTACGCAACGCCTGAAAAGGAGTTGCCCCCAAATCCAATGCCGCCTCATAGACATTCTGGTTCATTTTCTTTAAACGGGGCATTACGCTCAATACGACATATGGAGTACAAAATGTGATATGCGCCAGCACTACCGTTGTAAACCCTTGCGAAATACCGAAACTCACAAACAACAAGAATAAAGACACACCAGTGATAATATCGGCATTCATCATCGGAATTGCATTTGCAAAATTCATCATCTGCCGGGTACGTGAGCGCAAATTAAAAATGCCTATCGCCGCAATACTTCCCAATATGGTAGATATGGTTGCAGCTATCATTGCAATAGTAAATGTATTCCACAAAGCACTTACCAGCGAACGATGGGTTCCCCCGGCAAACAGTGAGCTATAAAGTTTTGTTGAAAATCCGGTCCAGTTGCCCAATACCTTTGCCTCCGTAAACGAGAAAATCATAATAATCAATATCGGAGAGTAAAGAATTGCCAACAACAGCCAGAGGTATCCTTTTGCCAAAAGTTTCTTCATCATATCACCCCTCCTCCTTCATTTGAAGCACTGTCATCCTCATTCGTAAACAGGATAGTAATGCCTATCAGCAGCAACATGATTAAAGAAAGCGCCGCACCGTAATTCCACATACCGTTGTAGATACTTTCCTGTACGGTAGAACCGAACAGCTTTATATTATTCATTGTCAGAAGTTCTGCTATAGCGAAAGTGGAGACTGTCGGCATAAATACCATCACAATCCCACTCATGATTCCCGGCAACGACAAGGGAAGAATCGTTTTCATAAAAACCTGAAATGGGTTTGCTCCCAAATCCTGAGCCGCTTCTATCAGGCTCTGATCCATTTTCTGCAAGGTATTATAAATAGGATAAATCATAAACGGCAGGAAGTTGTAAACCATACCGAACACCAAAGCATCCTCTCCCAATGGTAAATTCAAAAAATCAAATAAAGCAACAGTTGCCAACGTACGAATCAAAATATTCACCCACATCGGCAGAATAAACAGAACTACCATCGTGCGAGATACATTGAAATGTTTATGTGCCAGTATATAAGCAGCAGGATAACCTAATATCAGACAAACCAGTGTAGTTATAATCGCAATTCCGATAGAATAGACAAATGTATTGATTGCCTCCGGATGAACCATGAACTTCCTGAAATTAGCGAAAGTAAAGCTCCCTTCCGCATCCGTAAAAGCATAAAACACGATCAGCAGCAAAGGCATCACCACAAAAATAAAAAGGAACAATGCATAAGGAATCGTCCAGTTCCTTCGCTTCATGAAAAAATCTGAAAACTTACTGATCACCACCTTCCTCCTTTACCATTTGAGCAATTCGTATATTTTCAGGGGCAATGGTTATGCCCACACGGTCTCCGTCGTCCCATACATCATTCGTATCCACATAAATATCTTCATCCCAATCGGAAGACACCGTCAAATGATAGTGGTTGCCTTTATAAAGGATAAACTTCACCTCTCCTGTCAGGATTCCGTCTTCTTCATTATCTTCCAGGATTACATGCTCAAAGTTTACCTGCACCAGAACCGGAGCTCCTTCTTCAATACCCGGCGTTTCCTTACATTCGAACGTACTGCCTAAAAATTCCACATGAGTAGAATCTATCAGCTTTCCTTCGAACGTATTGCAAATCCGTTCTTTCTTCATTACATGTATATCAAAAGGCTTAACGAGTAAACCGACTTCCTGTCCCACTTCAAAATAATGGTAGTCCTGAACCATAAATTCATAATCCTCTTTTGTCTGTACCATCATTTCATAATGGACACCCTTAAAAATGGAAGAAGTAACCGTACCGGTAAGCATGGCTGCCTCAGATGGTTCGAATATGTATATATCTTCCGGCCGAAGCACAACATCGACAGGTATTTGTTCTCCGAAACCTTCGTCCACACATTCGAATTCATGTCCGGCAAAAAAGACCTGTTTATCCTTAATCATTTTACCATTCAGTATGTTACTTTCCCCGATAAAATCGGCAACAAAAGAATTAACCGGTTCATTATATATATCGGTAGGCGTACCTATCTGCTGGATTCTTCCCTCACTCATTACGACTATCGTATCGCTAAGAGTGAGCGCTTCCTCCTGATCGTGAGTTACATAGACGAAAGTGATGCCCAAAGTTTTGTGCATCGCCTTCAATTCCATCTGCATATCCTTACGCATCTTCAGGTCAAGAGCTGCAAGCGGTTCGTCCAGCAAAAGAACTTCGGGCTCATTTACAATTGCACGGGCTATCGCCACACGCTGCTGTTGTCCTCCGGACAGGGAATCCACATCACGATATTCATAATCCGTAAGCCCTACCATTTTTAATGCCTGTTTCACTTTCTTTTCGGTAACCGCCTTAGGCAATTTTTTCAGTTTTAAACCGAAAGCAATATTATTGAAAACATTGAGATGAGGAAAAAGAGCATACTTCTGGAATACAGTATTAACCGGACGTTTATGAGGAGGTGTCTGCGTTATATCTTTCCCTGCTATGGTTATTATACCTTCCGAAGCAGTCTGAAAGCCTGCAATCAATCGCAACAAGGTGGTCTTACCGCACCCTGAAGGTCCCAATATCGTTACAAACTCGCCCTTACGGACCAACAAATTCACATCATTCAGTACGGCTTTGTCGCCGAAATTTTTGGACACATGTTCCACTCCGATGATGCAGTCTGACTTTTGCATAGGCTATGCCTCTTTTATCGAAACAGATTAAACATACGAGCTTTTTAGTAAAAGCAGCACAAAGGTAGATAAATTAAAGGAGATTTACAGCATCTAATCCGCCACAGTAGTATTAAACTGCACTATAAATGTCCTTTTTCTTTTAATTTATAAAATGGTAAATCTGCATAAAATATCAGCAACCTTAACTATTCCCTTTATCTTTCTTGGGTAATAACAAATTTAAGACGATCCCGAGCATAGCAGACAGTCCGATACCAGCCATTGTAAATCCACCGAATTCGATAGCCGCTCCACCTATACCAAATGTCAAAATCAGGGATACGATAATCAAATTGCGTGTATCGCCTAGATTTGTCCGGTTATGAATAAGACTATTAATGCCGACTGCGGCAATCGTACCGAACAGTAACAACATAATTCCCCCCAATACCGCCTGCGGAATACTTTTAAGTAAAGCACTGACTTTTCCAAATACAGAAAACACAATACCGGCTACAGCAGCTATACGGATTACTGCCGGATCTGTTATCTTCGTTAGTGAAATAGCCCCGGTTACTTCCGAATAAGTAGTCACAGGAGGACCTCCGATAAAGCCGGCAGCAACACAAGCCAGCCCATCCCCCAACATAGTCCGGTGAAGCCCCGGATCTTTTACAAAATCCTTACCTGCGACTTCATTTATAGCATAGACATCACCTATATGTTCAATGATCGGAGCAATTGTAACCGGTATCATAAAAATAATAGCTTCCCATGACAAAGCAGGTTTTACAAACTGAGGGAGTGCAAACCATGGGGCAGCTATCACCGGCTCAAAATCTACCAGACCGAATATACTTGCCACGGCATAACCAACAACAATACCACAAAAAATAGGAATAAGTTTAAGCATTCCCTTACCCAGCAATGACGCGAATATAGCAGTCAGCAATGCCACCAATGCCAATCCCCAATTTTCCTTCGCCATATTCACCCCTGAGCCGGCCAGCGATAAACCGATCAATATAATAACCGGCCCAATTACAACCGGAGGAAATAATGTCTTGATAAATCCGATACCTCTCAGTTTGATCAGTAAACTCATAATCGCATAAACCGCACCTACGGCAACAAGTCCCGACATGGTTCCGGGTAACCCATATAACTCCGTAGCCTTTACAATCGGTGCAACAAAAGCAAAACTGCTCCCTAGAAAAATAGGAACCTTTCCTTTGGTTACCAGATGAAATAATAAGGTTCCTAACCCAGCTGTAAAAAGAGCTGTTGAAGGATCCATGCCAACGAGTAATGGCACAAGAACAGTTGCCCCGAATGCAACAAAAAGAAACTGGACACCTACTACAGTCTTCTGTACAGGGCCCAGTGTTTTTTGGTTTTCCATTTAATTGGTATTTATTGTGATTAAAATAAATTCTAATTCTTGAATGTATAGAATTTATTCATCAAAAAATTAATCATTGTATAAAATGCCATAGCAATCAACTGATTGTAATACGGATCTATCGGCACATAAGGCATCAAAACAAACATTAGGAAACCCAGTTGCAGCAAATAGCAAATGCCGAATACGACACCGAAACGCATAGCACTGCTAATCCATCCCGCCGAACTTTGGAATGTCCACTGCTTATTCCATATGAAACTGTTTAAAACTCCGGCAACATACCCGGTTATATTGGATGTTACCTCCGAAAACCCGCACAACTTCATCATAATCCATATGACACTTGCTGTAATAAGCGTATTACTCGCTCCAACTAAGCCGTATTTAACGGCTTGCTTGATTGTCTCCCCCATGCTTTTTCTCTAAAATTGCTGTGATTTCATCTTCCGTCAACTCCTTTACATTCGTTATCGTAAAAACATCCGAAAGAAAATCACCGTATTGGTTACATTCGTTTATTATTTTGTCGAGTGTTAGTTTTATATCTGTACGTACCGGTATAAGGAATACCAGCTCCACATATTCATCGTGTATGGTAAGGCGTTCGATCTCACAATCGGCTCTTGGCAGTGAATAGGCAAATTCACGTTCAATTACAGTCCGTTGATAATCCTGAAAAGGTTTTAAATCTTTTGCAAGTATCAACACATAAAAACGTAACTTCTCCCCTTTTCCTCCTAAACCAGTAGATATATAAATCTGTTTTTCATCCGACAATTCGGATTCCAGAGAAATACGGCTTTCCATCAATGCCATACTTGCCCAGTCTCTTACATCCTGCCCAGGAGACTTCACGTAGTCTTCGAGCATGCGGTAAGCTTTGACCTGCCGGGATGTAGCCAATACAGACAATATATATTTCTTACGTTCTGTCGTCACCTCAGGATCTTCCAGCCCTTCCATAAAAACCACATAATCCGAATCTGTCAATTCCGGTTTATTTTTCTTTACCTCTTCCGAATATTTAAAATATTCCATTTGAAGCTCCACCGGTACACGCTGTTCCAATATGTGAAAATGTCCGTTCAAATGATTGAAGGACTCCTGAAATTTCTTAAATATGTTGTTTTCTTCTTCCATAGATTTGTTTCCTTATTATATGCATACTATATAAACAAGAAATTAAGACAAATATACGGCTTTTTCCCAATAATTAAGGAAAGATAAAATAAAAGGAAGCGTTACCGGAGATTCTTTATGGCTTCAAACCATAACTATTCATGTTGATATTTCATTTTTTTTAAGTTTTTATCTTTTACTTCGGGCGGGGAACAACCATATAATCTTTCTCCCACTCTTCATAACGGACCACCATATCTTTTACCTTATCCGGATATTACTCTGCCAAATTATACATTTCGCTGCGATCTTCATTCAAATTGTAAAGTTCCCAGCTTTTCCTATTGTTTGGCCAAACAATCTTCCAACCGAAAGCATCTATCAGAGCTTTCTCGTTGAAATGTTCGAAACATAATTCATTATGCCCTTTACGCACACCGGTTTTAAACATCGGATCCAGACTCTGACCAGCCAAAGGTATTATCTTATGCCCATTATATTCTGTCGGATATTTCGTACCGGAGATATCCAGGCAAGTAGCCATAATATCCATTACGTGTCCCATCTGTGTTGTAATCGAGCCTTTCGGCTATTTGATTCCTTTCGGCCAGTGGGAGATCATCGGAGTATAAATACCCCCTTCATACGATTTTGCCTTCCATAAACGGAATGGAGTATTAGCAGCATTCGCCCATTTAGCCCCTACAGAAGCATAACTGGTTTCCGGACCGGGCATCACCTCTTTCTGACGGGGATAAACGATTTTCCGTCCATCACGTGTTTCCGCCGGACGGTCATTCTCGCCTTCCGAATAATTCTGGCAGTCTTCGTTGCTGCACCCGTTATCCGACATAAAAAGGATTAAGGTATTATCCAACTGACCGTTTTTACGAAGCGTTTCTATTATACGACCAATTTCCTGGTCCATCCGGTCGACCATTGCTGCATGAACAGCCATCGCACGGGCATCCCTTTCTTTGGTCGGGTTCTCTTCCCAAGAGTCGTTGAACTGGCGGGGAGAAAGAAAATTGTCCGCATTACCCAATAATTTCATTTCTTTCATCCGGTGGTAACGGGATTCACGTATAGCCTGCCAACCATCTTTATATGTATCTTTATATTTTTCAATATCTTCCGGCAGTGCATGCAACGGCCAATGCGGACAGTGAAATGCCAGATACATAAAGATCTGCATATTTATTCACATAGGCTACCGCCGTATCTGCCAATGCTATCGTGCTGTAATAATCTTCAGGAACGGAATTCACCGCTTTGTCTCCACTGATCAAACTGAACGATAAAAAGAATCAATGGTCTCTTATAAACTTTGTCATAATTGAGATATGAATAGTTAGTATTTTAATTTTGCACTGTAAAAATATGTATATAAAACAAAAGTTCCAACACTTTAGAAATTCTCTTTTACCCAAACAAGCAAGATATGGTTGTCAACTATTAAAAATACGATAGAAATACACTAAAACAGTTGAAACCAAAGATACCTCCTTTTGATATTCGGTATCTTTCCTATATTTGTACAATTATTAGAAATATGAGTGATAAACAAAAGACTACAAAAAATATATGATTATGAAAACAGAGAAAGAAAAGATGCTGGCCGGGGAACCTTATGATTGTGGAGATAAGACACTAATAAACAGATGGCATAAAGCAAAGCAATTACAAAAAGACTATAACAACACCCCTTCAGACGATATAAAAAAACAGTCTGCCCTATTGGATGAATTAGTAGGGTCGAGAGGTGAAAATGTATGGATTTCAGCACCTTTTTTCGTTGATTACGGAGAAAATATACATATAGGGAAGAATGTGGAAATAAACATGAACTGTGTTTTTCTGGATTGCAATACAATAACTATCGGAGATTTTTCGGGAATTGGTCCGAGTGTTCATATTTATACAGTATTTCATTCTACAAATCCACTTGAACGTCTTGATGAAAAGAGCCATTTTTGGAAGTCTTTGGCCACCCCCGTCCACATAGGAAAAAATGTATGGATCGGTGGAGGCAGTATTATCTTACCAGGAGTAACTATAGGAGATGGCACAACAATCGGAGCAGGAAGCATTGTTACAAAATCTATTCCTGCCAACTGTATAGCCGCCGGTAATCCTTGTAAAATATTAAGATATATAGAATAGATGTCTCCGGATTTATACACATCCGCTCAAAACTACATTTATCAAGTACAATGCTTGTTGTATCAAACGGATAAAAATATAAAACGAATAAAAATATATTTTATACAATTCGTCGACCTGAAACAACGGTTGAGCAACTTTTATTTAGTCATGTAAAGAACAGAGCTTTTCTTTGTGATAAATATTCACATGAAAACACAAAGAAATGAAAGCATTAAGTTTATTTCTAACATTGATGGCAGTAACATTTACTGCAAACCGTACGTTTTCACAGATGGCAAACACATTGGCTTATCTTAAGTCTCTTCCGGCACTTGAACTTGATAAATCGCAGGCCAGCTCTTTCCACATGATAACAGATTATTATGACTTTGATTTATCCGGTGATTTTCAAGTAAAAAACAGAATTACAGGTGACTTAACCTGTAAAAATGACTCTGTCCAATGGGAAAATATCTATTTATGCAAATCCAAATCTCTTTATACTGAATTTCCCAAAGGCAAAAGAATCAACTATATGGAAAACTTCAAGTATAAACAGGGGGCAGAAATTATACCTGCTGATTTCTTCAAAAAAAATTTACCAGAAGCAGATCCGCTGATTATGAATTTGATGTGGGATGTTTTGAGCTTTGAGGTATTTGCGTATGAATACTGGGATTCTTTAAAATTAAATACCGAATACAAAGCCACAAACATAAACCGGGAACTGGGAATAGCCTATGGAACATTTGAGAATAAAGACACAAGAATTACATGGTTGGGAATTACGGAAATCAATAATGAGATATGTGCCATTTTGAAATATTCGGTTATGAATAATCCTTTAAACCTGGAATATGAAAATATTGCAATAAAGGGCAGAAGCCATTATTGGGGTGAGATTTATGTTTCCCTTTCCGATAAACAGATCGAATATGCAAATCTGACGGAAGATGTACTTATGGACATAAAAGAAAAGACACTGTCATATAGTGATATAAAGTATACGGTAAGATACATAACCTTGTCGAGAATCAATTGAAACGATTTGAAAACCACAGTTCTAACTTTCGGGATAATTATTAAATTTGCATAAATGAAACAGAATACAAGAGCACTATTAGTTGTTGCAGTACTATTTAGCTTCGGATCCAGTATGATCATAAGTTTATCCGAGGACCTAAGTCCGTTTGATGTTACAACAGTCGTGTTTGGTATAACTAATTTACTGTCTGTTTTGAATATTGCTTATTTATTTATCAGGATACTCGGCAACAATTCAAAAAAGTCGATTGCCCAATTGAAAAAGGGACTTATTCCCTCATTCGTGTTCTCCCTCCTTGCCACATTGTTTATTGCACTTACTCTATATTATTCGGGTAATTACGTATTATTCCGGATTAAAGGATGGGGCATGGAGAATTTCATAAACAGAATAGGGCCAGGAGCAATAATATCCCTTTCAATCGGGCTGTTTATATGCTGTGTTGTGTTTTTTTATACAACATGGCGTCAAGCCATTGACAACGAACAAAAATTGAGGGAGGAGAATCTGAAATATCAATATAAAACCTTGAAAACACAGGTTAATCCGCACTTCCTGTTTAACAGCCTGAATACCTTGTCTGAACTGGTATACGAAGAGCCGAAAAAAGCAGACAGTTATATTCAAAAGTTATCGGGTATCTACAGGTATATACTGGATAATGAAGAGATGGATTTAGTACCATTGGAAAAAGAAATTACGTTTATAGCGAACTATTTCCAATTGCAACAAGAACGTGATGGTGATAAAATTGCTCTTGATATAAATATCCCTAATATTAGAAAATACAGAATAGTACCGGTATCATTGCAGACATTGGTGGAGAATGCCCTGAAGCACAATTCAGCTTCGGAAAACAATCCTTTAAAAATAAACATCTATGAGGAAGGACTGTTTATTGTTGTTTCAAACAATATACAGAAAAAAAATATACTGGAAAACTCATATGGTACAGGCTTGTCCAATTTAAAGAAACGAATTAAACTTATTACAGGCAAGGAGATGATTGTAAGCCGGGAAAATAATGAATTCATAGTAAAAATACACGTTATAGACATTCAAGATGAAAGTATTGATAATAGAAGATGAACGCCCGGCTTCCCGGAGGCTAATCCGTCTGCTGAAAGAAATCGATCCGGAGATAAAAGTGATCAATGTGCTTGAATCGGTTGAGCAATCTGTCAATTGGCTCTTTGAATACCGGAGTTCCGAATTGATATTTATGGATATTCAGCTTGAGGATGGACTGTGTTTTGAGATCTTTGAGAAAATCCGAATAAAAACTCCCGTTATTTTTATTACAGCTTACGATGAATATGCTTTAAAAGCTTTCAAGGTAAACAGTATAGATTATTTATTGAAACCTATTAACCCGGATGAATTGCGAGGTGCCATCGACAAATTCAATGCGATATATAGAACGATACAGGATTATTCTAAATATGAATCCATCATTCAACAGTTACCTGTCCGGAATAAAGAACGCTTTTTGATAAAGATAGGCGAACATTACAAATCAATTCTGACATCGGATATTTTCTGCTTTTATATTCTTGAACGGTCTGTATTCCTTCTCTCCAACTTCGGCAAAAGTTATCCTGTCGATTACTCATTAGATAAAATACAACAATTGGTTGATCCAATGCTATTTTACAGAATTAACAGAAATTTCATAGTTAATTACTATGCTATTCAGGATATGATCACATACTCGTCAAATAGGATAAAAATTATTCTTGCTAACTGGCACGAGAAAGAAGATATCCTTGTCAGCAGAGAGCGTGTATCTGACTTCAAAACTTGGATGGATAGATGATTATCTCAATAAAGAGGAATGTTCCCTTATTATCCGGCCCTATTCCTTATATTCAAGAATAGTCCAATCTGAATTTGAGCTTCACAACAAAGTCCTTTCTTGTAGAAACAACTATTTTTGTAAGATGAATTTATGTTTATAATCAAATAGAAAAAATGACGGACGGAATCAATACTTTACATTATTCAGACTTTTTCTTGGCAATGTATTTTGACGGAGGAAAAAGTTGTTTGCATCATAATCATTCCCATGTGTTAGTATATGTGTACTCTGGTGAAATGATAATCGATGAAAGGGGCAAAATCACTCGATTGCACAGAGGGGATTGCGCCTTTATCCGTAAGGATTTCAGAGTACAAATGACCAAACAAGCATGGAACGGAGAACAGTTTAAAGCCATTTTCCTAATGTTCACGACAAAGTTTTTGCGTAGTTTTTACAGTCAACTAGACCGAAATACAATACCTAAAGATGCTAAACGAGATAAAATAAGCCTGTGCCAATTACCATCCAATCGCCCTGACATCGTAAGCCTGTTTGAATCCATGACACCTTACTTTAAGTCAAACATTCAGCCAACAGAAGAATTATTACAATTGAAAATGGTTGAGGGCATTTATGTGTTGCTAAATACAGGCAAAAGTCTGTACGCCTCTGTTTTTGATTTTACAGACCCGTGGAAAATCGACATATTGGATTTTATGGAAAGCAATTATATGAATGACATCTCAATGGAAGAAATCGCCAACTATACCGGTCGGAGCCTGTCTACCTTTAAACGCGATTTCAAAAAGTGCAGTATACTTTCCCCGCGAGAATGGCTAATACGCCGCCGTCTTGAAGCCGCTCACGAGTTAATACGGCAAGGAGGGCTTAAGGTATCGGATGTTTGTTTTAAAGTAGGATTCAAGAATCTCTCTCATTTCTCAAAAATTTATAAAGAAACGTATGGTGTTCCTCCGATAAAAGATATACAATAATAAAAAAAGTCTCGCAATTTATGTGAGACTTTTTTTATTTGTGAACTTCTCAACAAAGCAATTTGAACCACACAACAAAACCCCTGCATCAAAATCCCTGTACCTTTGCATTGTGATTCTATAATAATATTCATTTTAAAAATCAGATAATTATGACAACAACAATGGAAGAAAAAATTGCTTTAGTAACCGGGGCTGCTATGGGCATTGGACTCGCTTGCGCTGAAGCTTTTGCTAAAGCAGGGTACACAACCGTATTGGCTGACATTTGTGAACCTAAAGAACAAGTAGAAAAATTACTCTCTAAAGGTTACAAAGCTGTAGCATACCGATGCGATGTATCGGACACTCAAGCTGTAAAGGCGATGATTAATTGGATTGTGGCGGCTTATGGTCGATTGGATGCAACTCTTAATAATGCAGGCATACAAACTCCGCAACGTCCGATGGCAGAGATTACCGATGATGAGTTTGACCGCACTATAGCTGTTGATTTAAAAGGGGTATGGAATTGTATGCGTTACGAAATTCTTCAGATGCAGAAGCAAGGAGGAGGAGCTATCGTTAATACCTCTTCTCAAGGAGGTGTCACGGGGTTTCCTGGACAGGCTGCCTATATTGCTTGCAAACATGCCATTATCGGACTGACACGTACTGCTGCCATTGATTATGCAGCGCAAAACATTCGCATCAACGCCATATGTCCTGGAGTTATCCGTACTCCGATGGCAGAAGACCTAATGCGACGTAATCCTTCTTTAGAGCAGGAACTAGTACGTGATATTCCGGCAGGACGGCTTGGTCAACCGGAAGAAATTGCCAATGCTGTACTTTGGTTGTGTAGCCCGCAAGCAAGTTTCATAGATGGTCACGCTCTATTAGTGGATGGAGCTTTCAGTATTCATTAAAATAAAAAAAGAGTTGTTCCGAATAAACGAAACAACTCTTTCTAAAATAATAAATAATCTACTGATTAAATTTTTTCAAGCATCTTTGTCAATTGATCCGGAGTCACATTGGCGGCTATAATAACTCCTTTGTCGTCTATCAGGAAGTTCTGGAAACCCTTATCCAGTCTATACTCCCCATACAACTTTGACTTTTTTCCGAGTCCTTCATGAAATTGTTTTGTACCTTCCAGCTTGTCAGCCTTTACCGTCTCGGTAAAGATAGACGGCTTCTCGTCCATCGAGATTGAGCACATGTCAATTTTGTCTGAACTCATCTTATTAACTTCATTCCATAATTGAACGTTACGGGCCCTCGATTCAGCATCGTAAGCTGCCCAGAAATTAAGCAAAGTGTAGCGTCCTGAATGATTTTGGAAACTGGAATCACTTCCGTTTCCCAAAAACTCTATTCTCGGCGCAAGATCTCCAGGGTTTACACCCTCAGTAGGTCTCGCGTTTTTTGTTCCGGCTGAAATGGCAAGCAACGCAGCTGCAACAAAGAGAACATAAGCTCTTACTTTCATATCATCATTTTTACGTTAAACTTAATCGGAACAACGTCTCCACAAGGAAGTTTCATTCTTCCGACTCCTGATTTTCAGGAAGTAAACAAGAGCTTTTTCCTTCGCTAAGGAATCGTTTTCTTGTTCTTAACGGCAGCAAAGATATATGGAAAGTCCCTTTTCCTCCAAATTATATAACGCTTTTCTGGTAAAAAACAAGCTTTTTTATATGTTTTACCGCACACATTAGATAAAAATAGACTGTTTTATAGCACAATATTAACAGTAATTTGCAGATCAAGCGTACTTTCTATGAGGATGCAGAGATTTGGGATGGCTACAATTGTTAGTATCCTTCTTGTTTGACCATGCACCACATGAAATTTTGACTAGCAGAGGCTTACACATTATATACATCCATTAATACAGAAAAGTCATGAAAAAAAGTAATAAGAGATTTTTCCTGTTGATGGCAACTATATCTCTTGCCATTCCTGATATACTTATGTTATGCAATAGTATAAAACAAAATTAACAAATGAGAGTGGACGGTTATTTCGGTTTTCAGCCGATTTATATACCGAGCGCAAAGCTCGACAGTCAACTCTCACTTGTCAATTAGCAAAAAGTTTTTCACCCTTTTTTATCATACGGTGAAGGCATTGGCATTCCTTCCTTTATATACTCATCATATACTACAGTTGGATGATCCATAGGTGATGCTCTATTATATTCTTCCTTGAAGTTTCCACGGCGAAAGTTTTTCAATTTAAGATTTTCTGTGCCATAGGTACGTAAAGTTTCCTTTTTATTTCCGGTAAGAGAGCTCTCCACCACTTCCGAATCCAAAATATTCAATTTGGGAGTAAGAGTCGGCAAGAGTTTCTGTTCCAACAATCCGCGATAAGCACCAATATACTCACACCAAACGGAATCCCCACGCATAAAGATACGATAGGTATAATTAGACCATGCGGTCCGGATATGGATTTCACGGTCCCAGATCTCGATACATGCCTCGGAATCAAACTGAGGATCTTTGATTTTAACACGCTTCAAACCTTGCATTTTCTCAAATACATTTGTCTGCCATTTATCAGAATGCATTATTTCCTCGATAATTTCAGGCATTTTTTCCTTAATTTCAAACTGTATCTTCATTCTGTGTGCCTGCCAGTCAGGACTTTTTAAGGTCGCCAGGTTCTATAGTTAGACAATAATATCTCTTTATGTGTAACAATTACAAAGTGTTTTTTGTTACTTAAATCGTCAAATTATGTACATAACTTTGTACCTTTGTCCACAAATATAATAAATATGCAACAAAAAGACGAAATAATACTGATAAATATTAATGGAACAGACCGTCCGGGAGTAACTGCGGCGCTTACCGAAATTCTGGCAAAAAATAATGCGGTTATTTTAGATATAGGTCAGGCTGACATTCATAATAATTTATCTCTGGGCATTCTTTTTCAAAGCTGTGAAGGAAATTCGGGAGATATTTTGAAAGAATTATTGTTCAAAAGCTATGAATTGGATGTAAATATCCGTTTCAATCCGATTACAGAAGAGGCTTACGACCAGTGGGTTTCCATGCAGGGAAAGAACCGGTACATCATCACGATTGTAGGACGTAAACTTACAGCGAAGCAGATAGCCGGTGTCACCCGTATTGTAGCTGAGCAGGGAATGAATATCGACGATATCAAGCGTCTAACCGGACGTATTCCGCTGGATGAAAATGCCCGTACACCGAAAGCCAGTGTTGAGTTCTCTGTCAGGGGCACCCCGTGTAACAAGGAAGAAATGCAGGCTGCATTCATGAAACTTTCGTCTGAACAGGAAATGGACATTTCATTCCAGGAGGAAAGTATGTTCCGCCGTATGCGCCGCTTGATTTGTTTCGATATGGACTCTACTCTGATTGAAACAGAAGTTATCGACGAACTGGCCATACGCGCCGGTGTAGGCGACCAGGTAAAGGCAATTACCGAATCTGCCATGCGTGGGGAAATCGACTTTAATGAAAGTTTCCGCCAACGTTGTGCCCTGCTGAAGGGATTGGATGTTTCTGTCATGCAGGAAATAGCAGAAAGCCTTCCGATTACCGAAGGTGTGGACCGCCTGATGCGTATCCTCAAGAAAATCGGATTCAAGATTGCCATCCTTTCCGGAGGATTCACTTATTTCGGAAATTACCTGAAACAGAAATATAATATCGACTACGTATATGCCAATGAGCTGGAAGTGGAAGACGGAAAGCTGACCGGACGTCACTTGGGTGATATCGTTGACGGCAAGCGTAAAGCCGAACTCCTCCGTCTGATTGCGCAGGTAGAAAATGTGGATATTCGCCAGACGGTAGCTGTAGGCGATGGAGCCAACGATCTGCCTATGATCAGTATTGCCGGGCTGGGTATTGCCTTCCATGCCAAACCGAAGGTAAAAGCTAACGCCCAACAATCGATCTCGACAATCGGGCTGGACGGTATTTTATATTTCCTGGGATACAAAGATTCTCATTTAGATGAACAGATATAATTAAACTTTAAGAAGTAGCTATATGGTAAGACACATCGTAATGTTCAAACTGACAGAGTTTGCCACTCCGGCTGAGAAAACAGCTAAAATGCAAGAGATTAAATCCAAACTGGAAGCATTAATCCATAAAATCGATGTTCTGCGTCTGATACGGGTAGATTTCAATATCAATCCGGCCGAAACCTGGGACATCATTCTTACAACAGAACTTGATTCGCTGGAAGATGTTAGCACATATGCCAATCACCCCGAACATGTTGCCGTATCTAAAGGTATTATCGGGCCGATTAAAGCGGACAGAGCTTGTGTAGACTACGAATTCTAAAAAACAGGAACTCTATTATATTATGAAGAAATTTGATTTGGAGGACCGCGTAAACCAGGCGGTCCATAATTTTGAATCGGGTTACAATTGCGCCCAATCAGTATTCCTTGCCTATAGTGACGTTTTTGAAATGGATTTGGATGTAGCTAAAAAGATGTCTGTTTCTTTCGGCGGAGGATTAGGACGTATGCGCGAAGTCTGCGGAACAGTCAGTGCAATGGCTATGCTGGCAGGTTTCAAGTATCCTGTGATGGACCCGCAAGACCAGGAAGCCCGCAAAAAAAATTATGGCATTGTGCAGCAAATGGCGGAGATGTTTAAAGAAAAGAACGAAACAATTATATGCCGGAATCTTTTGAAGTCAGTAAAGACTGATAATTCTCCGGCTCCGGAAATCCGTACAAAAGAATATTATGCCCGGCGCCCTTGTGCAAGGTTTGTAGAAGACGCCGCACGCATAGCAGGAAAAATGCTGAATGGTGAATTGGATTGATAGTTCAGGCTATCAATCTGATTTGCGTTACATATCCCAGGCTTTTTATATCGCTGAATAAACTTGTATACGAGGATTGTGCCTTCACATTTACTTTATAGGTTATAATGGCCTTATCCTGTTCATATAGTGATTCAAAGGATACGCTTACAATATAAATACTCCTGTTCTCCAATATTTTACGAACCATTTTCAAATCAGGGGTAGCTGTCGAACAGGTAATCGTAAGTATCTTGTTCACCCCGTTCAGGAACATTCGTTTTTCCAGTCTTTCCAAGCTTATCAATATAAATAAAGTCAGCAGAGTAGCCAATATAGCAGGCAAATACATGCCGGCACCTACCCCCAACCCTATAACAGCCATTACCCAGATACAGGCAGCGGTTGTCAGCCCGTGAATACTTCCGTGGCTTTGCATAATCGCTCCGGCACCCAAGAAACCGATACCAGTAAGAACCTGGGCTGCAATACGTCCGGGGTCTCCATTCAGAAAGTTTGGATATATTTGAGGTATCCAGATGGAAATCAACATAGCGGCAGTCGAACCCATACATATCAGGGTAAACGTACGCATCCCTGCTTCCCGTCTCCTGAACTGGCGTTCAATACCTACAATAGCACCAAGAAAAAAACTGAAGGCTAACCTTATCCCCGCCGTATACGGGGTTATTGTGGTGCTCTCTAATATTTCACTCAGATGTTCAATTATATACATAGCTCAACTATATTATTCAGTTCGTTTTTTCAATCCCTATATACTTTAAAAACAAAAGACATATGCCTCGCGTTCAGAAAATATATGGTTTTATACGCAAATGTATATATTTATTGGACATATGACTTTCTTTCATTTCATTTTCATCTCGTATAAATCGCTACAATAGTAGTCAGTTATACAATAAAAAAGAAGGGCTTGCCAGGCAAGCCCTTCTTTTCCTTTAAATGAATTATTTCTTACCTTACTTCCGTAATTTCTATTACATGACTAACCGTATGACGGCTTGAGAAAACAGGAATACCAACCTTCATCAGGTATTCTCCGGAATAAGTCATTGTACCGGGCATTCTTGATTTTGTTCCTGGAACCAGGTTAATCTCCTTCAACTCATACCGGGCATCTTTTTTCAGCCCCTGCAAACGGAGCGGTTGAAGCATTTCCGCATAACGAGGATGGATATCGAAAGCGAAAAGGACTGCTTTACTTTGCGTCTCATTGGCATACAGGAAGGCTGCATGATCGCTTTCGTATGGAGATTTCAAACGATACTGGTCGCCATCCAGAATCACATAAGAAAGACGTTTGAAGTTGGCAACAGCCTCCTTGCAATATTGTAAATCAGCAGGTTCCATTTCATGTAAACGAATATCGAATCCTAATTTACACATCATAGCAACATCCGTACGGAATTTAACCGGCTGCTTACCCCAGCTGGTAACATGTGCTGCCATACTCTTTACCGGGAAGAAATGAGAGAATCCCCACTGGATAAAAAGACGTTCTACCGGATCGGTATTATCACTTGGCCAAAATTCAGTAAAATACTTCAATGCTTCATAATCAGAACGTCCACCACCACCGGAGCAAAGCATCATTGGCAGATTGGGATATTTAGCCTTGATTCGTTCCAATACGCTATATAATCCGCGTACATATTCTATATAAAGATGAGATTGCTTGTCTTTCAGATAAGCAGAGTAGATATTGGTAATCGGACTGTTGCAATCCCATTTAAAGTATGCAATGCCCGGATATTTCGTCATCAACCCATCGACAACACCATATACATAATCCTGTACTTCCGGATTGCTCAGATCGAGAACCATCTGGTTTCTGAAATAATATTCATCGCGGTTAGGCAGATGAATCACCCAGTCCATATGTTTCTCATACAGTTCACTCTTCGGGTTTACCATTTCAGGCTCAATCCAAAGACCGAATTTTATGCCTTTATCGGTTGCTTCTTTCACCAGTTTGCCAATACCGTTTGGCAATTTTGTAACGGTTTCCGTCCAGTCTCCCAATCCTTGATGGTCGCTGCTACGGGGATATTTATTGGCAAACCAGCCATCATCAAGCAAAAACATATCGACACCTAAGTCTGCTGCTTCTCCCATGATTTCCACCAGTTTATCTTCATTGAAATCAAAATAAGTAGCTTCCCAGTTATTCAATAAAGTCATACGGGATTTCTCGCCGTCTTTTAGTTGATACTTGCGAGCCCAACGGTGGAAGTCACGGCTCGCTTTTCCTTTTCCTTCCGAACTGTAGGTAAAGATAAATTCAGGTGTACGGAATACAACACCCGGTTTCAATGTATACTCCGAAGCATATGGATTAATACCGGAAAGGATACGCAGGCCGTTCAAATTATCTACCTCAAAAGTAAAACGATAGTTGCCTGTCCATCCGATGGTTCCGAACAATACTTCTCCGGAATTTTCCTCCGCTTTTTCATCAAGAGCAAGTAGAAAGAATGGGGAACAGAACATATTGGCACGGCTACCTAATTTTGTATCCAATATCTTCTTGCCGAAAGAAAGTTCGCTTTCTCTCATATTTACTTCGTGTGCCCAATCTCCGGCAAACTCAGTGAGATAATATTTGTCACTGTTCAGGTGAAGTAAGGAAGACGCATAATTATATAATGTAACAGGCTTCTTCTCATTATGGGATATTTCGGCATATTCCTTAATGATGTTTTCCTTCGGATAGGCAATGAAATGTAATTTTACTTCTACCGGATAAACTTCATCACGCAGGATAATTACAGTTTCATTGGCACCCGGTTGCATCTGTTTTGTTTCATGGGATACGTACTTTAGCAATAAAGAGGGGTTACCATCATTGTGAAGGACACGGATCGCCGGCTCAAAATAGTCTTCCATACCATGTGTCAAATAGGCTTCTCTTCCTAATGGCAACTGGTCGATGTCTGAGCTAAAAGATAACTTTTGTCCTAAATAAGATTGATACAACCGACCATTGGCTTCATCTACCTTATAGATAAGGCTGATATTGTCTGTTGTGATCGGAATGATTGTTTTAGCACTTGCATGAAACACAGTAGTAAATGCAACCATGCACACGAATAGGATGTGTCTGATTTTCATGTTCTTGTTTAATTAATAATGTTAGATTTTCTTGATTTTATAGGTAACACGATATTTTTCAATTAGTAAATTACTGAACTACTCAGTAAATTCATGGTATTCCAATACAAATATGCAAACAAAGATAGAATATTTATCTAAAATGCCAACATAACTCTTAACAAAAGAAAAAAGGCATCTACGTTTGTAGATACCTTTTTTCTTTAAATATAGATGAAATATGTCTTCAATCAAGCATCAAGTGCTCCTATCAGTTCTTTTACACTCTTAAATCCATGACGGTCACAATATTCATTCATTCCGTCAATCACTGTAATGCCGACTGCCGGATCAATAAAGTTGTATGTACCAATCTGGATAGCAGTTGCACCCGCTAACATAAATTCCACTGCATCCTTCCAATTGGAAATCCCCCCCAAACCGATGATAGGAATCTTCACTGCTTTATAGGTCTGCCATACCATACGCAACGCTACCGGTTTTACACAAGGTCCCGACAAACCGCCGGTTATTGTAGATAATACAGGTTTACGTTTCTCTGCATCGATAGCCATACCTAACATTGTATTAATAAGAGATACAGAGTCTGCACCTTCGGCTTCCACTGCTCTTGCGATCTCGGTAATATCTGTTACATTAGGGGAAAGCTTTACAATAAGTGTTTTAGGATATACTTTACGAACAGCTTTTACTACTTCGGAAGCTCCACAAGTAGTCACACCAAAGGCCATACCGCCTTGTTTCACATTCGGACAGGAGATGTTCAGTTCGATAGCCGGAATTTTATCCAATGCAGCAATCTTTTCGGCACATTCAACGTAAGTTTCTACAGAAGAACCGCTTACATTCACTATCATATTTGTATCAATATCCTTGATTTCCGGATAGATATGTTCAGCGAAATAGGCTGCACCTTTATTTTGTAATCCAACAGCATTCAACATTCCGGAAGGAGTCTCCGCCATACGGGGATACAAGTTCCCTTCCCGTGGCTGGATAGTCGTTCCTTTTACGAAGATACCGCCCAAACGGGAAATATCCATAAAGTCAGAATATTCAATTCCATATCCGAAAGTACCCGATGCTGTCATAACCGGGTTCTTTAACTGCAAGTTTCCTATGTTTACATTTAATTCAGCCATGTCAATTTATCTATATTAAATACGGGTCCTTCAGTACATACGCAGATGTGACCATCTACTGTTTTTTCCACACAACACAAACAAGCTCCGATACCGCAAGCCATTGTATTTTCAAGGGAAACCTCACATGAGATAGAGGCAGATGCCGCATATTTAGCAACGGCAACCATCATCGGCTTCGGACCACAAGTGTAAATCTGGTCAAAATGAGTCTCTTTCAAGATCGTATGATTGGTTACATATCCTTTTTCACCCAAAGAGCCGTCTTCAGTAGTGATATATACAGTTCCGAATTTCTTGAATTCTTCCAGTTGCAGCACATCATCTTTTGAACGTGCACCCAACAGGAAAGTGGGATTGAAACCTGCGTTTTTCAGTATGGCTCCCAAATATAGCATCGGAGCCGTACCGACACCTCCGCCAATCAGCAATAATTTTTGTTCTTTCTGAGACGGAACAGTAAAGCCATTACCCAAAGGCAACATAATATTTACAGTGTCACCCGGTCTATATTCAGCCATCCGGCGTGTACCATCGCCAACCAACTGGATAAGCAGCCACAATTCATTGGTTGCCTTATCTACATAATTAATAGAGATAGGGCGGCGCAGGAATGTTGTAGGAGAATTATCCACACGGACTTCAACAAACTGTCCAGGTTGCATATCGGGGAGAGCCTCGTCGGATGTTAGCTTCAGCAGGCAGTAATTTTTATGCAGGCGGCTGTTTTCAGTCACCTTCATGTCTAACATGTACTTTTTCATATAATATGATTACTCTATTTCCATGCAAAGATACATGAATGTTGGTATTTTACCAACAGGGCTTATTCTTTCTTGTTTTTTTCGGGGACGAAAGTATCAAAGGTATTATCGGAATAAAAAATCATTATTTTGCTCACATTTCTGGAAGGCTTTTCTTCCCGTATAATTCGCTCAATTACAGGCTGTTTTACGCCGTTTTCAGGTGTGTCAACCCTAATTTCCTTGCGATTTTCGGGAACAACCTGTACCTCGGGCGGATTTATGGGCGTATTTGTAAACAAATCCGGCTCATTTTGTATCAGATTGCGTATCATGTTGCCTTTTCCAAACAATAACCAGTCGGAATCCACATAAGTGAACCGTTCAAGAATCTTAACAAGTACATCCAAGCTCGGATTATTTCTTCCGTTCATGATATGTGACATGGCTGAACGTTGAATACCGATTTCTTCTGCAAATTTAGCAGGAGTAAGTCCTTCCCGGTCCATAACCATCTTAATACGTTCTCTCATTCTTGTATATCTTCATATTGTTTATAAAAATACTGCCATTGTGACTGTTTACAAATAAGAATGTACACAAATCAATCACGACACAAATATAAACTATAATTTCCAAATGTACAATTTATTTTTATAAACATAAACGAATACATTTGTATCATGCAGTTCAGTTTTGTATAATACACGAATGTTATTTCTATATTTCACAAGAAAATACCATTTAAGCTAAACTTTACCTGTTCTTCATAACTATATGATTAACCAGCGATTATATATAAAACAAAGAGCTGATATTTATGATTTAACTTAGTTTTGTACACAAATGTGATGAATGCATTAATGTATTTCATTAATAATAGCGAACAAATGATTGGTTCATAGAAAAGTAATAGATAAATTTAAATAGAGACTCTATGTAATCTATTTTTATTTGATAGATTAGTAATGTGTATTGATACAATTGTAAAACTCTTACTGCGATTACATTTGTATAGACACACAAACAGATTTTTATTACAAGTGTGTATAGACACAATTGTAACTCGTCCTATTTGAATACAATTATATCCAAACTTTATTTATGTCTCTCAACAGAGCTGCCAGAATGTCTTATTATAATCTGTATCTTTTTGTAACAAGTATACTTTTGTATTAACCTTACCCTTTTCTGCGGTATTTTTGTGATATTTGTGGACAAAGGGACAGAAGAATGAAAATATTAAAATCTCAGAGAGGAAAAATCCGTATAAGTTTCTGAAATACAAAAAGAAAAGCCACTTTTTTCTGTTCCTGTTTTTGAACGTTCCAGAAAAAAATGGCTTTTACCTCGATTCTTTTTGTAAAAAATACTTTTGTGAAGTGTTTAGTGTAAAATTTTATAAAGTAACTCTTTTAAAAGTTCAGCATCTGGGACGGAGGTATTACCGACTCCCTTCGACCGGGCATCCGTGGTCCTGATATCACCTATCAGGTTAAAGATTTTCATTGCAGAATAATTCCGCATGCCGGTCTGATAATCTTTCACCTGAAAAGTACCCCGCAGACCAAGCGCAGTCATCAACCCTGTTTCAGAGCGATCCTTGGTATAATAACAAATCAGCAGGTTAGAAAAATAGTTGAACAATACAGGAAGTGTCATTTGTATCGGATTGCTTTTCGGGTTCTTCTCAAAATATTGGGCGATACGGTTTGCTTTCAGAACATCCTTAACTGCCAGAGCTTTTATTAGCTCAAAATTATTATATTCCTTACTTATGCCTATATTTTGTTCGATTAATTCAGGTGTGACGCGTTTTGGGGCGTTTTCAGGCAGGATTAATGATAACTTGTCCAATTCCTTACTTAAACGGCTTAAATCGTTTCCAAGGTAATCAGAAAGCATTTGAGCGGCTTTATTCTCTATTCCTATGGAGCGTTGTTGCAAGAATGCGGTAATAAAACCTGGCATTTTATAATCCGGTATCTTTTTTGATTCAAATACAATTCCGGTTTTATCCGCTGCTACAGCCAAGGATTTCCGGCGGTCCAACGTTTTATATTTGTAGTTTATCACTAAGACGGTAGACTTCAACGGATTTTTCACATAATTCGTAAGAAGTTCTATATCCCTGATTAATTGTGCTTCCCTAACAACAACTAACTGATATTCGGACATCATAGGAAACCGGCGTGCGGCATTGATAATTGAAGCACCGTTCGTATCGGCACCGTACATAATTACCTGGTTGAAATCCCGCTCTGATTCTTCCAATACATTCTCAATCAGCAAATCGGTGATTTGATCTATAAAATAGGGCTCTTCCCCCATAAGAATATAGACAGGAGCGAATTTCCTGGCTTTTATGTCCCGGTAGATTTCTTCAAAAACATATTCTTTCTTAGCCATATAATCTTCGTTTTATTACCAACTGAAACGGATATGGCGGATTGTTTTCTTTCCATCCATAATCTGTCGCAAAGCTTCCACTCCTAACATTACATGCTCTTCGGCAAAATTTTTAGTTACAGCTTTATCACTTGCTTCTGTCTTAACACCATCTTCTTCCATAGGCTTGTCTGAAATCATAAGCAAAGCTCCAGTCGGGATTTCATTCGCAAAACCTGCTGTAAACAAGGTTGCTGTCTCCATATCGATTCCTGTTGCATGGGTTGAAACAAGATATTCTTTGAAATGATTATCATATTCCCAGACACGTCGGTTAGTTGTATATATCGTCCCGGTCCAATAATCTTTTCCCCGGTCACGGATGGCAGACGAAATAGCACGCATCATAGAAAATGCAGGAAGCGACGGTACTTCAGGAGGCAGATATTCATCCGAAGTTCCTTCACCACGAATCGCAGCAATCGGCATGACATAATCGCCTAAATGATTTACTTTTTTAAGGCCCCCACATTTCCCGAGAAACAAGACTGCTTTAGGCTTAACTGCTGATAATAAATCCATTATAGTTGCCGCATTCGCACTCCCCATTCCAAAATTTATAAAAGTAATCCCCCCTGCCGAAACATTGGGCATCGTATTTTTCAAACCTAAAATCGGCACATTGAAATGGTTCGCAAACAATTCTATATACTTGGTAAAATTTGTCAGCAATATATATTTATCAAAGTCTTCGAGCTTGCGCTCAGTATAGCGAGGTAACCAGTTTTCTACAATTTCTTGCTTTGTTTTCATAAATCATCCCTTTGAAAGTTTATTTTTGCAGAATAAAACAACAAATATAATAAATGCTCTCATTAAACCTGCCTGTTTACACACCGAAAGTAATCGAAAAAGAAGGGAAACGTTTCATTTTCGATCCGGTTCGCAAGAAATATGTTGCGTTGACTCCAGAAGAATGGGTTCGTCAACATTTCGTTAATTATCTGATTTCCAATAAGAGTTATCCAAAAGAACTTATTGCAAATGAAGTCCAGGTAAAACTAAACAACACATCAAAACGCTGCGACACCATAATATATAACCGATTCCTTACCCCTCTGGCCATTGTAGAATATAAAGCACCTGCCATAAACATAACAAGTGCCGTATTCGACCAGATAGTACGTTATAACATGGTGCTACGCGTAAAATACCTGATAGTAAGTAACGGACTCCGCCACTTCTGCTGCAAAATAGATTATGAAAAACAAACTTACAGTTTTTTAGAAAATATCCCGGAATATGTATACTTGGAAGAATAAAAATACCTGAGATAACTTCAAAAAAGCTACCCTATTAACAAAACAGTAAGTCCTCTCCCCTTATCTTTCAGCAATTTAGCGATAGATAAGGGTTTCTCAGCCCAATCGGTCCGGAATTACTTTTATATAAAATTCTGGTAATGAAGATTTTCGAAAAAACAGAATCCTATCCCCTGTTTCCTTTTCCAGTTTCCCCGCAAAAACCAGCATTGGAACAAACAGATTATGTCCTCTTTCATTTTTCCATTCTTTAGCTTCAAAAGACAGAGAGGTTAAAAATAGACGGATCAGCTTGACCAGAGCACTCACCATCATTGAAAAGAATGTATATATATTAGATTTAAAATCCTGCATATCTGAATATTATAAAATATGTAACCGCAAACATAGTAATTTTTATTTATTAAACAAATTATCCGGTTAAAAAGTTAGATGTTTTTATAAATTATTTTTCTATCGAAAAAATATTACTGCCAGTTATAATACAAATGATATAATAAATGATAACCTTTTTGCAAAAACTTAATTTATAAATATACACGTATCAACGAAAAAACCGGAAAGAGAAAAATTCTCTTTCCGGTTTTTTATAATTATACGACTTATGAGCAATCAAGCACCAAAGTCGTCGAAATGTAACATCTCACGCGGCACACCCAGATTGTCCAGCATGTTTTCCACAGCTTTTGACATCGGGCCCGGGCCACACATGTAGTATTCGATATCTTCCGGAGCTTCGTGATCCTTCAGATACGTATCGTAAATTACCTGATGAACAAAACCAGCCGTATATTTTACACCGGCAGCATCTGCTACAGGATCCGGACGGTCAAGCGCCAAGTGGAATGTAAAGTTCGGGAATTCTTTTTCGATTTCCAGGAAGTCTTCCAGATAGAATACCTCGTTCAACGCACGAGCGCCATAGAAGTATGACATCTTGCGGTCTGTAGTCTTCAAAGTCTTCGTCATATGCATAATCTGAGCACGCAGAGGAGCCATACCGGCACCACCACCGACCCACATCATTTCTCTCTTAGAGTCGAAAATTGGGTGGAAATCACCATAAGGTCCGCTCATCGTTACCTTATCGCCCGGTTTCAGTGTAAAGATATAAGAAGAAGCGATACCCGGCATTACATCCTGGAAGCCTACCTGAGGTTTCGGCTTGAACGGAGGAGTAGCAATACGTACAGTCAACATGATACGATCACCTTCTGCCGGATAGTTAGCCATAGAATAAGCACGGATAGTAGATTCCGTATTCTTGCATTTCAAACCGAATAAACCGAAGTTCTTCCATGCCGGCAGATATTCGTCACCAATCAGGCTCTTATCGATATCCTTGTCATAATCCATTGAATATTCCGGAATTTTAATCTGTGCATAAGAACCCGGAACAAAATCCATATGTTCACCTTTAGGTAAAGCAACAATAAACTCCTTGATGAAAGTAGCCACATTCTTGTTGCTGATAACTTCGCATTCCCATTCTTTTACACCGAATACTTCATCCGGTACATGAACAGTCATATTTTCCTTCACCTTACACTGGCAAGCAAGACGCCAATGGTCTTTTACCTGTTTACGGGAGAAGAAACCTTTCTCAGTAGGCAGAATTTCGCCACCGCCTTCGATTACCTGAGCACGGCATTGTCCACACTTACCGCCACCACCACAAGCAGACGATAAGAAAATACCACCACTCTGTAAAGCCCCCAGCAGCGTACCGCCTATCGGAGTTTCAATATCTTTTTCTCCATTTACCTCCAGTTTTACATTACCGGATGGTACCAATTTTGCTTTTGCGTATAATAATGCACCCACAAGAATCAGTGTTACTATCAAGAACACGATAGCTCCGGCTGCAATAGTAAGTCCGCCTGACATTAATAAAGTCATTTCTATTTCTTATTTAATGCGTTAATACTTATATCTTAAGTCCCGAGAAACACATAAATGCCATACCCATCAGACCTGTAATGATGAAGGTAATACCCAGACCTTTCAAAGGCTTCGGTATATCAGAGTATGCCAGTTTTTCGCGGATAGCAGCCATACCAACAATAGCAAGCATCCAACCGATACCGGAACCTAAACCGTAAACAGTTGCAACACCTACATTAGGGAATGCCTTCTGCTGCATAAAGAGTGAACCACCCAGGATGGCACAGTTTACGGCAATCAACGGCAAGAAAATACCCAGTGAAGCATACAACGACGGAGAGAATTTTTCCACCGCCATTTCCACCAACTGTGTAAACGAAGCAATTGTGGCAATAAAGAGGATAAATGCAAGGAAACTCAGGTTTACATCCTTAAAGTCTGCTCCCAGCCAGCTTAATGCACCTTCTTTCAATACATAATTCTCAAGCATATAATTAATAGGCAGGGTACATACAAGAATAAATGTTACCGCCATACCTAATCCCAAAGCAGTCTTCACATTTTTGGAAACAGCCACGAACGAACACATACCCAGATAATATGCGAAGATCATGTTATCCACAAAAATCGAGCGGACGAATGTGCTTAATATTTGTTCCATTCTATTTTTCTGTTTAATGGTTTAGCTTAATTTTCCTGAAGTTCTTTGTTCTTAGAACGGTGAACCCAAATGATTACTGCAACAACGATCAAAGCCATCGGAGGTAAAATCATCAAACCGTTGTTCACATAACCTATCTTGTAGAATGCTTCCGGAATAACAGGGAAGCCCATCAATGTTCCTGAACCCAGCAATTCGCGGAAGAAACCGACAATTACCAGAATCAAGCCGTATCCCAAACCGTTGCCGATACCATCGAGGAAAGATTCCCATGGTCCGTTACCCAAAGCAAAAGCTTCCAGACGTCCCATCAAAATACAGTTTGTAATAATCAAACCGACAAATACGGAAAGCTGCTTACTTACATCATAAGCAAAGGCTTTCAACACTTCACTAACTACTGTTACCAAGGCTGCAACAACAACCAACTGCACAATAATACGGATACGGTTAGGTATCGTATTGCGAAGTAACGAAATAATCACATTGGCAAATGCAACGACAGCAGTAACGGAAAGCCCCATCACAATAGCAGGTTCCATCTTCGATGTTACAGCCAAAGCAGAACAAATACCCAGCATCTGAACGACAACAGGGTTATTAGTGCTCAACGGGCCTAACAACGTTTCTTTATTCTTTTTAGATAATAATCCCATTTCTTACTGATTTTGTGAGGTTAAAAACTTAACATAGCCGTTCAAGCTGTCGAAAATCATGTGATTCACACCCTGGCTTGTAATTGTACCACCGGAAATACCATCTACATAATCCTGACCGGCAACACTCTTACCCGGCTTAACGATTGCTACAGATTTAAATTCTCCATTCATGAAGATATGCTTGCCTTTAAACTCATCGCTAAATGCAGGCTTGGAGATTTCAGCACCCAGACCCGGAGTTTCGCCGGCATGGCTGAAGTCTGCACCAAAAATCGTGTTTTTATCTTCATCCAAAGAAATATATCCCCATAGCGGTCCCCAAAGACCTGCTCCGTGAAGAGCCATGATATATTTAGTTTTTCCATCGACAGAAGCAACAAATACCGGATACTCGTTGCTTGCTGCAGCTTTTACTACATCAGCATTAAAAGCATCGCCTTCCACCTTTGTTCCTTCATTATTCACTAGGAATGCTTCCTTTATCAATTCATTATATTTAGCTTCTGCTTCAGAAGAAGGGACATTCACGTTGATAGAACGAAGAATCTGTTGTCTTTTATCATTTTCTTCATTCTTCTGCTGGTAAGATCTCAATGACTGAGATGTAAATGCCAAAACAACAGCAACAAGAACAACCATTACAGAAGCATATATAATAGTATATGCGTTACTATCCCGGTTCAATCCTTTTTTTGCCTCTTTTACTTCTTCAAATTTAGAAGCCGGAGCCTTACAAACAGGACATGTGTCGGGAGCTTTATCGCCTTCGTGGACATAGCCACATACTTTACAAATATATTTTTTTGCAGCCATACTCCTTTTATTTATTCATTGTAATACTACGTTTCAATCTGCGTGAAATATTTGCTTCGACTACATAGTAGTCAATCAGCGGAGCAAATACGTTCATCAACAGGATAGCGAGCATCATACCTTCAGGATAACCCGGGTTCAATGCACGGATGATAATAGCCAGGGCACCCACCAGGAAGCCATAGATATATTTACCAGTTTCCGTACGTGCAGAAGTTACAGGGTCAGTAGCCATAAACACGGCACCAAAGGCAAAACCTCCCAGGAACAAATGGTCTATCGGAGATACACACATTGCTACCGTTGTTCCAATCATATTAAAGATTGCTGCCATGAAAGCACCACCCACAAATACAGATACCATTGTCTTCCAGCTTGCTATACGGGTGAATAACAGAATAGCCGCACCAATCAAAATCGCCAGTACGGATGTTTCACCGATAGAACCCGGAATCAATCCGAGAAACATGTCCCATGTAGAAAGCGGCTTGCCTAATACATCAACAGACTGGAATGAACCAATCAGTTCTTTACCAGCAATAGCAATCTGTCCCAGCGGAGTAGCACCGGAGAAACCATCTACCACCTGTCCTGCTCCCATTCCGAATGTATCGGCTGTACGAACAAACACCTGGTCGCCAGACATTGCTGCCGGATAAGCAAAGAACAGGAATGCACGTGTCACTAAAGCAACATTGAATACATTATATCCTGTACCGCCAAATACTTCTTTCGCAAAAACAACAGCGAATGCAGTAGCAACAGCAATCATCCACAGCGGAGTATCCACCGGAACAATCATCGGGATTAAGATTCCGGAAACCAGAAAACCTTCCTGAATTTCTTCTTTCTTCCACTGGGCAACCATAAATTCGATACCCAGACCTACCACATACGAAACGATGATTTTAGGCAATACAGCCAAAAATCCGAAAATAAAAGTCATGAAAAATCCCGGATCAACACCAATTGCGAGGTT
This sequence comes from uncultured Parabacteroides sp., assembly GCA_900541965.1. Classification (GTDB taxonomy): domain Bacteria; phylum Bacteroidota; class Bacteroidia; order Bacteroidales; family Tannerellaceae; genus Parabacteroides. The sequence continues at coordinate 19,993 of UQLN01000011.1, read as the reverse complement.
ATGCTGATAACCGACATTATACATACCAAAAAGCAAAGCAGGCAGCAAAGCAATGATAACCACAGTCATCGTACGCTTTGAATCAATACTGTCATGAATATGCACGCCTGATTTTGATGTTGTATTCGGAACAAACAGGAATGTTTCGAAGCCATCAAATACAGAACGGAACATCGCCAGCTTTCCGCCTTCCTCAAAGTTAGGCTTAATCTTGTCGAGGTAATTCCTTAACGCTTTCAAAGTATTCTAATTTTTTAATGTTATTAATTCATTTCCTTGTATAACAGATCCAATCCGTTACGGACAATCTTTTGTATCTCGATTTTTGAAGTATCCACAAATTCGCAAAGAGCGAAATCTTCCGGAGCCACTTCATAGATACCTAGATTTTCCATCTTATCGATATCATAAGCGATTATTGCTTTCAGCAAATATTCAGGCATGATGTCCATCGGGAATACCTTGTCATACTCGTTCGACATAATCATCGCACGTTTACCTCCTTTGATACGGGCATCTATTACATATTCTTTATTACCCATTAACCAGGTAGGATATGAATGGCTTACGCTATATTTTCCAAAACCGGGAACTGCCCATCCGAAAAGTTCATTATTGTCATCGCCTTCCGGAATAACTGTAATCTGATTATCGTAAGCACCCAGATAATCGTCCTTATTTACCTTCGTTCCAGTCAGAACGTTACCACTGATGATACGGATATGTTCATTGTCCAGAACTTTTCCGGCAACCAAACTGTTAATTGTGCAACCGGAAATAGCTTTGATATATCCCCTTTCGGTCGTTTCAGAACCTGTCAGCACAACTAAGCGGCTGAAATCAGCAACACCTTTATTGAAAAGGCGTCCGATCATGATGATATTGGCAGGATTTACCGTCCAAACCACTTCACCTTTATTTATAGGCTTAATGTGATTAATCTGTACACCTACATTTCCTGCAGGATGCGGACCTTCCACCTCTACAATTTCAACTCCATTTGCTTTAACAGCAGAACCTTTGCGTACACCTACATATACCTTACCATCGGTAAGTTTTGCAAGTGCATCCAATCCTGCCTGGAAATCAGCTTCCTGCCCTTTCAGAATGAAATCGAAATTCGGAGCCAGCGGTGCGGAATAAAATGCAGAAACGAAAATGTCACGCGGACTTTCCGTTGGTACAGCCACAATGTCGTAAGGACGTTGTTTGATAAAAGGCCACATACCTCCATTCAGTATGGCCTCCTTTACCTCTTCTCTTTTCAGAGAAGCCACATTCTTTTTACCGAACTCCTCGTATTCGATCTGCGCATCCGGCTTCACAACAATGCTGAGCACTTTACGCTTCTCTCCTCGGTTAACGGCAGTTACTTCGCCACTTACTGGCGAAACAAACTTGATTTCGGGGCGGTTCTTATCAATCATCAATACAGAACCGGCTTTGACTTTTTCACCTGGTTTGGCAACAACTTTCGGCACAATACCGTTATAATAGTCGGGAACAATCGCATAAGTTTCGCTTTTCCCGCTGTTTAACAGTACCTCTGAAGCTTTACCTTTCAGATTAATGTCTAAACCCTTTTTAATCTTAATCACATTTGCCATGATACAACTAAAATTGTTTATATGTAATTTTCCCGCAAAAGTAAACATTTTTTTATGCTTAAAAGCAGGGAAAAGGAAATAATTAGAGAAATAATTCCATAATTTTGCACCGTCAAAGAAACTGATATGAAAAAGAGCGTGTATTGCCTGTTTGTTTTGTGGTTGTTTGTCGCCGCCGGCACGATGGACGCACAAGAAAAATACCACACAAACATAAATGGCAAACAAATAAAAACATTACAGGTCAAAGTTGCCGGGAATATGACTTCAGTACCTTGTATTCCATTAGGTGGAAACGAGCAAATTGAAATCAACTTCGATGGAATGGGTAACGGCTATTTAGGCTACGTTTATAAAATTATTCATTGCAACGGGGACTGGACCCCGTCTGGCCTGTCTCCTATCGAATATATGGATGGTCTGCAAGGTATGACGATCGATGATTTCGGAAATTCTTTCGAAACAAGCCGGATTTATTCAAACTATCGTCTTTTCCTGCCGAATCAGGATATTCAATTTAAAATTTCCGGGAATTATGCTCTACAGGTATACAGAGAAGATGATCCGGGAAATATTATGTTTACTGCTTGTTTTTCTATAGTGGAACCGTTAGTCGACATTCAGGCTTCCGTTAGTGGAAACACCGAAATAGATACGAACCTTCATCATCAACAAGTTAATCTGGATATAAATACACGGGAACTTTCCCCTGTAAATCCTGAAACAGAACTGAATGTGTTTGTCTACCAGAACAACCGCCCGGATAATGCAGCACATGTATCGGAACCGACTTCAATCCAGGGCAACCGGATTTCTTATACAAACAATCCTAGTCTGATCTTTCCTGCAGGAAGCGAATATCGGCGAATGGATTTTCTCAGCTCCCATTATAACGGATTACATGTACAGGAAACCAGCGTTCATAAGTATCAACATTATGCTATACTTATGCCGGATTATAAGCGTAGCAACCAGGTCTATCAATACGACCACGATCAAAACGGACGTTTTATTATCCGCTGCGACAATTGCATGGATGCAGATACGGAAGCAGACTATTTTATCGTACATTTCACACTTATCAGCGATTCTCTCCCAGGTGGAGACGTTCATCTGAATGGTGGTTTCTTATGTAATACTCTGGACAAAAAGAGTAAAATGGATTACAATGCGGAAAAAGGACAATACGAAAAATCTATTTTGTTGAAACAGGGGAACTACGATTACCAGTATCTTTTCGTCCCAACAGACGGGACAACCGGTAAAACAGATCCTTTGGAAGGAGATTATTTCCAAACACAAAACGAATATGTAATCTACGTTTACCATCATCCGGAAGGTGCCCGTTACGACCGTCTGGTTGGAGTCAAAAAAATAAAAAACGCAATCCCTCTATTTTAAAATCAGAGCTCGAAGAATTATCTAAAAAACAAAGCAAGCCGGGTTTTGAATCATTCGAAACCCGGCTTGCTCTGTTTTTGTATTCATAACTATGGTTTTCCGAAATCATAGTTATGAATTAAAAAAATGATAGTTATGATTAGTATTTTACCACTCCCGAAAATACCGGGCCTCCAGCTTCTACATCCTGGTCTTTTTCAAATAAGGGTGAATATCTGCCTTCCGGTAAGTCCCGTAAAACGTAATTGTTACAACGGCGGGCAGCCACCACTTTATCTGTAAGTGCCGTACTCAGGGCAGAAGCCGCCAAGTCAATCAAAGCACCCCAACCTCCACCTCCGGAATTAACACTCGTATCCACAGTCAGCTCGCCTTTCCTTTCGAATAAAACTTCTCGGGTAGCCGTTGATTTCAATACATATTCAATATCCACGGTAATCTTTCCTCCTATAGTAGATTTATCCCATTTATTGATGACCGTAAATAGAACGGCATCAGCTCCCAGAATATTACGGAAAGGAGCTAAATCACCATCGATAAATAATTCGCTGTCGTAAGCACTCTCGCTTTTCAGGAAATCCATCGCTACGAAAGGAGAAATTACATAATAACCCTTTTCGCAAAGAGGTTTAGCCATTGAAGTATAGAAATACTCTTTGGCATCCACATCTACTGTTTTGTTGATGGGCGGCATAATCAATATACTCAAAGGCTTATCCTCATACATCTTAGGATAATTCTTCTGCCGGGTAACCTCATTGGTTGTCGTACACGAAACCAGACCGGCTGCTATCAATAAAAGATATACTAACTTTTTCATTCTGAAAACCGATTAATAAGACGATCCATAAATACTTTCGACTCAGGATATAACTCCCTCTCCTTTTTCAGCATGGCAACTCCTTCCGCTTTTTTACCGTTTTGCAAAAGGAAATAACCGTATTCCGCACAGATTCCGGGAGCAATTGTTTTCCGGGAACCGTTCGGCTTTTTAATCATTGCTTCGTAAGTTTTCATTAATTGCTCGGTAGCCTCCGGCGTCTGTTTTTTATAATACAGGTAAGAGGTCGTCTCGTAATTCTTCCAATCATATAAACTGGTAGAAGTCATGCACGAAGTCAACATGAACAATGAGAAACCGAATAACAGGATTTTCTTCATGGCAATGCAATTTTCTTAGTTTCCTGAGTAGATAAAAATACATCCCGTTCAAAAAGGATTTTTCCCTGATAGCTAACTACCACATGCCGTTTGCCGGTAGCAACAGCATAAGTATCCCCTTTCACCGTATGCTTGCCTTCCTTTACAACCTTTGCATCAAAATGCGTTGTCTTATCAATTGTTACACTCACCGGAGTTCTATACTTATGGGTAGATGTGAAAAATAGAAATGCCTGGTCGGACAATCCTTGGCTGGAAGCCACATTACCTACTTTACAACCACTTAACAACAAACAGAAAACGGCAAATATGCCTAAAATATATTTTGTTTTCATTACTTTATCTCCTCTATATAATAGTTTTGCAAGTTTTGAGCATCAACAGTCCCCTCTTTCATGGAAACTATCGAGTATTCAGTTTCCGGAGTATCGCCACCAACGGACAAGACTTCCACTTTGCCTACCGTTTTACCCGGAAGCTCGATATTAATGCCAGTTTGCGGATTTTTCACGGTTTTACCTTTTTCCTTTACTATAAACTGGTTACCGACTTCCATCCCCTGGCTGTTACCACCAGAAACAATGATAGCATCCGGATCGTATGAAAGGAAATAAGCCTTCCACGGTTTATCCGTACATTTGTTAATGATATTTTCAACCAATTGCGAGATAGCAGCGGAAATAGCTTTGTCGCTCAACGTTGCGTCAAAATCAGCTCTACCCCCTACGCCCAAAGTAGACTTTGTTTTCAGTTCGGCATCGCCTTTTGCCTCGTCCGAGTAAATAATCAATCCGGTTGAAGCATCCACCAAACGGATACTGACAGCCGCTTCCACTATCTGAGTTTTAGTCGACGAGAAAACTCTTACATCTCCTACGTTCTTACGACCAAACTCTGTAATAGAACCCAATATTAAATAATCGGCTCCTAGTTTCTGGAATCCGCCCTCAGTAGCTTTGGATTCCTCCATCAATTTATCCAAATCATTACGTTCCAGTAATAAGAATTTTCCCGAAGCAGCCAGTTTTGCCGAAAGAATATCGAGTGCCTGTTTACCCATCGGGTCATTATTCTTATCGTAGAAAAGTCCTTTGGCGTATTGGGTTTCGTTGCTGAACCGGCTGATTGCAACCTTCCGTTTTAACCCTTTTGTAGATTCAGCCTGCGTTGAAGCTTGAGGCTCCACCTCTACCACCTTACGCTGTGCATATACACCGGATACGCACCAACATAATAAAAGCAAGATAATAATGTTCTTCATATTGCTGTAAAATTTAGTGTTTTAGCTATACTCGCAAATATAACTTTTTTATTAAAATTACTTATTAGAAATACTTATTTTTCGTAGACTTTATTTCCTGCCACATAGGTGGCTGCAATATTACGGTCGTCGCCAGTTATTTGCAGTCCGAAAAGTTTATTTTCGAGTGTCCATTTGTCATTTCTCATCAAATACTCTTTCCTTAATTGTTGTGCCGGAGTCGCAGCATCATCCAATACAATGAAATCAGCGAATCTGTCCTTCTCAAAAGTTCCTGTTTCATGGTCTATCTGTAGTGCAATCGCAGTTCCCAACGTACATTTATATAATAGCTCCAATGCAGATACGGAATAACCGTTCAACTGTTGGACTTTATACGCCTCTCCCATCGTACGCCACATAGAGAAAGAGGTACCGCCCCCCACATCGGTAGCCAATACGTTGTACACATTAGTCCGGTCCGCCTGATGCATATCAAACAAACCACTACCCAGAAACAGGTTTGATGTTGGACAATGGGCTATAATAGAACCAGCCTGTGCCACACGTTCCAATTCCGAAGGAGAAAGATGGATACAATGACCGAACACCGTATGGTCCGCCACCAATCCGGCACGTTCATAAACTTCCAAATAATCGGAACAATCCGGAAATAAATCAAGTGTGCTGGCAATTTCTTCTTTATTTTCTGACAGGTGCGTCTGGATATATGTATCCGGGTATTCCTTATGCAAAGCACCGGCTTTCAATAATTGTTCAGGCGAAGAAGTTATAGCAAAACGAGGGGTTATCACATACCGGTTACGACCTTTATTATGCCATTCTTCAATCAATTTCCGGCTATCATCTATCCCCGTATCTGCCGTATCAGTCAATCCGTCCGGAGCATTTCTATCCATCAAGACTTTTCCTGTCAGCAAACACATATCCCACTCGGAAGCAACACTAAATAATGCAGATGCAGAACAGGCATGAACCGTGGAATAGGCCATACAGGCTGTCGTCCCATTCCTGAACAACTCGCTCACAAAAAAGCGGGCTGTCTTTTCCGCCTGTTCCGGAAAAACAAATTCCTGTTCTGCCGGAAAAGTATATCCCTCCAGCCAGTCCAATAACCGGCAGCCATACATACCAAGCACTTCCGACTGGGGATAATGGATATGCGCATCTATCAATCCCGGCATAATTAACCGGCCCGTATAATCGATCACCTCAGCTGATTCGCCATAGCGTTTCTTCATTTCATTAAATGGTCCGACATCTACTATACGTTTCTGATGTACTACCAGAGCGCCATCCGGAATATAGCGATAGTTTTTCCACCCCGCTTTAGGTGATAGCAAAAAATAAAATACATCACCACGGAATAATTGTATTTGAGTTCTCATATTTATTCATCTTTTACCGGTTCAACATGTAAATTTATGTGGGTACCTGCACCGAATTTAGTACGTAATTTATTCTCAATCTCCCGGGTCATTTCATGTGCATGCCTCACTGGCATTTTTCCATCCACACGGATATGTACCTCAATGGCAATATCATTTCCGATACGGCGGGTACATAAATTATGAGGATTCTTCACCTCCGGAGTTTCACTGATGATGATAAGAATATCGTCTTCTACTTCTTTTGGCAAAGATTTCTCCAGCAAATCGTTAATAGCAGGAAGAATTAACTGGAACGATACTTTTATAATCAATATACTCACAATAACAGCAGCTATAGGGTCCAGCACCCGCCAATTATCACCCAATAAGATAGCACCACCGATACCCAAAGCCGTACCGACAGACGATAAAGCATCCGAACGGTGATGCCATGCATTTGCAATCGTTGTCTGGCTGTTCTCCTTTTTTCCTACATGGACTGTAATCCTGTAAAGCAACTCCTTTATAAGGATAGATACAAAAGCGGCAATCAGAGCAATCATCCGAGGAGCTTCCAATTCTTCACCTCTAAAATAGAAGCCGATAATTTTGTTCGCTCCCTCCCAGAAAAGCCCGACGCCCACACAAAGCAGAACAATCCCGATAATGGATGTTGCCAACGTTTCATATTTCCCATGCCCATAATCGTGGCTTTCATCTTTCGGTTTGGATGAAATATTAATAAATATCAGCACAATAATATCCGTCACAAAATCCGATAACGAATGCACAGCATCGGCTATCATAGCACTACTATGTCCTACCACACCTGCTATAAACTTAAAAACCAGCAGCACAAAGTTCGCAATCGACCCGAGTATGGTAACACGTATGATTTTATTCTTTCTTGTCTCCATTAAAAAGGCTTTATATATAGCCCCAAATTTACATGTTTATTTTGCAATAATCGAAAAAAAAGTAATCCGGATAATATTATCTGTAATTTGTATACAAACGGTTCGGAGAAATCAGGATATTTTTGCCTTATCAAAAAAGAGGCTTACTATAATAAAAAGAATAAAGGTATGAGCAAGAACGTTTTAATATTATCATCCAGCCCCCGTAGAGGAGGTAATTCGGATTTGCTATGTGATGAATTTCTAAAAGGCGCACACGAGGCTGGCAATCAGGTGGAAAAAATCTTCCTGAAAGACAAGACAATCAATTATTGTACAGGATGTAGCGTATGCAGCATGTATGGCAAACCTTGTCCCCAGGAAGACGATGCTGCCGGAATTATAGATAAAATGATTGCCGCAGATGTGATTGTAATGGCTACCCCTGTTTATTTCTATACAATGAGCGGGCAAATGAAAACAATGATCGACCGCTGTTGCGCCCGTTATCTGGAAATCAAAAACAAAGAGTTTTATTTTATCATTGCTGCTGCCGAAAATAATAAACAAATGATGGAACGCACCATCGACGGTTTCCGGGGTTTTCTGGATTGTCTGGAAAATCCTGTTGAGAAAACAACTATCTATGGCATCGGTGCATGGAAAGTCGGAGAAATCAAAGATACTCCGGCAATGCAAGAAGCCTATGAAACCGGAAAAAATGTGTAAATAATATTAAGCAGGGCAAGAATAACAAAAAAATTATGTTACTCTTGCCTTGGATTCATTATCCCATCATCCATAACCATGCCTCTTTGATTAATAAATCGTTCGTATTAAAAAAGACTCTCAACTATCTGATTATACTTCTATCAAATCACCAGTTCTAAAAGTGGGAAAGTCATACTATTTCAAAATTCTGCAACAAATAGGTATGTCATCAAATAAGAAATCAACCTAAGTTTCTTATTTTATTTTTATTCATCATAACACCAATGGTTAAAAAGGTGCATCGTCAAATACGATCTTTCATTGTTTTGTATTGTACATATACTGCTCACATTTGGAGAAGCTCCTGTTTTCGCAAACACATCCCTTTTACTGGTACGAACTGGTCTATGTTATATAACATTATAAAATTAACCATACCAGTTCGTATCAGTTTGGAAATAATATTTATATTTGCGGTGTCACAATTGAGGATAAGGGGATAAGAGAAAAAACAAACAATAAAACTTTGTAACAAATTAATAACCTTTAAAATGTTTTGCCTATGGTATAAAAGTAAAAAGTTTTATACACAAACAGGAAAAGTCATAATACTTAATCTAAAGTAATATATGGCCATCCTTAAATTTCTAATATTAATAAAACACGATCATTGTATGGAACAAATTCGTACGGGGAATATACAATCCCTTTTAAACTCACACAACAAAACAGCTCGAACAACAACGTTAGCTTTAATTGCACCCTTCTTTTTTATCACGGGTGTATTCGCTTCAGAATCCCAAGGTATAGTTAATAATGGGATACAGGAAACAAACATCACACAACAGAAAATTCAGACTATCACTGGTAAGGTTATCGATAAAAACGGTGAACCGATTATCGGTGCTAATGTTCTGGTAAAAGGAACAACAAACGGAACTGTGACCGATGTTGACGGTAATTACACATTGGAGGTTCCAGAAAACGCTGTTCTCCAAATATCATATATCGGATATTTGACACAGGAACTTCCTGTGTCAAATAGAACAGTGATCACTGTTCGCCTGGTAGAGGATACACAAAGTTTGGATGAAGTAGTCGTAGTAGGTTACGGAACTCAGAAAAAAGGTGAAATTGCCAGTGCCATTTCAAGTGTAAAATCGGATAACTTCGTAAAAATACCAACGACAGATGCAGCCCAATTAATCCGAGGACAAGTCGCTGGTTTAAATGTGGTAACACCAGATGCCAACCCTGTAGGCAAATCTCAGATTACATTACGTGGTGCCGGTACTTTGAAATCTTCTACTACCCCTCTGATCTTGATAGATGGTGTGCCGGGCGATATGGATACGGTATCTCCGGATGCGATCGAACAGATCGACATTTTAAAAGACGGTTCTGCCGCCGCTATCTATGGTACACGAGGAACCAACGGTGTTATCCTGATCACAACAAAGAATGCCAAAGGTGAAATGCCGACAGAAATAGATGTAAATGCATATCTGGCCACTCAGCAGATAACCCGCCGACTCTCTTTCTTTGATGCGGATGGTTATCGTAACTTGGTTGCCCAAGGTAAGCCGGGCACACAAGATGACGGATCATCAACAGACTGGCTGGATGAGGTGATGCAGACTCCTTTGACACAGATCTACAACATATCTTTACGCGGCGGCAGTAAGAATACGAATTACGTAGCTAGTTTCGAGTACCGTGGTATAGAAGGTATCATGAAACGGACCAAGAATCAGATGTACTATCCACGTGTAGACCTTACCCACCGTATGTTTAATAACAAATTAAAAATTACTGCACATTTAAGCGGTTATAAGCAAACTTACTTTGCCGGTTCGGATGATGATAATGGTTTCAATAAGGAAGTTTACCGTAATGCTATCACATATAATCCCACTACTCCGGTAAAAGATGCAGATGGCAAATGGTCTGAAAGCCCATCAAAAACCGACTATTTGAATCCTGTAGGATTGATAGAAGAAGTAGAAGGTGAAAACCAGGCAACCAACCTGCGTATGCATGCTTCCGCATCATTTACTCCTATAGAAGGATTAGAGTTAAAGTATCTGGTATCTTCAAACAACTACAATCAGGTACGCGGTTATTATGAGACGACAAATCATATCGCCTCCTACAAAAACGGTAGAACCGGTTTTGCTTCACGAGGCACCAAGCGGAAAGTTGACGACATGTCGGAACTTACGGCTTCATACCGCAAGACCATCAAAGATCATACATTCAATATACTTGCGGGTTATAGCTGGATGCGTACAAACTGGCAGTTCTACTGGATGCAGAACTTCAACTTCCCATCAGACGATTATACGTACAACGGCATGGGAACAGGACAAGCCTTGAAAGACGGACGTGCCAATGAATATTCCGAACAAAAGGAAAACAAACTGATCGGATATTTCGGCCGCTTCAACTATAGCTACAAAGGTAAGTACATGCTTGCTGCCAGTATCCGACATGAAGGTTCTTCCAAGTTCGGTGCAAATCATAAATGGGGTAACTTCCCATCCGTATCCGCAGCATGGAGTATCAAGGACGAAGGATTTCTGGCAGACTCTAAACTATTTAGCCAGTTAAAATTACGTGCAGGTTACGGTATTACAGGTACAGAACCTAATGATCCGTATATGTCATTGAATACACTTAACTTCGGTACATACGTATATTATAACGGTAGTTTCATAAAAACAACCCGTCCGGGCTCAAATTCGAACTCTGACCTAAGATGGGAGAAAAAGAAAGAAACGAATATCGGTTTGGATTTAGGTTTCTTGGACGACCGCATTACCGCTACAATCGACTTCTATAACCGTAAAACAGAAGACTTACTGTGGGATTATAGCGTACCTACACCTCCATTCTTATATAGTAGAATGACTGCCAATGGTGGTTCTATACGTAACAGAGGTTTTGAGGTTTCAGTAACGGCTATTCCAGTTCAAACGCAAGACTGGCAATGGATAACTTCAATGAATTATTCAACCAATAAGAGTGAACTGCTGTCTTTATCTAGCGACCAATATGTATCAAACGACTATTCCGACCAAGGATTCCTGCCGGAACCTTTACAGATGGCTAGTCACCGTATTCAGGTAGGCGAACCGATCGGTAACTTTTATGGATACAAAAGCGTTGATATCGACGAGAACGGACATTGGATAATCCAGGGAGCCGACGGCAATCCCAAACCTATAGAAGACCAGGTTCCCGATGATAAAACGATTATCGGAAACGGTATTCCGAAACATTTCCTGAACTGGAATAACACCGTACGTTTCAAGAACTTCGATCTATCCGTGACTATGCGTGGTGCATTCGGGTTCGATATATTAAATACTCCTAGAATGCGTTTCGGAGTTCCTGTCATGTTATCCCGTGGTAATGTTCTTGAATCTTCTTTTGATAATGTATATGGAAAGAGACCTTTAGCTGACGATCAGGGAATACAATATGTCAGCTATTATGTAGAAAAAGGCGACTACTGGAAAATTGACAACCTGACACTAGGTTACACGATCAATTTCAATAAATGGCTGAAATCGCTGAGAGTTTACGGAACTATTTCCAACTTGGCAACCATTACTGGCTATTCCGGTATTGATCCGGAAGTAGGTATCAGCGGATTGGCACCAGGCCTTGATGATATCAGCCGTTATCCGGCAGCAAGAACGTATACATTAGGAGTCTCTGTTAAATTTTAATCGGAAATAAATATGAAAACATATATTAAAATAGCTGCACTTGTATTATGCACAGGAAGTTTTTTCTGCAGTTGCAGCAATAATCTGGACGAAAAAGTTTATTCGCTGGTAACTGAAGAAACCTATGATTACTCGCCAAAAGATTTTTCCCCCACTGTAGCCAGCGTATACAGTTACTTCCGTTTTATCGGACACGATAATTATTGGGCAACTCAGGAGTTAACTGGCGATTGTATCGTAAACCCGCCCAACTCATCCGGTTGGGACGACGGTGGTACTTATCGTATGTTACACTATCACAAATGGACTTCGGAACAGAACCACGTAAGAGTCATGTGGGAAAAATTTTATCAAGGTGTTATCTTGTGTAATACAGTGATTGACCAGATTGAAAACGGAATACTCCCGGCACCATCGGATGAGGAAAAACAGAAAGGACTCGCTGAGTTAAGAGCAGTCAGAGCATATTACAATTGGTTGATCTGTGACAACTTCGGAGATGCCCCATTGCTGAAAGAAAGAACATCTGAACTGCCGGAAAAGAGTCCACGCAAAGACATCTACCAGTTCATTGTGGATGAATTGAAAGAAGTGATTCCTAACTTGGATGAAGAACAAGGCGGCAACATGTACGGTCGCATGAACAAATGGGCTGGAATGACTCTATTGGCTAATGTTTATCTAAATGCAAAGGTCTATATCGGTGAAGAACACTGGCAGGACTGCCTGGAGATATGCGACCAAATTATAACAACCAGTCCATGTGAATTGTCTGAAAACTATAACGCTTCTTTCCGTGCGACAGGAACTGAAAACTCTAAGGAGATACTGTTCACAATTCCATTCGACAAAACGTTGGCTGGCGGACAATCCATGCACATGTTCTCCTGGCATGGTGAGTTGCAGAAAAAATTCAAGTTAGAAGCAACTCCATGGGGAAGCGGTGCCGGAATGGCTCTGACACAATTCATCGATACTTATGATGAAGACGATACCCGTCTTACAGATACATGGCTTATGGGTGACCAGTATACTCCCGAAGGAGAACTGTTATTGTGTACTTACGACATGAAAGGCCAGCCGCTCTCTTATATCAAAGATGTAAAAGACGGTCATTATACCAATGAAACAGACGGATATCGTATGTTTAAATTCGAAGTACCGGCAGGGACTACAGGATCATCTGATACAGACTTCCCTTTACACCGTTATTCAGAAATACTATTGATGAAAGCAGAATGCCTGTTGCGGTTGGGTAAACCCGGTGCCGGCGATTTGGTCACAGAGGTACGTAGACGTAACTTCAAAGACAATCCGAATAAAGCAGTCGTTACTGACAATGACCTGAAAGCTAACAGCAGTTACCAATATGGTACGGTAGTCAACTATGTCAATCAGCATGACGGAGACCAGTCTCCTATCGAATTCGGTCGTTTGCTGGATGAGCTGGGTTGGGAATTTTCATGGGAAATGCACCGCCGTAGAGATTTAATTCGTTTTGGTATCTATACGAAGAAAAACTGGTTGTCTCATGATGCATCAGGCGAAGGCGATTATCGGACGGTATTCCCTATTCCTGAATCCGCTTTAACATCTAATCCGCAGTTGACACAGAACCCGGATTATACATCCAAGTAGTTTAAATCCTGACTACATGATATGTATTTAAATTAACTGTAAGAGGAAGTGTCAGAAGTACCCTGTCCCTGTGCTTGCCACAGGGGCAAAAGGCTTTTGATACATCCTCTTATTTTACTGATTGCAAACAACCAATCATGAAAAGACTACAAATATATAAGCTAACCGCCATACTGTTGCCATTCTCTATTCTGATGGTAATAGAGTTAGGTATGCGTGCCGGAGATTATGGCTACGACACCCGGCTATTCACAACTGATGAAGATACACGCTTCTGGGTGATGAACCATGAAGTCTCTCAAAAATATTTCACAGTCAGCCAAAACGCCACAATCGGTAACCAAGAGACATTCTATAAAGTAAAACCAGCCGGAACCCTCCGTTTCTTCGTCCTGGGAGCTTCTTCCGCAATCGGTTTTCCCTATATGCATAATGGAGCCTTTCCACGGATGCTCACATATAAACTTCAATTCTTATTCCCTGACAAAAACATCGAAATCATCAATGTATCGCTAACGGCAATCAACACATATACCTTATACGATTTCTCCCGGCAAATCGTGAACTACCAGCCGGACGGTATCCTGATTTATGCCGGACATAACGAATATTACGGAGCATTAGGTGTAGCCTCTTCCAGCCGGCTCGGACAAGATCACCGCCTTATAGAACTTACGCTTGCAGCCAAAGAGCTCAAATTAGTGCAGGGACTTACCCGGCTGGCTGAAAAACTGCGTCCGGAAAATATAGTAACAACCAATCAGGATCTGACCTTGATGGAGCGGATGGCAGCTCATCAAACAATCCCCTACGGCTCGAAAGCATATACTGACGGAATCGAACAGTTCGACAGGAACCTCGGCAAAATGCTTCATCTGTTCCAAAAACATCATATACCGGTTTTTATCGGAACCCTTGCCTGTAACCTGAAAGATCAGGCACCACTGGGCAAAGAGGTTACTATCCCCTATAATGCCCAAGAAGAATACGAACAAGGAGAACAGGCATATACATGGAAACAATACTCTAAAGCATTACAACATTACAAACTATCCAAAGAATACGATCCACTTCGTTTCCGGGCACCTGAAACATTCAACAATATCATACAAAGATATGGAGAAGAACTCGATAATGTACACGTCGTCGATGTCTACAAACGGTTTGCCGACAACTCACCCAATGGTATCATCGGAAAAGAATTGATGCTCGAGCATGTCCATCCGAATCTTACAGGCCAACGGCTTATTGCCGAAACATTCTACGAGGTCCTTTCCAGGCATTTCTTCAAAGAAAAGAAGATGCAACCATCCGGCCATGAAATTAATCTGACCGATTATCCGGTAACCCCTTTCGACTCTATCTACGGGGATCTGGTCATAGCACAACTCAAACAACAATGGCCTTTCAACGAAACCCCGGACACACTTAAATATGACAAGAAAAGCATTGAATACCAAACAGCCGCTCTATTCTTCACCCGGAAAATAAACTGGGGACAAGCCATGCAGCGTCTGAACAACCATTACATCACATCGAAAGACCTTCCCAATGCTTTGCGGATCGTCGAACAAATGTGTCTTGAGTTACCTCATGAAAAGATATTCCGTCAACAAGCCGGCTCGCTCGCCATTCAACTCGAAGAAAAAGAAAAAGCAGCCTATTACTTTAATAAAGCAAAGCAGCCATGACAAACAGAAAACAAAATATGGAATTCGGCATTGTCCTCGCGTTGACACTGGTTATTATATCGGCCTACTGCCAAATAGCATTAACCGTACCGGTTATAATAGCTCTCGTAATAACTCTGGTGGCCCCGAGAATATATGCCCCGTTTACCTGGTGCTGGTTCCGGTTGAGTGATCTGCTGGGCCTCGTTGCCACACGCTGCATTCTTTTCGTTTTATTTTTCATGATAATAACACCGATCGGAATACTTCGCCGCCTGATGAAAAAAGACACATTCCATCTGAAACAATTCGGTAAAGGTTCCGGTAGTACATTTACCGAACAGGAAAAGAAGTTCAACGTTCAGGATTTAGATAAACAATATTAATACAATAAGACTATGGTCGACTTCATAAAAGAATTTTTCAGCTTTCTGATTACCCGGAAGAAATATTGGTTGATACCGATAGTTATCATCCTCTTATTACTTTCTTTACTCATTGTAATCTCGCAAGGGACAGCCCTGGCACCGTTCATTTACTCCATCTTTTAGCACGATGACCGTTATACTTGGCATATCCGCATTTTACCACGACAGCGCTGCCGTCTTACTAATAGACGGGAAGCTGGTTGCCGCTGCACAGGAAGAACGTTTCACCCGGCAAAAACATGATGCCTCCTTTCCCCGCCATGCAATCGGATATGTATTGCAGGAAGCCGGTATAAAAGGAGAAGAAGTCACCCAAGTTGCTTTCTATGAGAAACCTTTTATTAAGTTCGAACGCCTCCTGGAAACCTATCATGTATTTGCTCCAAAAGGTTTCGGAAGCTTTGTCAGAGCAATACCTCTCTGGATAAAAGAAAAGTTATATATAAAGAAGTCACTGCGTGAAAACCTACAGCAATGGGGTATTCATGCCGCTATCTTTTTCCCGGAACATCATTTGTCGCATGCAGCCAGTGCCTTCTACCCTTCTCCTTACCGGGAAGCAGCGATACTGACGGTAGATGGTGTAGGCGAATGGGCTACAACAACCATCAGTAAAGGATGCGGAAATACAATCACACAACTCCGGGAACTGCAATTTCCGCATTCATTGGGTCTGCTGTATTCAGCTTTTACCTATTACTGCGGCTTCAAGGTCAATAGTGGAGAATATAAGCTGATGGGATTAGCCCCTTATGGTAATAATTCACCAATGGCTCAGGAGTATATCAATAAGATAAAAACACATCTGATCGATATACGTGATGACGGTTCTTTCTTGCTCAACATGGACTATTTCAACTATGCGACAGGGCTGACAATGACTAATTCCTCTGCCTGGCAGCGGCTCTTCGGTATCCCTCCGCGTCAACCGGAAAGTGAAATATCGCAGCCTTACATCGATATGGCATATGCAATCCAGTATGTAACCGAAGAAGTTATGTTAAAACTGGCAGCCACGGCACGTACTATAACCGGGGCTGAGCATCTGGTGCTGGCAGGTGGTGTCGCCCTGAACTGTGTTGCCAATGGCAAAATAAAGAAAAACAATATCTTCAAAGATATATGGATCCAACCGGCTGCGGGAGATGCAGGAGGAGCCATTGGAGCAGCCTTTGCCGTCTGGCATATTGTACTGGGAAAAGAACGTGCGGAGATAAAGACAGATATTATGTCCGGCACCTATCTTGGCCCGGCTTTCACTGATAATGATGTAGAAAACCTTATCCGTAAAACCGGGGCATACGCTGAATATCTATCCCAGGAAAACTTATATCAGCAGACAGCCGGCTTATTAAGTAACGGTGCTATCGTCGGTTGGTTCCAGGGACGTATGGAGTTTGGTCCCAGAGCGCTAGGCAACCGTTCTATCCTGGCAGATCCCCGCAATACGGATATGCAACGTAAACTGAATCTTGAAATTAAGAACAGAGAAAGTTTCCGTCCCTTTGCCCCCAGCGTACCAGAGGAAGACTGCAGGAAATATTTTGAGACAGATGCCCTCTCCCCTTATATGCTGATCGTAGATCAAGTCAACTCCAACCAGCTCACGCCCCTACCGAAGGCATATAATAATATGCCGTATATGGAAAAACTATATACCGTACGGTCGTCCTTACAGGCAATTACCCATGTCGATTTCTCGGCAAGGATTCAAACAGTATCTGAGCAAACCAATCCGGTATATTACAAACTATTGCAAGCATTCAAACAAAAAACAGGTTGTAGCGTATTGGTTAATACCAGCTTCAATGTAAGGGGTGAGCCTATTGTCTGTACACCTGAAGATGCCTACCGGTGCTTCATAAACACCGGGATGGATTATCTCGTTATCGGAAATTTTTTATTTAATAAAAAGAATAACAAAAAGAATATCTAACTTTAAATTAAAAAAACATGAAACAGTACTTATTACTACCGCTCGCCTGCTTCGTCCTATCAGGATGCCAGGAGCAACCAGCTAAAGAAACACCTTTCAAGATGATTGAACAGGTTGATTTCTCCCATGTAAAAATAACTGATAATTTCTGGTCGCCACGCCTCAAAAGCCATGTAACGACAACTCTTCCTGTCTGCATCGATCAGATCGAGAACCAGACAGGCCGTATCCGGAACTTTGAAAATGCAGCCAAAGGGGAAGGTAAACATTCCGGTATCTTCTTCGACGACTCCGATGTGTATAAAGCTCTTGAAGGAATGGCTTACAGCCTTATCAACAACCCCGATCCGGAACTTGAAAAGAAAGCGGATGAATGGATCGATAAATTCGCCGCTGCCCAGCAACCGGACGGTTATATCAATACGTTCTATACATTGACCGGGCTCGATAAACGCTGGCGTAATATGGATAAACACGAAATGTATTGTGCTGGTCATATGATCGAGGCTGGCGTCGCCTACTATCAGGCTACCGGAAAGCGTAAGCTGTTGGACGTCTGCATCCGTATGGCCGACCATATGATGAGCTTGTTCGGTCCTGATAAACGCCATTGGGTACCCGGACATGAAGAAATAGAGTTAGCCCTCGTCAAATTGTATCAGGTAACTAACGAAAAGAGATACCTCGACTTTGCTAACTGGCTGATCGAAGAGCGTGGACACGGACACGGAACAATGGGTGGCGAAGGTAACTGGAACCCATTCTACTACCAGGATGAAAAACCCGTACGTGAAATGACGGATATCGCCGGTCATGCCGTACGCTGCATGTACCTGTATTGCGGAATGGCGGATGTCGCTGCCTTAAAGAAAGACACAGGTTATGTGGAAGCATTGAACCGCCTGTGGGACGATGTCGTTTACCGCAATATGTATATCACGGGCGGCATCGGTTCTTCCCGTCATA
The DNA here is from genome assembly GCA_900541965.1 of uncultured Parabacteroides sp. Classification (GTDB taxonomy): domain Bacteria; phylum Bacteroidota; class Bacteroidia; order Bacteroidales; family Tannerellaceae; genus Parabacteroides. The sequence continues at coordinate 1,214 of UQLN01000011.1, read as the reverse complement.
ACGAAGGCTTCACAGAAGATTATGATCTCCCGAACCTGGATGCTTATTGCGAAACATGTGCCTCTGTCGGTATGGTTTACTGGAACCAGCGGATGAATCAGTTTACCGGAGATGCCAAATATATTAATGTGCTGGAACGTTCGATGTATAACGGAGCCCTTGCCGGTACATCCCTGGCTGGCGATCGTTTCTTCTATGTAAATCCGCTCGAATCGAAAGGTGACCATCATCGCCAGGCCTGGTACGGTTGTGCTTGCTGTCCGAGCCAGATTTCGCGTTTCCTGCCTTCTATCGGTAATTATATTTATGGGACCTCCCACAATGCTATCTGGGTCAACCTTTATATAGGAAACGAAGCGGCGTTTAAAGTGGATGGAAAAGAGATTAAACTACATCAGGAAACCAATTATCCGTGGGACGGTGCAGTAAAACTAACCGTATCAACTTCCTCTCCGGTAAAAAAAGAAATGCGCCTTCGCATACCGGACTGGTGTAAACAATATACCCTTTCAGTGAATGGAACAGAAACCAAAGCTCCCATAGAAAAAGGTTATGCAGTGCTTAACAGTAATTGGAAAGATGGAGATATAATTGTCCTGAATATGGCAATGCCTGTTGAAGTTGTAGCTGCCGATCCAAGAGTAAAGGGAAATATTGGAAAACGAGCTATTCAACGTGGCCCACTGGTATATTGTATGGAAGAAACGGATAATACCAAAGACTTTGACAAGTTAGCCATATCCCCGGCAACTTCTTTCAACAATCGCTTCGATGCTTCCTTATTAAATGGAGTTGTAGCCATCCAGGCCAATAACGGAGACCAGAAAATATCACTTATCCCCTATTATTCATGGGATAATCGCGAAGCCGGAAAAATGAAAGTCTGGTTAGATTATAAGGAATAAAACAAACTGACGCCCCTCCCGAAAACTATCGGTTGATATACAAATGCTTTCAGGAGAGGCGAAAGTAAAACAATTACTACAAAAAGAGAAGGCATCTCAAAATGAATGCCTTCTCTTTTTGTTTTTCCGCCAGTTTATGATAGACATGCACACAAAAACCCTTGGGTTCTCAGTGCGTTGCGTCCAAGAATAAAAAATGTCGGCGAACTGCCGACCGCATTCGATTGATTAAATCAATCCCTCCGAAGGCATTCCAAGGCAGAATACAGTGCCATAAAACAGCTTCGTCCATATACGGAAGCAGGAAAC
>UQLN01000010.1 GCA_900541965.1 uncultured Parabacteroides sp. | reverse complement strand
CATCAAAGGCAGGTTGCCGTTCGGCTTCTCGCTGCCTTTCTTCACGTAAAATAAGACCTTGAATGTACTTCGCATAACTCACTCCTTTTTTTGGTTACAAAATTAGTTTATAGTGAGTTACCGACAGCTATGCAGAATTACGCAAATCGCAGAAAAAGAACCATTTAGCAAGAAATCTGCACCCGTTACGGGGGTAATGAGGTGGTAACTGAACTTCTGCACCGTTTGGCTGTATCGTGGTTTTCTTTGGCTTTTCGCCAAGAGAAAAATATAGCGTAACGAACGCTATTTCAGCTAATTCGCTACGCTTTACTCAAATTTGCAAATCCGCTATGTGTTTATTTTATACTTGCTTATATCTCTTCTCTTTCCCGTTTTGTCAGAGGGGCAGGAGGCTGTTGTTATGCAACCTGCTATCCGGAAGAGTCCCCGGTTTAGCCGTGGAGAAAGGCCGAATGTAGAAAAAACGGATACAAATTCGGTAGCTTCTGTCCGAATGCAGTGTTTTTATGATGGATTGGCTCTGCACTCCGGTCATGCGTGCTGGAAACGTATACTTTACCGGCAAGTAGATTTGGCACAGGAGGAAAATATTCCCTTATATAACTTTGTCCGGACAGCATATGGTAAAGAGAACTTGTTCTCTATCCTTTTCCGGCTTCTCAGGGAGGATAAACTTCCCGCTTTCGAGTATCTGGGAGGACACGAAGATTTTAGTACTGATTTTCCAATCTCTTTCCAGAATATATCCAAGCGTTTTCATTTATCCGGCGATGGTATTCCCGCTACCGATATTAAATCTTATTATGTGAAAGAAGCCTGGTATTTTGACCCGGATAATTCCATGTTTGATGTGGAGATTCTTGCCATTTGTCCTATCCTTACATCCTATGATGAAATAGGGAAATCCACCATGCCGGTGTGTTGGATAATTTACAAGGATTTATTCCCTTATATAAATACCGTTTACATACAGACATCGGCAGCTAATCGGTCCGTTACTTATACGATTGATGATTATTTTCGTTGTCGCATGTACAAAGGTGAAATTATAAGAACGGAGGGAGGAAAAAGTCTGCCATTGAAGGCGTATTGCCGGACACCGGATTCCCTTTGGAGGGAACAGGAAGCTATTCAATGCCGCTTGACAGGTTTTGAGAAATCTTTATGGGTACAATCTGAGTTATAGATGGAATAGCAGGGGTGGGAGGTGTTTGGGATTGTATAGATGGTTATGACCAGGCCGGCATTAAATCATATTTTATTAAAAAATCCCCGACAGGCTTTGAACCGCCGGGGATTTTTTGATTGTTCAGTATGAATGTCTCTTACAGTTTATGTATCACTTTCATCAACTGGTCTCCCAATCCGATTGTGTATCCCTGGGATACAAATACAACCCGGTTGAAGGTATCGGCAATGATAAAGATGGGTAACGAATGTGCGTTCTGCAATTTCATAGCTGATACTATTTCTTTCTGGATAGCTCCGTCAATATCAAGGCCATAAGTGATAGTGTTCGGGAGTTCACCGAATTCTTTTGCATCAAAACTGTCTAATCCTTTCTGGTCCGGGAATAGCAGAACGATGCCGCGTCCCCATTCTTCCAGGTCTTTTTTTACAGCGGCGATGTCGCGCATAGCATGGTTTGTCGGTTCCTGACGGGCACCCAGAATGGCTACGATATAGTAACCCCGTCCGGTAGTTGCCAACAGGCTTGTTTCTTCACCATTGTCGGCACGTTTGTATTTATTTTCCGAGTTGAAATTACCGATTACCTGGATTTCGTCCTGACTTTCGCGCATTTCCAGTTTGATATCGGTTGTCTTGCCCGGTTCAATGTTGAAGAAGGTAATTTCAGACAATACGCTACCGTTTGCCATGCGGGTTCCGGTAACCAGCATATAGTTGCCTTCGTCCATGGTAAGCGGTTTTTTCAGTAAAGCGCTCCAGGTATCTCCACCGCCCATATCGACGTCACCGGATTCGAAGTTTAGTGTTTGCAACTTGCCTGTCGGCAACACTTTGGCAATGGTGAAATGGCTGTAATATTTCGGGTCTTGTAATGCTTTTATCGGCTGATAAGAAGCGACTACTTTACCTTGTTTGGCAACAACCTGTTCTACAGCTTCAAAATCCACATCTATCCATTTCCCGTCTTTTATATATTGAATTTTACCGGCAACCGGTTCGATACGTGCCGGAATACCCAGGCTGCGTGCAACGGCAACAAAGAAAATATTACGTGAACGGGTATCTGCTACACGGGATTTCCATACTCCCATCGGCATGATAGGAATACGCTGCGGATTTAATTCATTATTGATAGTGATGTTTTTCTTTACCCAGTCAACTAATACCTGCGGGTTTTCCTGTGCTTGTTTAGCCAATTCAGTGTCTACATTTGCTTTGAAATAACTTTTGTATGGAGTCAGGAATTCGTTGGAAACACGTGGGTTTAATATATATTCCGTATAGAACTCGCTTTTAACTTCGGGTGTGTTGTTCAAGTGGTCTGCCAGTACGGATGCGGGTGTATCACGTAGGTCTTTTGCCGAAATGACTTTCAGCAAATCCATAGCGGTAGCACGCTTGTCTGCTGGTGCATCACGTAGGAATTTTTCCAGTTCCATATAGTTTCCACGGCTGCCAATCATAAATTTGACGGTTTGCTGAGGGTCTATACCCAGTTCTTTGGCAAGCTCTTTCGCCTTATCTTCCGTATAGAATGTAGCTACATATTTATTACGGATAGCATCTTCTTCAAGTAAGCGCTTGGCATTGGCTTCCTTCTGCTCGGGAGTTACTTCTACCTGGATAGAGCCTTCTACCGGAGGTACAATATCGAGTGCTACGGTTTCGATGTCGCCCGGTTTTTTGTTGAGGGTAATTGTTACATTGTCGTCTTTGCCGAAAGACACTTTACTGTAACCGAATTTACCGTCTTTGGTAGCCCAAACCAGCATATCACCTTTTCCGGCAGAAAGGAATGTTTTACCGTTTGCATCGGTTTTCTTATTCGCTACAGAGTAAAATTCTGCGTAATTGTATATTTTAAATTCTACGTTTGCTCCTACGCTCGGTGCACCGTTTTCGTCAACAACCGTGATAGTTGCTTTTGCCGTGGGAGCGTAGTTGTCTATTACGTTGATTTCGGTGTATCCGTCAGTTACTTCCATGACTTCTTCCGGGCCGTTGTATTTCCCGAATACTTTTGTGTGCATCAGCATGCCTCTGTAGGCAGGACCATTGAACCAGCCAAGGTTAAGAACAGGTTCAGGTTCGCAAGCTCCGAAGAAATACCATTTGCCATTCACCCAAGCTTCCACCCAGGCATGGTTGTCGTCCGTGTGTGCCCAACGCGGCGTATATACCTGGCGTGCCGGGATACCGACTGAGCGGAGTGCCGCTACTGTGAATGTAGATTCTTCGCCACAACGTCCGTAAGCCGTCTTGACGGAAGCCAGAGGCGAACTTGTACGTGCATCGGATGGAGTATAGATTACTTTTTCGTGACACCAGTGATTTACTTCCAGTACGGCATCATATAACGACAAACCTTTTACGCGGTCTCTCAGTTCATTATAGAATACCATACGGCTTTCGTCCAGATTTTCGTTGTTTATGCGGACTGGCAATACGAAATGGCGGAAAATATCTTCAGGGATACTGTCGCCCCAAGGCATTTCAACCCGTGCAAGGAATGAACTGCGGATATTGTCCAGATAGAATTGTCCGTTGTAATCGGTAATATCTCCTATAGGCATGTAAGCGTACAGGAATGTGAGGGCTTCCTTTTCATCGGAGGTCATGGATTGGTCGAATACGGAAAACAGATTCCCGTTTGGTAAAGCGGCTTGTTTTGCCTGGAAATCCTTTTCAACTTCTGCTCTGAATGCATCATCAGAGATAAAATGTTTTTGATTGTTGCAGCCTGTCCAGATAAACAAGGCACACAATAGCGTAAATAGATGTTTTTTGTTCATAAAGCGATAATGTATATGCGCCAAAATTAGTGAATAATATGATATGAGACAAGTATATAACTGGTAATAGATACGTTTGGATAAGGTATGGAAGAGGATGAAAATGGCAGAGTTAATATTTTATTTTATTTATTAGTGCTTTTTGTCAGGTATTAATGAATTGTAAATCCTTGAAAATTGTTTATTTTGTAGTAAAATAACCCCAAAAAGAAATAATATACTATGTTCCACAATGCAGAAGAAGTATTACTAATAGCTTCCGTTATCTTATTTTTAAGTATTTTCGCAGGTAAGGCCGGTTACCGTTTCGGACTCCCAGCTTTGCTGTTATTCCTTGGAGTGGGAATGCTCTTTGGTAGTGACGGGTTAGGCATACAATTCAGCGACCCGCATATTGCACAGTTTATCGGTATGCTGGCTCTTAGTATCATTCTGTTTTCAGGTGGTATGGATACCAAATTGGCAGAGGTAAAGCCGATAGCCTCACAAGGGGTGGTACTGGCAACGCTCGGGGTCCTTATTATGACGTTGGTAACGGGTGGTTTCATTTATTATTTATCGCTTCTTGCTACCGGATATGAGACACTGACTTTGGCTGAATCTATGCTATTGGCTGCTGTAATGTCATCTACCGATTCTGCATCCGTTTTCTCAATCTTAAGAAGTAAAGGAGTTTATTTAAAACAGCGTTTGCGTCCGACTCTTGAGTTGGAAAGTGGTAGCAACGACCCGATGGCATATATGCTTACCTTACTATTGATTGCTTATATCCAGATGGGAGGAATGAATTTCCAGGAGGCAGCGTTGTCTCTGACTATCCAGTTGGTCGTGGGTACATTGGCGGGTTATTTGCTGGGTAAACTGGCAGTTTACGTTATTAATCATATTAATATAGCGAACGAATCATTATATCCGATTCTTTTGTTGACAACTGCGTTTTTTACTTTTTCTGCCACAACCCTTTGTAAAGGAAACGGATATTTGGCAGTATATATTGCCGGGCTGGTGGTCGGTAATTCCCGGATTGTCCATAAAAAGAGCATGGGAACTTTCTTTGATGGTTTTGCCTGGTTATGGCAGATTGTGATGTTCCTCACATTGGGGCTGTTGGTTAATCCTCATGAATTGCTTCCTGTAGCACCTATCGGTTTGACTGTCGGTATTTTTATGATTTTAGTTGCTCGTCCGTTAAGTGTCTTCCTTTGTTTGATACCTTATAAAAACTTTACGTTTAAGGGGAAATTGTATATATCGTGGGTCGGATTGCGTGGTGCGGTACCGATTATTTTTGCTACCTATCCGATGATTGCCGGTATAGACCATTCCGGAATGATTTTCAATGTCGTATTTTTTATAACAATCCTTTCTTTGGTTCTCCAGGGGACAACTGTTACTATTGCGGCTAAATGGCTCGGGCTGGTTGACGAACCGCAGCGTAAAGATGAATTTGGTATAGAACTTCCGGAAGAAATAAAGAGTGCCATGAGCGAAATAGATATTACTCCCGCCGTATTGGAGCATGGCAATAAATTAATGCAGTTGACTTTGCCTGACCATACCCTGGCTGTAATGGTAAAACGGGATGGTCATTATTTTATTCCTAAGGGGAATACCGAATTAAAAGAGAACGATAAGTTGCTGATGATTTCGGACGACGATAGCGCCCTATTGCAGGCTTATGAGGTATTAGGCGTAAAGGATTATACACTAAAGAAGAATTAATTTCTCAAATATTTGGTTTTTTATAAAAAAGCATTACCTTTGCACCCATTATTGAAGCGTCTGTGGTGTAATTGGTAGCCACGCCAGACTTAGGATCTGGTGCCGAGAGGCGTGGGGGTTCGAGTCCCTTCAGACGCACAAAAAGAAAAGCAACTTCTTCTGTAAAGAAAGAGTTGCTTTTTTTGTATCCGGAAATCAGACTTATAGATTCTTCAACCACTTCTTTCCAGGTTTTGTGTATAGCCAAGCAAGAAAACCTCCGGAGATGATACAGCCAATCATAAAAAATATTGCTAATCCGCTCATAATATAATTATTTTAAAATTTTATTTCCAATTAAAGCAAAGATTAAAGTAAATAAACAGCCAAATAGAAGAATTGCCCAATCATTTGTTTGTTACCCTATTTCTATTCTCTGAAATATTTTGTCAATAAACCGAAGTTGCGGTCTATGTTTATATTTTCCCATGGTGTACTTTCGTTTTGTTCGGTACGGGTATCCAGGATTTTAGCAGCCAGGGCTGTATCTCCCTGGTAAATAGCCGTACACCATTCAATGATAGGGCTGGACGGATATTGTGTTTTCCAAAGGGATACCCATCTGTCGGCTACCTCCTTTTGTCCGGTTTCCGAAAGAGCGAGGGCTACCAGTAAGTTAGTAGACTCAAAATAATAGTTTTTTACCGGAGTTTTAGCTACACGTTCCATGAACAAGGCAGCTTTTACCGGTTGGTTGGCAAGAGCTTTCGCGGACAGGAAGTTTTCTACCCGATAGTCTATCTGGTCTTCATAAGGCTTGCCCACTCCCAAATTCTCTATCCATTGTTTTGATTCTTCGATGGATGTAAGTGCTTTTTCGTATTTATGTTTTTTGATATACGCCATTGCTTCATACAGATTTGCATCTCTGTAAATACCCCTGCCTGCATAAGCCCCTTCATTGGGAAGCACTTGTATTTTTTTCAACAGCGAGATAGCGCGGGCATATTGTTCTGTTTCGCATAATGTCTTTGCATATTGCAGACCTATCATATAGTTTTCAGGGAATAATTTATAATAATGTGCAGCTATTATATTCGCTTCTTTCCAGTTTTCTATTCCCGTATAATATTTAATCAGGCTAAATCCGGTTCGCCAGTTGTTACCTAAGCGTGCGGCTTTTTGTAAATCGTCCAGTTGTTCGGTTCCCTTTTTTAGCGATGCGCGATAAAGGTAAAATGGTATGTAGTCTGCTTCTCCACAATTATCCACGATTTCCAAGGCTTTTGCTTTATCATGGTTCGCATGGCAAATAAGAGCATAATAATATGCCGGTTTCCAAGAATTACTGTGTGAGGCGACCCAAGCAAGAGCTTCCCGGTTTTCCGGTCGGAAAGGGAATACTTGGTTTACCGGGAGCATGTCTGCATTTTTTATCAGTTGAATGGCTTCTGCTTCTTCTCCGGCTTTATGGAGTAGCCAGCTTTGTTTGTAGCAAGCCATCGGATATACCGGAATATAGGACAGTATATGGATCGCATCTTTTTCACAACCGATGGATTCATACCATCCTGCTATTTCCATATAAGTTTCTTCCGGTAGTTCGTTTCGTATGGATGAATTGAAATTGTCGAGACTTTCCGAAGATGGTTGCAGCATATGCTTTTCGTAGCTGACAATATGGTTTAGAGGATATTTGGCCGATAGCTCTTCTACCAGTTGAGTCGCTTTATCTTTTTGCCCTGTTTTCCGGTAGCAGACCAATAGTTCCTGTAGAGCATCCAGATTTTCCGTGTTATATTGAAGACTCTTTTGGGCATAAGAAACCGCTTTATTCCAATCCTGTTCGCGGATGAAAACCGCTGCAAGTTTAGCATATGCAGCCGTTCGGAATGCAGGGCTGTATGCTGCAACCGAGAAACCGTCTTTTGCATCCGTATAATGCCCTGCTTTCATGTTGCATAATCCATATAGATAGTTTGCTTCTCCATCATACGCATTCAAGCTTAAAGCAGAACGGCAGAGTTGCAGTGCCTCGTCATAACGTCCTTCCCGGTAATAGAGAGATGACAAACGAATAAGGGCCGGGGCAAAATATTTATCTTTGGAGAGAGCGGCCAGTAAATCGGTTTCAGCCTTATCATACATCTTTTGGTTCATCCATTGTTCCCCGCTGGTATAAAGTCCGTAAACGGAATTCCAGTCGAAGTCATCAGGAATCTCTTTGGGACGGTTAATTACTTTATCGCTATTTTGTTCGGAATATACCAAATCATTATTTCCGATGACAACCTTTATCTTTCCGGCAGCCAACTTCGTCTCTAACGGATAAGACTTACACCAGGTTTGTAGTGTTTTTGCCTGTAAAAGTTCGGATATGATTTCTTTTTCGTCGGAATAGACTTTAAGCGTGGCAGATAGCTCCTGTGTCGGAGAGAAATAAATTGTTAGCCGGTTGTTATCCTTTAATACATTCAGGGCACCGATATGGGAGGCTTGTACAATGCCTTTGGTTTCTTTTACCGGAAACCAGTATTCCGTCCATTCGTCTGTTGCTCCCGGTTGGAAAGCTGTGTGTTTGAAGGGAGTACGTGCGCTGTTGGTGGCAGGTTGGTTATACATTCTGCCGGACTGCAATTCCACATACTGGCCGTCTGTGTCGGTAAGCAAATCTTCCCATATAGCTCCGTCGCGTGCCTGGCTCCAAAGGAAAATCTTCATACCAAGTTTCTCATCATAGGCTGAATGATGTACGGAACCGAAATCATCATCATGCCAGTAGGCCCCATAGAAATCATTATAATAGCCTAATACATGATATGATTTGGAACTCTCGAAAGCATTATTCTTATACCAGGAGAGGTCTCTGCCGTTATCATCCACAGGGAATGTGTGCAAATCTCCTCCATGACCGATATAATTAGTCCCCGGATAACAAAAACGGGTATTTCCGGCGGCTTTATATCCGGCATTCATCCATTGGTAATACGGCTGGTCGAGAGAGGAACTGTTATACCAGGTCGTATGGGTAGTGAAGTAAGCCTTGTCTTTCGGAACATTTACTTCAACTGTCCAGGTCGTACGAGTGATAAAATCGATAGCAGAAATATAACAACTTACACTACCGTCTTCCTTTTCCCGGGTTATATAGTCCACCGGGGTTGCTGATGTCGGTGCATGTCCGATAATACCGAAGTTAAATTCTATCCCTCCGGAAACCCACGGACCACGCATCGCTATATCGCGGAATTTAACTACATGATTCGTATAAATAAATTCTTTGCCGGAAGTTTTGTCTACGGCTCCCCATATTTTCCCGCCAATTTCCGGAAACAGAGTGACACGTATATAATCATTTTCCAGTTCGACCGTTTTCCATTTTTTATCTGTTTTCTCATTGGTAAAACCGTCGAAGCGAAAATAAGGATAATACAGGTTTTCGGGCTTTGCTACCGGATCCGGGTCATCGAAAGCATAGGTACCCATCACTTGTTCCGTTTCCTTAACGGTAGCGTGCTGTGCGGAAAGAGAAAGGCTGGAAATAATGGCGCAAAGAGTAAAAATACATTGTTTCATGGCTTACATAATTTATATATCCGGCATAACGGGAAATAATAATCTCTCAGCCTCAAAGTTACCAATAGATATTATTTCCCGTTATGCCGGAACATGAAATTTTTAAGCCTGATGCATTATAATTTGTTATTTACCGGCTGTGAATGAATAATTACCAGAACCCACGGTAAAACGATGGTATCCGTTTTCATATCCTAACGGTCTAATACCTTCGGCCTCGTTTATTGTTTTTCCACCTTCTTTGACAGATGCTGTCCGGGGAGCAGGTATATATACGATAGCCTTTGAATTTACAGGAATGCGGACATGCAGCGTAAAGGTTCCGTTCTCTGCTTTCCAGTTGCTTGTAATTTCCCCATTTACTGATTGGTAACAGCAGTTTACCCAATCCAAACCTTCTGTCGGTTGAGGTTTGATTACTATTTCGCTAAATCCCGGAGCTATGGAGTTTATTCCTCCCAGAGATTGGTACATCCATTCGCCTACGCTACCGAACATCGGATGATTGTGCGAATATACATTGTCAGAGTATTGCCAGGTTTCCCATAAGGTGGTAGCTCCGGACTGGAGCATGTGCCCCCATCCGGGGAAAGAAGTTTGCGTAACCATTTTGTACGCAATATCATTCCGGTCATTTTCACGTAGCACGTTCAGGATGGCAGGGACGCCAAATATACCGGCTGCAATATGTCCGTCCCGCTTTTCGATGGCTTTTAAGAGGCCATCGAGTGCAGCATCTTTTTCCGTATCCGGCAGAAGTCCGTAATAGAGCGCGAATGCTTGGGCTGCCTGTGTCCCGTTTCCTACAGTCCCGTCTCCTGAAATAAGGAACTGGCTGATGAATGCCTTTTTTATTTCTTCGGAAAGGTCTTTGTATTTTTTTGCATCTTCCTGTTTATTAAGTAACGAAGCAAATTCCGACACTAATAATGTGTGATGATAATAGTGGGCGGTTGCAAATAAAGCCGGGATACGTTGTTCGAGGCTTTCATGGTCGTTTATGCAATCTTCTATCCTGTTATCTTTTGCTTGCGAACGGATAAATTCAACCTGCTTCACGAAGGTCGGATAGTAGGTTTTGATCGTTTCCAGGTCACCATAATAATCATATAATTGTTTCTGCATGAAGGCAAAAGCCAATTGCCATCCGATAGGGCCGGAGTCTTCTCCTAAACCTTTGTCGGCTATCCCATTGAACGGTGCCGTTTCTGTCATACCTCCTGAAGGGCGTTGGTCGTTTGCAAAATCGCGGATAGCTTTCCGGTAGAAGTTTTCCATATCATAAAACCAGCAGAAGGTACGTGCCACACCTACAATATCGCCGCCATATCCGAATTTCTCCCGTGCCGGACAATCCGACTGTACACTGAAAACATTACTTAAGAAAGTATAGTCCAAAACCTCGTTCAGCTTGTTTAGCATCGGATTGGAACATTCGAAAGAACCGTTCTTTGGCAGGTCTGCATTCAGGCGAAGTCCTTCTATGTTCTCAAGTGAAGGACGTCCGTGCCATCCGGTTATTTCCACATAACGGAAACCATGGAAGGTAAAGCGGGGTGCCCATATTTCAGTACCTTCTCCTTTCAATGTATAGCGGTCTTCCTGCCAGGCCGTTTGTGGCTGACCGGGTTGTTCCCAATCTGCATTCCATATCTTTTTCTGTTGCCCGGCTACGGAAGTCATCACATTCAGGCTTCCATCCGAATAAATATCTTCGCCATATCGTATCTTGATAGTGCTTCCTTTCGGCCCTTTCACTTTGAGGCGGACAACCCCGGCAAAGTTTTGCCCCATGTCGAAGACGAATACTCCCGGACGTACTTCCGCCATTCTTGTCGGGTGGAAGACTTTAGTTATCCGTATGGGAGGTTGCATTTGTGCAGTTAATGTACCGGTAGGTGCTTGTGTAAGCGCCTCTGCGTTTTTCCAAAGTGCATCGTCAAAAGAAGGGGTATCCCAGCCTTTTATTTCTTTACGTGCATCATAGTGTTCCCCTAAGTAAACATTATTTCGGAGTACCGGACCTTGTGCCGTTTTCCAATCCGGGCCGGTCAGAACCGTTTCTGCGGAATCATCGGCATAAACAATCCTTAGCTGTGCTTTCAGGCAGGGCCGTCCGATATAGAAGTATTCTCTGAGCGGTTTGAATATTCTCATGGGAAGAGGATTGAAAAAACCGTTTCCCAACATGACCCCGATAGCATTCTTTCCTTCTTGAAGCAAGGAAGTGACATCATAAGTGCTATACAGGATTTCTTTGCCATAATTCGTCCATCCCGGTTCCAATACCCGGTCGCCTACCCGGTTCCCATTTATATAGGCTTCGTAATATCCCAGACCGGAAATATACAGGCGGGCTGCCTTTACTGGTTTTTGCGATGTAAATGTGCTACGGAACAATGGTGCCGGGTCATCTTTATAAAAATCTTCTTCTTTAGCAGGAGGGACGGATCCATCGCCTATCCATTGAGCTTTCCAATCGGTAGATTGCAGCATGGCCGTTTCCCAAAACGCGGGAAGGCTCCATGCCGATACTTCGTTTTTCTGGTTGTATACACGTACTTTCCAGTAGTAGCGTGTGAATGGCTTAAGTTTTTTTCCGGCATACCGGATATTTACATTTTTTCTGCTGTTTACCTTGCCACTTTTCCAAAGCAGTTTCTTTTCATTTTGCAGGTCGTTCTCATTTGCAGCAACCAGTATTTCATAAGCGGATTGTAATTGTCCTCTTTCCTGTGATTGCATTTTCCATCCGAGAGTAGGGGCATTGGTATCGATACCGAGAGGGTTTTCCAGATATTCGCAGGTTAAATCCGTTACATGTATGGATTGTGCGTGAATGGATAGAGAGATTCCGATAAATAGTAAAATAAGGAAACAGGACTTTTTCATAATAATATTTTTTTAACAGGCTGTTGATTCGTGGCGGTCGACCGTTTCTTCATTATCGCATTTCAGCAGCCGATAATTCTAATTTCTTGCAAAAGTAAGGACTTTGGCTGGGGATTCTATCTTCAAAAATGATAGAAGTATTATCATTTCTGACCTAAAACAGGTTGTTTGTAACAGATAATATACCTCTTTTTAAAACATATATGTTTTGAAAACGAAACATGCATGTTTTAAACGCAAAACATATATGTTTTAATTTCGGAAGAGATAAGGCCTGTTTTGAAATATAAAGGTTGTCTTTTTTCATTTGAGTCTTTTTTAGATTTATTATGTGGAACTTTTCCATTATATCTCCACAATTTTTCTACAATATTCCACTATATCATTACGGGCAAAATAGAATTTTCTTTTATAGGTATAGGGATTGCGTTTGCTGTTCCTATTCTGGCACGGCACTTGCACTATACTTAGCAACCTAGGGTTTTCAAGTATTGTTTAATTAAAAACTTAAAAAGTCATGAAGAAGGTATTAGTAGCAATGGCAGTAATGATGAGTGTGGGTAGTTTCAGTGCATTTGCAGCAGAAAGTCTTAATTCTATGGAAGTATGCTGTGTTCAGTCGACTCAGGATGAGTATACAAAAATTGATGTGGCAAGTGTTCCTGATGCAGTAAAAGCTGGCGTTGAAAAAGCATATGCCGGTCAGACCATTAAAGAAGCTGCTGTTGCAGAAAAAGAAGGCGTTAAAACATATAAACTTGTTATTGTATCAATAGAGGGCACTGAAAGCACAGTAATCTTCAACGATAAAGGTGAAGAAGTAAAATGATGAGCTTGGATTTTTTATAGATTAAAGCAATCAATGAGATTATAAGCTCTGTTGAAGTTAAAAGGGGAAGGTTTTTGCCTTCCCCTTTTTATATGCCGTTCATTCAACGGTTATCCTTATTTAGTACTTATGGCCTTTGTATTATAAAAGCTCTTTTTTTAATACCAGTGTATCCCCTGTATCATCCAGTTCATAAATATGTGCTCTTTCGGCACCTCCCGGATTGTTTGGGCCATGGAAAGTAATGTATAGTTTATTATCGAATGATTTAAATATCATCCCATGTCCGCCGTTCTTGTTGAATAAGGGAGTGGTTTGCTGTTTCCACGGACCGGCAACTTTTCCTGTTGTAGATTCTGCGATACCGATAGCATATTCCCCATTCATAAAGCTGGACCATATCATCAAAAGTTTGCCTGTCTTTGTACGGTAAAGAAAACAACCGTCGGTAACATATGAAGTCGGTAGCGATGCCATGGATACGTTTCCTGTCGACCAGTCTGCTGCAGATGCGCAGAATAGAGTTTGCGATTCCCCTACAGGTGCAGATAAGTCTTTAGCAAGCTGTACCAGTTCCATCGTGCCGTCGGCTACCTGTACCCATTCATGGCAGTAAACCATGTAGGGAATGCCATCTTCCACCCAAAGCGTACCGTCGAGTGCCATCCGGTCCATCGGTGTTTGGGGAACCAAATCAAATGGCAGGAACGGACCTTCCGGGGAATTGGAATAAAATATCTGAGTCCCCCTGAATAGATAGTCCGGCCATCCTTTCCGGCTTTTTTTCCATTTGATGTCACTGTTCAAAGTAGCAAACAGATAATATTTCCCTTTATAGGCATGTACTTCGGGCGCCCATACGGCTCCGGTGATCCAGTTATTTTCCGGTACGGTAAATGTCCGGATAGGACCTTCCCAGTTTTTGAGGTCTTTACTTTTAAAAACTTCTACGCCTCCGAGGTCTTTTCCCTGGTCGTTGCGTATACCGGAGGAACGGTACATATAATACATTTTGTTTTTTGTATCCGCCAATATATAAGGGTCGCGTATGTGAATATCCGAGATGTGTTGAGTTTGGGCTTTTATCGGAAAAACACAGCATAGAAGAAATAAAAGACAGGTAAACGAATTGAGTAAAATTTTCATGATAAAAATAGTAGTTATTAGAGGTTTAAAAAATGAAACAATGCAAATATAAAGAATAATTCCATGGCAATGTATTCTGTCTATTAGCTTTTATTGCATCTCCTATAAATCAAATTAACATTCCAGGTCTTGACAATTAAAGGAGAAACCTTACCTTTGTATCGTGGTTTTTTCATAATAGTATTAGATTTAAGGTTAACAAAGTTTGGTTAGGGGTTGTCGTGAGACAGCCTTTAATTGTTTATAGGGGTTTTATTCTTTAATCCATATGAAAAATTTCCTTTAAAGGAATGGAGACGGGCTACAGGTCTTCATGATAATAAGTTAAAACTGTTTATTCTCCTAAATCTGGCGGTAAAAGTAGTCGGTTTTTAGCGTTGATCATGTATGCAGAATGATTTTAATAGTATGAAAAATGATATTTCTGTCTGTGTATTTGTCAATAAAAAACCGTTTCAAATGATTATTTGAAACGGTTCCCTTGTTTATTATGCTTTTCTTATATATTACTTTGTAGTAACTTTCTTCACGACTTCGACATCGAATACCAGTGTAGAATAAGGAGGTCTGTAAATACCATTGGAGCTTGTTCCTCCACTCTTGCCGTAAGCCAATTCCTGAGGAATCCATATCTCCCATCGGTCACCGACTCTCATGTATTGAAGCGCTGTCTGCCAACCGGCAATTACACCTTTGACTGCAAATTGAGCCGGTTCTCCATCCTCAAACATGTTTTTATCGAAGCAGGCTCCGTCTTTCAACACGTTACTCAGGTCTGTCAGCAGGTTTCCGTCTTTGTCGCCGACCAGACAGCCTTTATAATAAACCTGAACTGTGTCTGTGTAGAAAATCCGTTCGCCATCCCCCGGCTTAAGTACTTTGTAGAAGATGTGCCCGTCATTAGTCAACGCCTCCAGTTTTGTAAATGAAGCGTCGGCGGCTTTATTCTGAAAAGCTTTTTCATTGCCAAGTTTCCACACTTCATCAACCGGGTCATCTTTGTCTTTCTTACAAGAGGAAGAGACAATAGCCACACATAATAACATCAACGCGATATGCAGATACTTTTTCATGCGCTTATTCAATTATCTTTTTTAATAAATTCTTCATGCTAACCTTATCGGAGATAATTTCGTGCAACTTGTCGATGCTGACGCGCTCCTGTTCCATTGTATCGCGGAAACGGATAGTTACACAATTATCTTTTAATGTATCATGGTCTACTGTAATACAGTAAGGAGTACCGATTGCATCCTGGCGGCGGTAACGTTTACCGATAGAATCTTTTTCATCATATTGGCAACGGAAGTCGAAACGGAGCATATTTACGATTTCTTCTGCTTTCTCTGGCAGGCCGTCTTTTTTAACCAAAGGTAATACGGCAAGTTTGATCGGGGCTAAAGCTGCAGGCAATTTTAATACTACACGTGTTTCTCCGTTTTCAAGTGTTTCTTCGCAGTAGGAACCTGCCATAACACTCAGGAATACACGGTCTACGCCAATAGAAGTCTCGATAACGTACGGAGTATAACTCTTGTTCAGTTCGGGGTCGAAATACTGGATTTTTTTACCAGAGAACTTTTCATGCTGGCTCAAGTCGAAGTCGGTGCGGCTATGGATACCTTCCACTTCCTTGAAACCGAACGGCATTTCAAATTCGATATCAGTAGCTGCATTTGCATAGTGAGCCAACTTTTCGTGGTCGTGGTAACGATACTTAGCATCTCCCAGCCCCATTGCTCTATGCCAATTCAGACGGGTAGATTTCCATTTCTTGAACCATTCCATTTCTTCACCCGGACGAACGAAGAACTGCATTTCCATCTGTTCGAATTCACGCATACGGAAAATAAACTGACGGGCTACAATCTCGTTACGGAATGCTTTACCGATTTGTGCGATACCGAAAGGAACTTTCATACGTCCCGTTTTCTGAACATTTAAGAAGTTAACGAAAATACCTTGTGCCGTTTCCGGGCGCAGATATACTTTCATGGCACCATCGGCAGTAGACCCCATATCGGTAGAGAACATCAGGTTGAACTGGCGGACTTCAGTCCAGTTGCGTGTTCCTGAAATCGGGCAAACAATTTCGCAATCCAGGATGAGCTGGCGCAAATCCTCGAAATTGGAATCGTTCATGTCTTTGGAATAGCGTTCGTGTATCTCGTTCCATTTTGCCTGATATTCCAATACGCGTCCATTAGTCGCGCGGAATTGCGCTTCATCGAATGCTTCACCGAATCTTTTAGCGGCTTTAGCCACTTCTTTATTCATCTTTTCTTCGATTTTACCTAAATGGTCTTCAATCAACACGTCTGCACGATAGCGTTTCTTGGAATCTTTGTTGTCGATTAAAGGGTCATTGAATGCGTCTACATGACCGGATGCTTTCCAGATAGTCGGGTGCATGAAAATTGCGGAGTCGATACCTACTACATTTTCGTGAAGCAACGTCATGCTGTCCCACCAATATTTCTTTATATTGTTCTTCAACTCTACACCATACTGCCCGTAATCGTACACTGCACCCAGTCCATCATAGATTTCGGATGAAGGAAATACAAATCCATATTCTTTGCAGTGCGAAACTAACTTCTTAAATACATCTTCTTGTGCCATAGTATATTATTTTTCCAATTAGAAAATACGCTAATATGCCGCCTAATTGGTCTTACATATTATCAAGCCTGCAAAGTAAATGATTTTTTTGGTAATGTCCACCATTTACAGCATCTTATAAAGATATTTAAGGTGATATACCGGATGTTTTTCTAAAAAGGATATGATAATAATGCCTTGTACAAAAAGATATGCGGGCATGATTATTGGTGTTTCAGTATATCGCTCCATAATTGCGGATAAAGTAAATTCATAGTTATGGTTTTCCGAAATCATAACTATGAATTTCAAAAACCATAACTATGAGAAGGTATAAGGATATGTTCTTTCAGGATTGCTTTTGAAGTGGTATTCTAATTTTTTAGAAACTCTTTTTGGGTAAATTAGATGATTTTTCAGAATAATATTTACTTTTGTCAAATCGTTGTGTTTGCGTACACAGAAATAATTAATCTAATATATACTACCATGAAATCAGATGACATTTCGCGTCGCTCGTTCCTGAAGCGGGCACTTGTTCTTTCGGCAGCTACGGCTGTTCCTTCTTTCTGGATTCCATCGAAGGCTTCCGGTATGCCGGGTGTCCCTTTCGTTAGTGCCAATGATAAAGTAAGGTTGGCGCTTATTGGTATCGGTAACCGTGGAGGCGAGATTGCTCTTGAACTTATCAATACAGGTTTATGTGAAATTGTTGCGCTTTGTGATGTGGACATGGGGGCTCCCCATACACAGAAATTGATTTCCATGTATCCGAAAGTTCCAAGATTCAACGATTTCCGCCAGATGTTTGATAAAATGGCAGATAAGATAGATGCCGTAACTGTCGGAGTCCCCGACCATGCCCATTTCCCGATAACGATTGAAGCGATGGCTCATGGCAAGCATGTTTATGTGGAAAAGCCAATGGCACGTACTTTCCAGGAAGTGGAATTGATGATGAAGGCGGAAAAGAAATTCGGAGTCGTTACACAAATGGGAAATCAGGGGCATTCGGAAGCAAACTATTTCCAGTTTAAGGCATGGAAGGAAGCCGGTCTGATAAAAGATGTCACTGCTATTACAGCACATATGAACTCCCCGCGTCGCTGGCACGGGTGGAATCCGAATATGAAACATATGCCGATGGGCGAACCGGTTCCTGAAACATTGGATTGGGATACTTGGTTGGGCGTTCGTCCGTTCCGTGAATATAATCATGATTATCATATGGGACAATGGCGTTGCTGGTATGAATATGGTATGGGAGCTTTGGGCGACTGGGGCGCACATATCCTGGATACAGCTCACCAATTCTTGGATATGGGATTGCCTACGGAAATTAATCCGTTGTATTTGAAAGACCATAATCCGTTTTTTTATCCGATGTCGTCGACAATCTTGTTCCGTTTTCCTAAAAGAGGGGATATGCCGGGCATAGATGTGACCTGGTATGATGGACTGGATAATATACCTCCTGTGCCTGAAGATTATGGTTCTTCGGATGTAGACCCGAATATTCCGACAGTAGCCGGAGGAAAACTGCAATTGATGAAACTGAATCCGGGAAAGGAAATCTATACAAAGACTCTGACATTCAAAGGAGGTTCCCATGGAAGTACGCTGTCTGTTATTCCAGATAAAATTGCTAAAGATATGAATCCGACATTGCCGGATTATGAAAAAAGTCCGTCTAACCATTATGCAAACTTCCTTTTGGCTTGTCAGGGTAAGGAAAAGACACGTTCTCCGTTCTCTATCGCCGGTCCGTTAAGCCAGATATTCTGTCTGGGTGTATTGGCCCAGCGACTGAACCGTAAATTAGTTTTCGACCGCGATTTAAAACAGATTACAAATGATTCGTTTGCAAATCAGATGTTGGTTGGCGAGATGCCACGTAAAGGTTGGGAAGAATATTACAATATCTAGTGATGGTATAGTGATTTCAGTTTATTACTGAACCAGTGATGACGCAAAAGGTAATAACATTTTGCGTCATCCGTATTTATATGAGGTAAGTATCAGTTACACCGGCAAAACCGGTTGGCTCCACAAGTACAGGTTGGACCTCCATCGCCATTTAATATTTCATCTGCATAAAATTCATACATTTTCTTTTTGAGTTGAATGCTGATTCGTCTGAATTCACTGGCAATAAACTCGGGAGTTCCTTTGGCTCGTGAAGGATCATAAGTTCCCACGTGGAGACGATGACGTACTTTTCCTGTAAACTCCGGACAATTTTCATCAGCCGTATTACATAGGGTTATAACATAATCCCAGGGTTCGTCCAAGTACTGTTCTACAGGTTTAGGGCGTTTCATGCTGATGTCTATTCCTGATTTAGCCATGGTTTCGATAGCAAGCAGATTCGTTTGAGCGGCCGGTTTTGTTCCGGCAGAACAAACAGTCAAACTTTTATCGAAAGATTGCAGCCAGCCTTCTGCCATTTGGCTGAGGCAACTATTATCTGTACAAAGTATTAATATTTTCATAGAATCGCTTTTTAATAAAGTCAAAAATAAGCAATTCCGTATTGATAGTATTTATGAGGCAAAAGGTCTTATCTATCAGGTTTGGGAATTCCGGAATTTTTATCCCGGAATAATTTTGTATCCTGCGGCAGTCAATACATATTGTATTTCTTCGATATGCTTCTGGTTGCGGGTTTCCATCTCAAGGCGCAGGTAACAGCCATTGATGTCCGTAGTGTGGCTTACCCGTTCGTGGAAGACAGACACCACGTTTGCCCCGGTACTGGCGATGATTTCGGATACATGCTGTAATTGTCCGGGTTTATCAACTAGTTCGATTGTCATTGAATAAGAACGTCCGGACTTTTGCAAGCCTCTGCCGATAACACGGGAAAGGATCGTCACATCGATGTTGCCACCGGAAACCAGACAGATTACTTTTTTACCCTTGATAGGAACTTTGTTGAACATGGCTGCTGCAACAGCTACTGCACCGGCTCCTTCGGCAATCATTTTATGCCGTTCGATCAGGGCAAGAATTGCTGTGGATATTTCATCATCCGATACGGTAACAATTTCATCCACATATTTTTTGCAATATTCAAAGGTATGGATTCCGGGTTCTTTTACAGCGATACCGTCAGCTATCGTACGTACAAATCCCATACGTTCAATTTTGTTGTTTTCGATGGAAGTCAACATACTGGGGGCCCCGCTGGCTTGTACTCCGTATATTTTGACTTTAGGATTCAGGCTTTTTATGGTAAAGGCAACTCCGGAAATAAGTCCACCTCCTCCAATAGGAACAATTACGGCATCCACATCTGGTAACTGCTCCAGTAATTCGAGCCCGATTGTTCCTTGACCTGCTATGACATCTTCATCATCGAACGGATGGACGAATGTATATCCTTTTTCATCCCGTAATTGGAGAGCTTTCTGATAAGCGTCGTCGTATACTCCTTCGACAAGACACACATCCGCACCATACCATTTGGTAGATTCTATTTTTGAGATAGGGGCATTATCCGGTAAGCAAATCAATGATTTGATACCTGCCGCTGTGGCGGCCAGAGCGACACCCTGGGCATGATTACCGGCAGAACAAGCCACGACACCATGCGATTTTTCTTTTTCTGTAAGCTGGGAAATTTTGAAATAAGCTCCACGGACTTTGAAAGAGCCTGTTTCTTGCAGGTTCTCAGGTTTCAAATAAATTTCACATGCAGGATTGATATGAGGAGCACTGACCAGGTCCGTATTACGGATTACTTTTTTTAAAGCGAATGACGCTTGATAAATCTTATCGAGAGTAAGCATTTTTTCTTTTTGTTAAAACAATCGTGCAAAGGTATAAAACCTGCTATAAAATAGGATAGTAAAAGACAGGCTTTTTATTATTTCAGCATTTTTTGTATATTTACACCCTATTAGCATATGCGGGAAGCATGGTAATAAATGGAATAGAACAGGATAAAGCAACATATGAGACCGGAAGATATTACTGAACAGGATGAGAACGAATTAAATGGGGCTGATGAGCAACCAACCCCTGATAATGAAAATGAAATAACAGATGCGGGAACGCATTCCGATTATAAAGTGCCCGGAAAGTCAGAAAGCCGTGTATCTTACCATCTTTCCGGCATGTACCAGAATTGGTTTTTGGATTATGCTTCTTATGTAATCCTGGAACGTGCGGTACCACATATCAATGACGGGCTGAAGCCCGTTCAGCGCCGTATCCTGCACTCGATGAAGCGGCTGGATGATGGCCGTTATAATAAAGTAGCCAATATTGTAGGGCATACCATGCAGTTTCACCCTCATGGGGATGCTTCTATCGGAGATGCGTTAGTGCAGCTTGGGCAAAAGGATTTATTGATAGATTGTCAGGGTAACTGGGGGAATATCCTTACCGGAGACGGTGCTGCAGCTCCTCGTTATATCGAGGCTCGTCTCTCTAAATTTGCGTTGGAAACAGTGTTTAATCCCAAAACTACAACCTGGCAGCAATCTTATGACGGACGTAATAAAGAGCCGGTTACCTTGCCGGTTAAATTTCCTCTTTTGCTCGCTCAAGGGGTTGAAGGTATAGCCGTTGGTCTTGCTTCCAAAATACTTCCGCATAATTTTAATGAGTTGCTGGACGCTTCCGTTTCTTATCTGAAAGGTGAAGAATTTACTTTGTATCCGGATTTCCAGACGGGGGGATTTATAGATGTCGGCAAATATAACGACGGTGAACGAGGAGGCTCCGTAAAAGTGCGTGCTAAGATAACCAAGCTGGATAACAAGACGCTGGTTATAAATGAAATTCCTTATGGAAAGACGACTTCTACATTGATTGAGTCGATACTGAAAGCAAACGACAAAGGTAAGATCAAGATAAAAAAGGTAGACGATAATACGGCGCGTAACGTAGAGATATTGGTACATCTGGCTCCGGGTGTTTCATCCGATAAAACGATAGATGCTTTATATGCCTTTACGGATTGTGAAATAAGCATATCGCCTAACTGTTGTGTTATCATGGATAACAAGCCTCACTTCCTTACGGTAAGTGATGTGCTGAAACATTCTGTGGATGATACATTGCATTTGCTTCGTACCGAATTAGAAATACAGAAAAGCGAGATTGAAGAAGCGCTGTTCTTCGCTTCCCTGGAAAAGATATTTATTGAAGAGCGGATTTATAAAGATAAAGAATTTGAAAACGCAAAAAATATGGATGAGGCAATTGGCTATATCGATTTGCGTTTAACACCTTTCAAACCGCAGTTTATCCGTGAGGTCACCCGCGAAGATATCCTTAAATTGATGGAAATCAAGATGGGGCGTATCCTTAAATTTAATTCGGATAAGAGCAATGAACAAATCGCCCATTATAAAGAAGAAATAGAGGTCATAAACAACCATCTGGCAAATATTGTGGAATATACCATCAACTGGTTCCGGATGTTGAAAGAAAAATATGGAAAGAATTATCCACGTGTGACCGAAATACGTAGTTTTGATACCATTGAAGCGACCAAGGTGGTAGAGGCTAATGAAAAGCTTTATATCAACCGTGCCGAAGGTTTTATCGGAACCGGATTGAAGAAAGATGAATATGTATGTAACTGTTCGGATATAGATGAAGTGATTCTTTTTTATCGTAATGGTACTTACAAGGTGGTGAAGGTCTGCGAAAAGATGTTTGTAGGTAAAGAGATACTGTATCTGAATGTCTTTAAACGGAATGATAACCGTACTATCTATAATGTAATATACCGGGATGGTAAAGCCGGTTTCAATTATATAAAGCGTTTTGCCGTAACAGGAGTGACGCGTGACAAGGAATATACCGTAACGAAAGGGACCGAAGGTTCGCGTATTTTATACTTTAGTGCAAATGAGAATGGTGAAGCTGAAACGGTGAAAGTAATCCTCAAGCCCCGCCCGCGTCAGAAATTGCTGGTATTTGAAAAGGATTTCAGTGATATTGTTATCAAAGGCCGTGGCTCTATGGGAAATATCCTTACGAAGGCGGAGGTACATAAAATCAGTCTGAAGCAGAAGGGTAGTTCTACTTTGGGTGGACGTATGGTTTGGTTTGACCGGGATATATTACGCCTGAATTATGATGGACGTGGGGAAGAACTTGGTGAATTCCAAAGTGATGACCAGATTCTTGTAATTCTCCAAAATGGAGATTTCTATACAACGAACTTTGATTTGAGTAATCATTACGAAACCAATATTCTGATAATAGAAAAATATAATTCGAATAAGGTTTGGACTGCTGCTCTTTATGATGCAGACCAGAAATATTTCTATCTGAAACGTTTCCAGTTGGATGCGGGTAATAAGAAACAAAATTTCCTTGGTGAAAATCCCAAAAGCCGTTTGATGATTCTGACGGATGAAGCATATCCGCGTATGGAAGTCGTATTCGGCGGGCATGATGCTTTTCGTGAACCGCTTGTGATAGATGCGGAAGAGTTTATTGGAGTGAAAGGATTTAAAGCGAGAGGAAAACGTCTCTCCACTTTTGATATAGAAACAATCAATGAACTAGAGCCGGTCCGTTTTGCCCCGGCGGCACAGCCTGCGGTGGAAGGAAATAAAGAAGATGAAGATGAGGACGAGGAGCCAGATAAAAGCGATTCGGATATACTGGATGAAATCACAGGACAAATGAAACTTTTTGATGAATAGCTTATGAAAAATCCCCTTTGCCTGATAATACTCTTCTGGAGTTTGGCTCTGCCTGTTTATGCACAGTCGGACGAAAAAGAGATACCATGGTCTACCAATGAAAGTACAATGATCGGGGTTGGCGGTTACAACCTGAGAGATACATACCTGTCGCCCAGTACAGATATAAACTATACCGGTTGGATGGTACGTGTGATGAATGAACGTATGAAAGTGACCCGGCTGGCCGATTATAAAATCTCCCGGCAACAAATCGTGAATGTGGAGTTCGGTTCTACACATAACGGAGCGAAGACAGCCAATGAATATGCCGGTTTTGTGAATTATACCCTCGGTTATCATTATCGCTTTGACAATTTGCCGGTAAAGGGGTTGAAAGTGTTGGCTGGAGCGTCTGCAGGTATTTCCGGAGGCTTTATATATAATACCCGTAACAGCAACAATCCGGTATCCGGTAAAGGAGATTTGGACCTGAGCTTGTCTGCTATGGCGATCTATAATTTTAAGATAAAGAATTTCCCGCTTACGTTGCGTTACCAGGTGGACATGCCTTTTGCCGGAATGTTATTCTCTATTAATAAAGGACAACCTTATTATTTTCTGAGCCAGGGGGATACGGGTGGCATTATACGGTTCAGCTCTTTCCATAACAAATTTGTTATGAAAAACTATTTTACCCTTGATATACCTGTCGCTAATTTTACCGTGCGTGCCGGTTATATGAACAGTATGTACCGTGCACATGTGAATGGCATCAAAACCCATGTGATATCCAATGCCTTTATGATAGGTCTTGTAAAAGAATTTGTTGCTTTCGGCGGTAAACGTCTGAAGAATACGGATAAATATAGTAGTGCATTTTATTGATACCTGTACATATGAAGTTACGTTTTACATATTGTTTAATGTTCCTGGGCTTGTTGTTTTCCGGTTGCGAAAAAGCGACGGATTATAATTCATCACCCCGTGATAATTTCGAGGCTCTTTGGCGGATAATGGATGAAAATTATTGCTTTTTTGAGTATAAGGATGTTGATTGGAATGATGTTTATGACCGTTATAGTATCCAGATAAAGGATACGATGAATCAATATGATTTATTTAATGTTTTGGGGGAAATGCTGGCGGAGTTGAAGGATGGTCATACCAATTTGATTTCTTCTTTTGATATGTCACGCTATTGGGCATGGTATGAAGATTTTCCCCGCAATTATAATAAGGAAGTTCACGATAAATATATGGGTACCGACTATAAAATAGCCGGAGGCCTGAAGTATAAGCGTATGGCAAACGACCAGGTCGGATATGTCTATTACAGTAGCTTCTCCAGTGGAGTAGGAGAGAGTAATCTGGATTATATGTTTTTATACTTTAAAGATTGCAAAGGACTTATATTTGATGTACGTGAGAACGGTGGTGGCTCGATGAGTTATGCCGATCGTATTGCATCGCGATTCCTGAAAGAGAAAATATTGACAGGCTATACACAATATAAAAAGGGTAACGGGCATAATGACTTTACGGAGCCTTATCCGGTGTATCTTTCTCCTTCGGAACGTTTATGCTGGTATCTTCCGGTTATTGTCATAACAAACCGTCATTCATATAGTGCAACAAACGACTTCGCGAATGTAATGCGGCTATTACCTCAGGTAACTCTTTTAGGAGACCGGACAGGAGGAGGAAGCGGCTTACCTTTCAGTTCGGAACTTCCAAATGGATGGAGTATTCGTTTTTCTGCCTGTCCGGTGTTGGATGTGAATAAGGAACATACGGAATTCGGCATAGAACCAAAGATTAAAGTAGAGATGACCCAGCAGGATATTATTGATGGTAAAGACCCTTTAATAGACACCGCAATAGAACGTATTTTATCCTCTGATAATCCATAAATAAATTATCTTGTTATAATTTTATTGCATATTTTAGCATAATACGAATTATTCCGATTATATTTATCGGGATTAAACGCTTATGACTATAAAAAACAATAAAATACTCTGGGCTGATGATAAGATTGATTTATTAAAATCTCATATTCTTTTTCTGCAAAAGAAAGGTTATGAGGTGACTTCTGTTTCCAGTGGGTGTGATGCGGTTAATCGTTTTAAAAATCATACGTTTGATATTGTTTTTCTGGATGAAAATATGTCAGGACATACCTTAATCCAGATAAAGGAAATGGATTTAAGAATTCCGGTTGTTCTGATTACCGGAAGCGAAGAAGAAAGTATAATGGAAGATGCTATAGGGAACGAGGTCGCTGATTTTCTGATTAAACCGGTAAATCCTTATCAAATATTATTATCTATCAAGAAGAATGTACATTGCCATGAAATTGTTTCAGAGAAAGTTGAAATAAATTATCAAAGGGAGTTTAGCCGTATCAGTATGCTGATCGGTGATTCGGTCACTCCTGATAATTGGATTGAGATTTATAGAAAGTTGGTATATTGGGAATTAAGACTGGAAAATAGTAGTGTAACAATGACCGATCTGCTTCATGAGCAAAAGCGGGAGGCCAATTATGCATTCAGTAAATTCATAAAGAAAAATTATATCGACTGGATACAAAATCCGGAATGCCGTCCGTTGATGAGTCCGGATTTATTTAAAAAGAAAGTCTTTCCACTACTTGATAAAGAAGAAAAATTGTTTTTTATCTTGATCGATAATTTCCGTTTGGACCAGTGGACAATTATAAAAGATTTGTTGAAAGAATATTTCTTTTTTGATGAAAATATCTATTATAGTATTCTTCCTACAGTAACCCAATATGCTAGAAATTCAATGTTTTCCGGGCTGTTGCCTCTACAAATAGAAAAGATATTTCCGGCATTTTGGAAAGATGAAACTTTTGATAAAAGTAAAAATTCGGATGAAGAATGTTTGATTCGTACACAGATAAAAAGATTCAGTAAACAATATAGCTTCTCTTATAATAAAGTATGTGATACATTTTGTGGAGATAAATTATTGAATACGCTTTCTCCTTTTTTTCAGAAGCAACTGAATGTTGTGGTGCTTAATTTTATGGATGAACTTTCACATTCCTGTGTTGAGAATAAGATAGTACGTGAACTGTCAAATACAGAAGCTGCTTTCCGGAGCCTTACACGTACTTGGTTCCAGTATTCGGGAACAATGGAGTTGTTCAGGTATATTGCACTTAACGGATATAAAGTAATTATAACAACAGACCATGGAATGATACGTGTAGACAGTCCCTTAAAAGTAATGGGGGATAAAAACACAAACGCCAATCTACGTTATAAAGTTGGCAAGAACATGGATTACAACCCGAAAGACGTATTTGAAATTCCCCATCCTGATAAAGTGGGGCTACCTTCTCCCAACCTGAGTAGCAAATATATATTTACAATGAACAGCGACTTTTTTGCTTATCCTAATAATTATCGCCACTATGTGTCTTATTATAGGGATACCTTTCAGCATGGCGGCATTTCTATGGAGGAAATGCTGATCCCTTTTATCACACTGAAACCAAAATAATATTAACTTTGCGGACATACAAAAAAGATTATAATCAATATAATATGGGTACAATCAAAATTAATAGCTTGGATACGATCCATGAAGCTGCAAAAGAGTTTATCGCAGGTATGGACGACCGTACCGTTTTTGCTTTTCATGGTAATATGGGGGCAGGGAAGACGACTTTTATCAAAGCAATTTGTGAAGAGCTGGGTGTGGAAGATGTAATCAACAGTCCGACATTTGCCATTATCAACGAATACCGCAGTGACGAAACTGGTGAATTGATTTATCATTTTGACTTTTATCGTATCAACAAGTTGAGTGAGGCTGAAGATATTGGAACAGAGGATTATTTTTATAGCGGTGCGCTCTGTTTTATCGAATGGCCTGAAAAAATAGAGGATTTGCTGCCGGGTGATGTCGTAGACGTAACAATCACAGAAAATCCTGATGGTTCCCGAACTGTAGAAGTCGATTAATATGGGACCTTCCGAGTACTTTATCCTGATATTATTTATTGCTTTGGGGGCCTTTTCCATAGTGGCAGCCTTGTTCGATTTCGACTGGTATTTTGAAACCAGTGGAGCAACTACTTTCGTAAAGTGGTTAGGGCGCAAAGGTGCCCGTGTCTTTTATGCCCTTTTAGGTGCCGGACTGATAGCTTGTGGTATGGCCGGATTATTATATTGGTAATTTTTTCTGCATATAAAAAGGCGCGAATAATACGATATTAACTCGTATTGTCCGCGCCTTTTACATTAAAATATATCAGTTTCTCAAGCAAGCGTAAAGTCTAATTGCTTTCTTTCCAGATTCGCTTGGGCAACTTTTACAGATAAAGTATCTCCCAGACGATATGTCTGTTTGCTTCTGCGTCCTACCAGGCAATAATTTTTCTCATCATATTCGTAGTAGTCGCCTACTAAATCCCGGATAGGAACTAGCCCTTCGCATTTGTTTTCAATGAGTTCAACATATAATCCCCATTCTGTGACACCGGAGATAACACCATCGAATACTTTGCCCAGTTTGTCGCTCATGTATTCCACCTGTTTATATTTGATGGAAGCGCGTTCGGCATTGGCCGCTACCAGTTCCATTTCGGAACAATGTTCGCAGTATTCTTCATATTTATTCTTTATCACGCTCCGTCCTCCGGCAAGGTAACGTTCCAACAAGCGATGTACCATCATATCGGGATAGCGGCGGATAGGAGAGGTAAAATGTGTATAATAATCCATTGCCAGCCCGTAATGCCCGATATTTTCGGTTGTATATTTGGCTTTTTGCATGGAACGGATAGCCAGAGTTTCGATTAGGTTCTCTTCCGGTTTTCCTGTTACATTATCCAACAGGTTGTTGATGTTTTTGGACATTTCTGTTTTAGTACCCGTTGTTTTGAGTTTATAGCCGAAACGATTGATGAAAGAAGCGAAGTTTTCCAGCTTTTCCGGATCCGGTTGCTCGTGAACACGGTATACGAATGTCTTTTTTGTTTTATTCTTGGGAACTTTACCAACAAATTCAGCAACGGTAAGATTTGCCAGTAACATAAATTCTTCAATTAACTTATTCGCCTCTTTGGCTACCTTAATGTAGGTCCCTATTGGTTTACCGTTTTCATCAATATCGAATTTTACTTCTGAGCGTTCGAAACTTACGGCTCCATGTTTGAAACGTTTGTCACGCAATTTTTTGGCCAGTTCGTTCAGTGCCAGAATGGCTTCCTTGTGGTCGCCTTCTCCGGTTTCTATTAC
Organism: uncultured Parabacteroides sp.; assembly: GCA_900541965.1. GTDB lineage: Bacteria > Bacteroidota > Bacteroidia > Bacteroidales > Tannerellaceae > Parabacteroides. The sequence continues at coordinate 71,772 of UQLN01000010.1, read as the reverse complement.
TTGCTGTGCTTCTTCATAGGTGAACCGCCTGTTACTCTTGATAATAGTACGGCAGATACGTGATTTAAGAACTGCCGCATCGTTGTTTAATTCGAAGATAACGGCAAAACAAAGTTTTTCTTCGTCCGGACGAAGCGAACATATCTGGTTACATAAGCGTTCCGGCAGCATCGGGATGGTACGGTCTACCAGGTAAACAGAAGTTGCGCGGCTGTATGCTTCACGGTCTATCAGGCTCTCAGGCCTGACATAATAGGTAACGTCTGCAATGTGTACTCCGACCTCCCAGTTTCCATTATCCAGTTGACGTGCAGACAAGGCATCATCAAAATCTTTGGCATCTTTCGGGTCGATGGTAAAAGTGAGAACATCCCGGAAATCTTCACGGATGGAGATTTCAGATTCAGCAATTTTATCAGATATTTTATTTGCTGCTTTCTCTACATTCTCCGGATATTTGTAAGGCAAATCAAACTCTGCCAGAATAGCGTGCATTTCTGCATTGTTTTCGCCGGCAACCCCCAAAATATCGATGACTTCTCCTAATGGGTTTTTAGCTTCGTCCGGCCATTCCACAATGCGTACAATGGCTTTGTCTCCATTTTTACCGCCTTTCAGCTTTTCTTTCGGAATGAATATATCGTTGGCAAGTGTTTTACTTTCTGTAATAAGGAAAGCAAAACCTTTGGTGACTTGCAGCTTACCGATGATTGTACTTCTTTTGGAGTCGAGTACTTCTATAACCTCAGCTTCCGGTTCGGCTCCTTTTCGTTTGGCAAAAAGCTGGACTTTCACCTTATCGCCATCCATCGCGTGTCCGGAGTTACGTTCGGCAACAAAGACCGGTGCTCCTCCATCTTCCGGGATGAATGAGTTTTTCCCATTACTACGGCGGGTAAATGTTCCGATTGCAATAGTTCCCAGATCATTATAGCGAAAACGTCCACGGTCTATTTCGGATATGAAATTTTCACTGGCAAGTTCTTGCAAAATTTGGGAAACCTGGATTTTTTGTACCTGATTTTCTGCGCCAATCAAGTTGCTTATCTGTTTATAATTGAATGACTGTTTGGGTGAGGATTTGAAAGCAGCCATGATGGAGTTTACAATGAACTCTTTTTTCAGACGTTTGCCGGAGCTCTTTGCTCTTTTTTTAGGCTTCCCTTCTTTGTTTTTTTTCTTTTCTGTTTTATTTTTCGTCATATGTTTAAATGCATTAATTTTAAATTGAAACAAGATCGTTTCATTATCCTTTATCCTTTCAGTATTGGAAATAAGTAGGTAGAGAGGCTATTTTATATCCTCTTTACAAAGTAAACAATAAAATTTGAGATGCTGTTTATATTTGTATTAAATATTGGAAAGAGTATCTTACTCGCCGAAGTGTTGGGCTTTAACCCCGATAACGTTCGGTTTACAGTGGAACAGGCTTCCGCTTAACGGGTATTCTTTCAGTTGTTTATCTGATAGTCCGGCACGTGCAGTTGTAATGTAAAGTGTATCCAGTTTTTTGCCTCCGAAGGTACAAGAGGCTACATTAGGCACCGGAACTTCAACTTTAGCCAATAGCTCACCGGTATAAGGACTATAGCAATATACACCATATCCACCCCAATGGGCTACCCAAAGATTATCATTGCCGTCTATTGCCATGCCATCGGGCGAACCTGTTCCTTTTGGTATGGTTACAGCCACACCGTCATATAATATATCCCCATTGTTTATGTCATAACGGAAACGGACAATACGATTAGTGGGGGTATCTACATAATACATGAAATTTTTTCGGGAAGACCATACGATACCGTTTGAAATAGTCACATTCTTTAATTTGGTCGTGACATTTCCGTTCGGTTCCACACAGTATAATGTTCCGGCTCCTTGCGGAGCTCCGAACCCCATAGTTCCAATCCATAAGTTACCTCTCGGATCACATTTTCCGTCATTGCAGCGAATTTTACCTTGATTGTCCGGAATAGATGTTATATGTGAAGTTTGTCCGTTATTGAGGTTAATCCGTACGATTTCATTCTGGAGAGCAACAATCATAGTGGTATCGGTTTCAGGGACAACGGTAGAAACCATTTTGTCAAATTTCCAGGAAGTACAATTATGGCTATCCGGAGTGTATTCATAGAGCGTTTTTCCTTCAATATCTACCCAAAATAACGTTTTTCTTCCCGGATGCCAAATCGAGCCTTCGCCAGTGGTGGCCTCGGCTTTGTATAATAATTCAGACGGTATATTTTTTACGTCGGGAGTGCAGGAAACAAAGGCCATAATAAATGTTGATAATACTAAGTTACTAAATATTTTTTTCATGCTGTGTATTTTCATATTTGTATGTTCGGCATGGATACAAATATAATGACAATAATTCACTATCTATATAATAGATGAAAAATTATTTATTGATATATAGTTGTGTTTATATTTCAGTTAAGTGGAACTAATGAATATTAAGGTAAAAGAGAACGTTTACTTAAAAACTCCATGAATTTTTGTTTGTAGTTGTCAGATATGGGGATATATTCTTTTCCGAATACAATCCGGTTGCGCTCGATTATCTTGATTTTTTCCGGTTGTACAATAAAAGAGCGATGCACACGGATGAAATGGTCGGATGGTAGCATTTCTTCCATTGTTTTCATACTCATCAGAGATAGTATAGGGTGGGGTTCGTTTTCCACATATATTTTCACATAGTCTTTTAACCCTTCAATATAAAGGATTTTCTTGAATTCCACCTGCATGAGTTTATATTCGGTTTTAATAAATATGGACTCTATTTCTTTAGATGGATGAGGAGGGATTATTTTATTGTTTTCCGGCAACTCTTTGTTGTTCCGGGCTAATTCATACCACTGTACAGCTTTGTTTGCCGCTTTCAGAAACTCTGAGAAACTGATGGGTTTTAAGAGATAATCCAGAGCGTTTACTTTATAGCTATCAACGGCATATTGGCTGAAGGCAGTCGTGAAGATAATCCGTGTATCGGCTTCCAGCATCTTGGAAAATTCCATTCCACTTAGTTCAGGCATTTGTATGTCCAGAAAAAGTAAATCGACTGGTTCGTTATTAAGAGCGGTGAGAGCATTAACTGCACTATTGTATGTGCCTTTCAATTTCAGGAAGGGGGTTTTATTTACATAGCTTTCCAACAAATTGATAGCCAAAGGTTCATCGTCTATAATTGAGCATGTCAGTTCCATATGCCGAAATATTAATAGGTAGAAACAAAGATACATAAAAATCTCTGCTTTTTTTATCATTTGATAGGTAGGGAAATTCGTTTGTAAACGAGAAGCTGAAGTTTCCCTAAGAGAAACTACGTACAATTTTGAAAAGATTTAAAGTAAAATCTCCAATGTACAGGAATAGGCATCATCTTTTTCTCCGTAAGTGAAGAGATGGCGTGACGGATACAGTAATTCCAGGCGGCGGACAAGATTCTGTAATCCAATGCCGGAACCACTTTTGTCTTGCTCGTTGTCTTTGGGAAAATAGCTGTTGCTGATAGAGCAGATGATACGTCCGTTTGTCTGGTGTACTTCCAGTGTGATAAATGACGGTTTGCAGTTGCTTACTCCATGCTTGAAAGCATTCTCAATGAGTGATATGAAGAGGAGGGGAGCAACGACTGTTCCCGGAGCTGCCTCTGAGATGTTAGTTTCCAGTTTGATATGTTGAGGTAGGCGGATACGCATCAATTCTACATAGTTGCGAATAAAGTCCAGCTCTTTTTCCAGTGGAACAAAAGGTTGGCTGCTGTCGTATAGCACATATCGAAGGAGCCGGCTTAAATCATGTACTGCTCTCTGTGCCTGTTCCGGACTGAATGCTATCAGACTGTAAATATTATTGAGTGTATTGAACAGGAAATGCGGGTTCAGTTGGCTTTTCAGATTCTGTAGTTCTGCTTCTGCGCGGCTCTTTTCTAATTCCTGGCGAACTGATTCAGTCTGATACCAGTTGCCTGTCATGCGGATAGCCACACTAAGTCCTGCTACCAATATGTATAGAAAAGCATTGATAATAAAGAAGCCTGCAATATCCTGCCATTCACGTTCCGCTTTGGGATGATGCCCTACCGGAGGGGGAAGCAGATGCATTAGGAAATGCACAAAGAACATGGCGGCTATAATTAACAGGACATTGCTGAGAAAGAACTTCCAGCCATGGCGGCTAAACAAGAAACGTTCCACCAGCAAAAAGTAATTTACATAAAATACAAGCATGAATGAAAGCGGAACAATGACTGAGCGCAAATAGCTCTCCAGAGTAAGTTCCTGCGACTCCCGTCCTGTGAAAAAGAACGGTAATCCGATCAGGATACACCAGGCCACTATGTGAATAAGGCTGCCCATCCCTTTGAAGGGAGGGGCTATCCGTGTTTGTATTGTTTCTTTTTTCATCATATTTACAAAGATAATAAATTACCGGTTATTCATACCGTATGGCTTCTATAGGATCAAGTTGCGCAGCTTTTTTGGCAGGGTACCATCCAAAGAATACTCCGGTTACGGTACATACTGCGAATGACAGGAACACGCTCCATGGTTGGATAAATATGGGGAAATGCGCAACAATGTTGACAACTAATGCCGCTCCCACTCCCAATATAACACCAATCAACCCTCCGGTCACACTAATAAGAATAGATTCGATCAGGAACTGGGCAAGGATGTCGATTCCTTTTGCTCCGATACTCATGCGTAGTCCGATTTCACGGGTACGTTCCGTTACACTGACGTACATGATATTCATAATCCCGATACCTCCAACGAGGAGTGAAATACCCGCCACAGCCGCCAACAACACAGTCATCATGTCTGTCGTACTTGTTAACATCGTACTCAGCTCTTGCTGGCTACGAATGGTAAAGTCGTCATCATCGCTATCTTTCAACTTGTGGTTGCGGCGAAGTATTTCAGTAATCTCGTCAATGGCCTGGTCTGTATACTCTTCCTTGAGAGCCGAACAGGTAATGCTTTGCAGATGGGTAATGGCCAGGACCTTTTTTTGAATAGTTGTGTATGGAGCTAATATTAGGTCGTCCTGGTCCATTCCCATACTGTTATATCCTTTACTTTCCAGTACTCCAATGATGCGGAACGGCAGTTTCTGGAAACGTATTACTTTGCCTACCGGGTTCTCTCCGTTTGTAAAAAGATTATCGACAACAGTTTTTCCCACTACGCATACCTTGGCGGCTGTTTGTATCTCCTGTTCGTCGAACATTTCGCCATCCTGAACTTTGTAACGGCGTATATCCAGATAATCAGGACTTACTCCGTATACCGTTGTCGGGGTATTGTTGTTGGCATAGATGGCCTGACCACTACTGTTTACCGATGGAGAAACTGCTGATATATAGCGTGTCTCATCCATAATGTTTTGATAATCTTCTAATTTCAGTGTTTCCATGGATGAGGCATCCTGGCGTACACCACCCCGCATGTCTCCTCCCGGATGTATCATAATCATATTCGAGCCCATTTCACTGATTTGTGCCTGTATGCTTTTCTTAGAGCCCTGGCCGATGGCAAGCATAGTGATTACAGAGGCAACTCCGATAATAATACCAAGCATGGTAAGGAAACCGCGCAGCTTATTATTGGCAAGTGCGCGAAGGGCTATTTTGATTAAGTTCGTTCCATTCATAATATACTCCTTACTTTAGTCGTCATTTTTGGGCAGCTTTGCCAAGGCCTCCGCTGCATTAAGTGTCTGGTTGTTTACCATATCTGTTATTACGTGGCCGTCGCGTAGAGTAATATTACGACTGCTGTATTGGGCAATCTCCGGGTTATGGGTAACGAAGATGATGGTACGTCCTTCTGCATGGAGTCTCTGGAAAAGTACCAGAATCTCAAAAGATGTACGGGTATCAAGGTTACCGGTAGCCTCATCGGCAAGGATAACAGCCGGGTCGTTTACCAGAGCGCGGGCAATTGCAACTCGTTGCATTTGTCCTCCTGACATTTGGTTACTTTTATGCATCAATCGGTCGCCAAGACCTACGGCAATCAATGCATTTGTCGCTTTTTCCCTGCGGGCTGCAGCGCTAAATGACGGATTATACATCAATGGTAATTCAACATTCTCCACTGCTGTTGTTTTCGGTAGCAGGTTGTAACTCTGGAAGACGAAACCGATCTTTCGGTTGCGCAAAGTAGCACGGGCATTCTTTCCCATGGAGCGGACTGATACTCCATCCAGGTAATATTCTCCGGATGTTGGAGTGTCAAGGCAGCCCAGCGTATTCAGCAACGTACTTTTTCCGGAACCGGAGGTTCCCATGATGGTGACGAATTCCCCCTCATAGATGGTGAATGATACGCCACGTAGTGCATGTACCGTTTCTTCTCCTACCTGGAAATCACGCTTGATATTATCTAATTTAATGATCTCTTTCATATTCAGTGGTAATAGTCGGATTACTATTTACTTTTCTTCTTATTTCCACCCGGAGGTGTCGGCATGAAAGGACTTTGTTCCGCATTATTTTTCACTTGTTCTGCGGGTGCGGATGCAAGGTCTACAACAATTTCATCTCCTTCATTTAATCCATCCGTTACTTCTGTCATACTTCCGCTGGCTGTACCAACAGTGATGAGTTTTGGTTCCAGCGTTTGCCCTATGCGTTGCCATATCAGGCGTTTTCCGGATGGAGCCTCTTTTGATGCGTTTTTTACCGTATAGCCAATTGGCGCCAACATGCTTTCATCAGCAATGAAACGCAGTGCTTTGGTTGGAACGACAAGTACGTTTTCACGTTCCAGCGTATAGATGGTAACGTTTGCTGTTAAACGGGGTTTCAATTTTAAATCCGGATTGTTGGCACTAATGACAACCTCGTAAGTAACAACCGTTGAGCTGGAAGAGGTGCTTGAACCACTTGAACTGGAAGAAGAACTGTCTCCTAAACGAATTTGTTTTACTTTTCCTTCAAATACATCATTGGGATAAGCATCTACTGTGAAGCTGACACGTTGTCCATCTTCAACATTGCCTATATCTGCTTCATCCACATCGGCAATCACCTGCATTTGCGTAAGGTCGGCGGCAATCGTAAACAGTGTCGGGGTTTCGAAACCGGCTGCGACAGTCTGTCCTTCTTCTACAGCACGGTTGATGACAACTCCGTCTATCGGGCTGGTAATAGTTGCATATTCCAGATTACGGTTTACTTTTACCATAGATGCTTGTGCCTGGTCGTAAGCAGCTTTGGCTTTCTCGTAAGTGTAGGTAGCCGTTTCGTAATCGTAATCGCTTATCAGTTGTTTTTCGTGAAGCACTTTGTTTCTGGCATAATTCTTTTGCTGATATTCAAATTCAGTCTTGCTGCTTGCCAGCTGTGCCTGTGCGGAAGCTAATTCGGCTTTCAGGTTTACTTTATCCATTTCTGCAATAAGCTGGCCCGCTTTCACCACATCATTGTAATCTGCATATAATTTGTCGATGATACCGGATACCTGGGTACCTACTTCCACTTCGGTAACAGGTTCCACTGTTCCTGTTGCCGTTACTGTATTGGAAATCGAATGCCGGCTTACTTTTTCTGTCTCAAGCCGTATGCTCCCTTTGGAGGACTTGCCGGATAAGAGGAAGAAACCTCCTGCAATTACTACAACGGCTATAATTCCGATGATTAGATGCTTTTTCTTCATATTGTTATGCTTTTTTATTCCAGTTGAGAACTTTTACCTTTTGAAAGCTCCTCCGGAATAAACCGGAGAGAGCTAAACAAAAAGAGAGTGAATATAAATTCATTAGTAGTTTCCTTCTAAAGGTTTCTTTTGGTATATATTTAATAGTTGTATACTCATTATCGCCATATACTTGGACTGTAACTCTTCCTGTTGGGCTGTCAGCAAGTTGTTTTTTTCGGTCAGTAATTCCACTGTGTTTTTTAATCCGAGGAAAAATTGCTCTTGTACAAGGCTATAACTCTGGTTCACATAATCGAGACGTTCTGTCGCAGATGTGTATTGCGTCTGGGAAGAAGTAGCATCCAGATAAATTCCCTCTACTATTTTTAGTAGTTCTTTCTGGCTGTTTATTAATTCGAGTTGGCTCGTCGTTACGGCCAAACGGGCTTTGTTCAATGCTGTTTTATTTTCCCGGTTACTGAAGATTGGAATACTTAATGTAAGGCCGATACTTTCGTTGAACTTATTCCAAATCTGGCTACCGAATGCATAGTCTGTACCTGACAGGTGCCCGGTTCCTATGCCGGCATTTAAGGACAAGGATGGCAAATAACCCGCACGTGCCTTTTTGGTTTCGAGGTCGGCGATATCGATGTTTAACTGACTACTTCTTATTTGAGGCATAACAGCCAGAGATGTATTGTAAATCGTCTGTTTGTCGGGTAAGGGAACCATCACGTCTTTTTCTGTCAGTTCCGGTATGGCAACTTTTATATCTTCGGTAATATCGAGTTCGAGTAATTGTTTAAGTTGCAGTTTGTAGTTGTCCAGATTGGTTTGTGCTACTACTAACTGGTATTTATCTGTGCTGAGCTGGCTCTGTAGCTGTGCGAGGTCTACTTTCGAGATTGAACCGACCTTTAGTAATTCAGCAGCACGGTTACATTGAGCTTCGGATACTTCTACCGTATTTTTATTGATGCGGACAGCCTCGGTTGCGTATAGCACCTGCATATAATTTTGTACGATGGCAATCTGGATATCGTCTTCATTCTGTTCTACATTCAGTTCATCAACTTCGTTCTGGATTTTTTGTTGCTTGATAGCATTGACACGTTTATTTCCATCAAATAATTTCCAGCTGGCATTTACACTGTAATTACCGGAATAACTGTTGTTGCTGACTGCTTCTTTGGAGGGATAATTCACAAACCCCTGTGTTACCGAAGCTGAAAGAGACGGGAATAACTGGGCTTTTGCCAGTTCTGTATCTTCCAGACCGGATAAACGCGTAATTTTGCTTTTTTTGAGTTGGATATTATGTTCCAGTGCATAATCCAGGCAGGAGCGAAGTGTCCATACGGTGGTGTCTTGTGCCTTCATTGTTAGAGGAAGCAGCAGCATCGACAGAATGATAATTGTATAGATACGTTTCATAATAATTTCGTTTTGCAATCTTTTTACAGAAGCAAAACTACTACTCATTCAAAGCGTATCCAACCGGATTAGAAACAGAGCCGGTTTTCCTCGACGAATGGCATAATTTAACCGACAGAAGGTTTTACCAGTAAAGGAGTATTCCGGCGAATCCTGCTAGAAAAATCATCAGGATAGGATGTAGTTTGAATTTCCATGTAAGGATAAATGCAGCTCCGAAGATGAGAAAGCTTTTGTAATCGATGAAGTTTTCACTATTCATCAATAACAGAGCAGCGGCGGCAATCAAACCGACTGTAGCCGGACGTAGCCCGTAAAAAGCGGCAGCTACATATTTATTATTCCTGAATTTTGCGAAAGCATAAGAAATAGCCAATACCAATAGGAAAGAGGGCAGGCAGACTGCAACTGTGGTAAGAACAGAACCCAATATGGATATAGCCGGAGAGTATCCGGCATTATGGATAGCCGTGTATCCAATATAAGTTGCACTATTGATACCGATAGGTCCCGGTGTCATTTGTGAAATTGCGACAATGTCTGTAAATTCCTGGAGGGATATCCATTGATAACGGTCTACCACGTCTGATTGTATCAGGGAGAGCATGGCATATCCTCCTCCAAAGCCAAAAACTCCGATTTTCAGGTATACATATAATAATTGAAGCCAAATCATGATTAGAATTTCTTTATTTTAAGTCCATAAATAAGTCCTCCGATAATAGCAGCCAGAATAATCCATACCGGAGATATTCCTCCTTGCCAGATAAGTAAGGCTGCGGCAATCGGTATAATCAGCTCCTTATAACTCATTTTTATGGAACGTGCCGTAGTGATACAGGGAACGACAATTAAAGCCACTACTGCCGGGCGAAGTCCTTTAAACGCTTTTTCTACCCAAATATTATCTTTTACATGGGTGAAAAACAAGGCAATTGCCAGCATAATAAAGAAGGAGGGAAGAATGCTTCCCAAGGCACAAACAATACCTCCGGGTACTTTTTTAAGCTTATAGCCTACGAAAATTGAAATATTAACAGCAAAAATACCCGGTAATGACTGTGCTACGGAAAATAAGTCGATGAAATCTTCTTTCGATAGCCAGCCTTTGTCCACGACCTCCCGCTGTATAAGCGGAAGCATCGCATATCCACCTCCGATAGTGAAGGTCCCTATTTTAACGAATGTAAGGAAAAGTGTCCAGTACATAAGCTTTTTGTTTTTATTTGCCTAAGTCTTTCTGATAAAGTTTTTCGTTGTTAATAATACGAAGCGCTTCTTTTAAACTTTCGTTCTCGTCGTTGATTATTTGGAAATATTCGCTCATCTCATACAGATCGCGGGCGATAAGAGCTTTAATCTGAAGCATGATAAGCGGTTTAGAGCGGTTATATTCATCCTCTTTGAACGGGATTTTTTCTTCGTCCGCCAAAGCAAGCAGCTCTTTCATTATGTCATCGTTCACCTGGAAATTCTGCTTGTATTGGATGAATCTCGGATATTTTTTGTTTAGTTCGTTACGATGTTTATCCAGATAGTTCATGGCAACCCTGTTTACCAGTCCGGTTGCTACAATTCTACGGTGATAATCCGTATAGCGGGTAGTATCCACCGGAATAAATACATCAGGCATGATGCCCCCTCCGCCATAAACGACGCGTTTTGTTACAAGCGTATTGTATTTCATAGAGTCGGGGAAATGAATGCTGTCCGCACTCATAAGTTCGCCACGGTTGTAACGGTCTATCAGGTCGTGATTATATTGTTCCTGTCCTCCGTTTGTATAGGGCTTTTGGATAGAACGTCCTGTCGGTGTGTAATAGCGGGAAACAGTCAGGCGAATCATTGAACCATCGGGTAGAGGAATAGGCTTTTGTACCAGTCCTTTACCAAAGGTACGGCGTCCGATAATAACACCACGATCCCAATCCTGTACGGCTCCGGACAGGATTTCGCTTGCAGAAGCAGACGTTTCGTCTACTAATACGATTAAACGTCCTTCTTCAAAGTTCCCTTTTGCTGTAGATTTGGCTTCTTCGCGTGGCTGCTTGTTTCCTTCGGTGTATACAATCAGTTTATCTTTAGCTAAAAATTCGTCGGCAATTTCTATTGCGATATTCAGATAGCCTCCTCCGTTGCCCTGTAGGTCGAGGATGAGGTTTTCCATACCCTGCTTTTTCAGTTTCTCCAAAGCTTCACGAAATTCATCGGCAGAAGAAGCTGCAAACCTATTTAATTTTATATAACCGGTTTTCTTATCTGCCATATAAGCGGCATCAAGGCTATATACCGGTATTTTCCCACGGATAATTTTAAAATCAATCAGTTCCGGAGTATTATTACGTAATACTTTTACGCGGACTTCCGTACCTTTAGGACCTCGCAAGCGCTTGATGATATCGGTATTTTTCATTTTTACACCGGCAATCAGGGTATCGTCAACCATAATGATACGGTCGCCTGCTATCAAACCTACTTTTTCGGAAGGTCCGCCCGGTATTACTTGGATGACATATAATGTATCGGTCAGCATATTGAACTGGATACCTATTCCATCGAAGTTTCCTTGTAGCGGCTCTGTCATTTCTTTCGTTTCTTCCGGATCTGTATAGGTAGAGTGAGGATCCAGCTTTTCAAGCATGCCTACAATGGCATCTTCCACTAATTTAGGTTCACTGGTGGAGTCTACATATAGGTTGGAGATCGCATACAATGCCAACTGGAGCTTACGGGCATCCAGGCTGTTTCCTCTTTGTCCCATCGCTGAAAAGGTGAAAACGCTCAGTATAAAAAGAGGTAAAATAATTCGTTTCATTTTTACTCAATAATTTGTTGGTGTATCAATACAAGTTTGTTCCTTTGGGGACAAACAGGGAGATGTCTTTCCCATACCTCAGCAGTTCGCGTACAATACTTGAACTTATATGAGTATGTTCGGGTTCTGTGAAAAGAATGAAAGTTTCAATATTATTCAGCTTACGGTTTACATCAGCTATACTCTTTTCATATTCGAAGTCATTCACTGTGCGGATACCGCGTAAAATAAATTTGGCATTAACCAATTCTGCAAAATCAACAGTGAGTGAATCGTACGACATAACTTTTACTCGCGGTTCGTCTTTATACAGTTGGCGGATAGCATCCAAACGTTTTTCTAAAGTGAAATAAGTTTGTTTCTTGTCATTTATACCTATCGAGATAATAATTTCATCTACCAGGTTTAATCCACGGCTAACCAGCGACTGGTGTCCGATGGTAAAGGGGTCGAATGTCCCCGGAAAAAGTGCTATCCGCTTATTTTCAGTCAACGACATCTTCTTCTACAACTAGATTATCAATAATAAAGTTTTGACGTTCCATGGTGTTTTTGCCCATGTAGAACTCTAACATATCTTTTACCAGGTCTTCTTTTTTCATCGTTACCGGATCTAAACGTATGTCCTTGCCGATAAAGTGTTTGAATTCATCCGGTGATATTTCTCCTAATCCTTTGAATCGGGTGATTTCAGCATTTTTTCCTACGGCTTCGATAGCAGCAAGCCTTTCTTCTTCGGTGTAGCAATAAAAGGTTTTTTGTTTGTTACGTACACGGAAAAGTGGAGTTTGCAGGATATATACATGATTCCGTTTGATCAGGTCCGGGAAGAACTGCAGGAAGAAGGTAATCAAAAGCAAACGGATATGCATACCGTCCACATCGGCATCGGTAGCAATGATTACTTTATTGTAACGTAATCCTTCCAGACCGTCTTCTATATTTAATGCCGCTTGCAGCAGATTGAATTCTTCGTTTTCATAAACAATCTTTTTAGTCAGCCCGTAACTGTTCAGCGGTTTACCACGCAGGCTGAATACCGCCTGAAAATTCGGGTCCCGGCTTTTAGTGATGGAACCACTTGCAGAGTCTCCTTCGGTAATGAAAATACAACTATCTTCCAGTCTTTCGCCTTTCGAGTCGTTCAGGTGGATACGGCAGTCGCGTAATTTCCTGTTATGCAGGTTTGCTTTTTTTGCACGTTCGCGCGCAAGCTTAGTCACACCGGCAATTGCTTTACGTTCTTTTTCTGCTTCTAGAATTTTACGTAAAAGGGCTTCGGAGGTATCTGCATTTTTATGTAGGTAGTTATCGAGTTCTTTCTTGATAAAGTCTCCGATAAATTTACCAACGGAAGGACCATCCGGCCCCATGTCTTTTGAACCTAATTTCGTTTTTGTCTGGCTCTCAAATACCGGTTCTTCGACTTTTATACTAATAGCGGCTACAATTCCGGCACGTATATCGGAATATTCGAAGTTTTTATTGTAATATTCCTTGATAACCCGGCCCAGAGCTTCACGAAATGCGGAAAGGTGAGTTCCTCCCTGTGTTGTATGTTGACCGTTGACGAATGAATAGTATTCTTCGCCATACTGGTTACTATGCGTGATAACGACTTCAATATCTTCTCCCTTAAGATGGATAATCGGATATAAAGGTTCAGTAGTCATGTTCTCGTTCAACAGATCGACCAGACCATTCCGGGAATGAAATTTCTTTCCGTTATACAGGATAGTAAGTCCAGAATTCAGGAAAACATAATTTTTCAGGAGACTTTCAATGTATTCATCTTTGTAAAGATAATCCTTGAAGATCTCTTTATCGGGAATAAAATAAGTGAGTGTACCATTGGGTTCATCGGTAGGAACTATTGGGGATTCTTCTGTGATAATGGCTTTGCTGTATTCCACGCGTTTACATTCTCCATCGCGATGGCTGGTAATCAAGAAATAACTACTTAGTGCGTTTACAGCTTTGATACCTACTCCATTCAGTCCGACCGATTTTTTAAAGGCCTTGCTGTCATACTTGGCACCTGTGTTCATTTTGCTAGAAACATCTACAACTTTCCCCAGTGGGACTCCTCGTCCGTAGTCGCGTACGGAAACCGTTCCTTCTTCAACCACTACTTCTATGGTTTTGCCATACCCCATCATATATTCATCAATGGAGTTATCCAGAACTTCTTTCAGCAATACGTATATACCATCGTCCGGATAACTACCGTCTCCCAATTTCCCGATGTACATACCGGGACGCCGACGGATATGTTCCATCCAATCCAACGTTTTGATGTCATCGTCGTTATACGCTGTCGGTTGTTGCATTGTTGAATTCAATTCATCCATAAAAATATTGGTCTATTATTGATTATTTATTATCTGTAGTTAAGCTCTTAACAAAAGCTCTTCTTGTTTTGTGATGTTCCCGTTTGAAATAATCCCATTGTGCCTGTACGGCATTGTTGGTTTCCAACTCCGGATTACTTTCAGCATAGAGGATGCCGAGTTTCTTGTATATCGGAATTAAATCGTTGAAAAGTAGAGCATTGACCCCTTTGCTTTGATATTCGGGTAAAACGGCCATTAGATAGAAATCCGCAATTTTAGGTTTGCTTTTCAATGCCTTGAGCAAATAAATCCATCCGAATGGGAAAAGGTGCCCTTTCGCCTTTTGCAACGCTTTTGACAAACTGGGTAGAGTGATACCGAAGCCTACCACTGCGTCATCTTCCTCACGAACAATGAGAGTAACCAAATCAAAGTTCAGCATCGGAATATACATATTGATATAATAGTCAATCTGTTTTTCCGTAAGCGGAGCGAATCCGTATAATGGCGCAAATCCTGCATTTAATGTATGAAATACAGGTCTGGCATATGGCATGATTTCTTTTGCGTTTTTGAATTTCATTACCTTCAGACCGTATTTCTTTTTTACGATGTCGCCGATGCGTTGGTGTTTTTCTGGAATACCATCCGGTACATATATTTTAAATTCATGCCAATCCAGGTCTTTTACATATCCAATACGTTCTACCTGTTGTGGATAGTAGGGGAAGTTGTAAATAGTAGCCATCGTTCCTAACTGGTCGAAACCTTCAACCAACATACCTTCATGGTCCATATCGGTGAATCCCATCGGTCCGTGGATTTCATCCATCCCTTTTTCACGTGCCCACTTTTCAACAGCTCCGAATAAACCATCTACCACTTCATTGTCATCTATAAAATCAACAAATCCGAAACGTGCACGTTTCTGTTTCCAGACTTCATTACTCGGACGATTAATCATACCGGCAATGCGTCCAACTACTTTTCCGTCTTTATAGGCAAGAAAATAGATGGCTTCACAAACTTCGAATGCCGGATTCTTTTTCTTATCCAATGTAACCATCTCTTCTTCTATCAGGCCTGGTACATGGTATGGATTGTTTTTATATAATTCAATGTTGAACTTTACGAACTGTTTGAGTTCCTTCCTACTAGTAACTTCTTTTATTATTACGCTCATTGGATGTTTCGTTTGAATTGCAAAGTTACATAATATTTCATTATAATGAAAAGGAAATCAGGAGCTATCCTTTTTGAAGTAATGACTTGTACGAAAAAAAAAAAGAGTCTATCCCTTTGAAGGACAGGAGAGAACCTTTGCTTTAAAGATTGATCTCGATTTTATTTTTTTACTTCAGTCTTGTAACGCCGGGATCAAAAGTCCGGTTTCGATTATTCTGGTTTGCTGTATGGTAGTGTGAACCAGAAGGTTGAACCTTCCCCTACAGCAGAATCCACTCCTATTTCCCCTCCTAAATGTTCTATGAAGCCTTTGCATAAAGCAAGTCCCAAGCCCACACCTTTAGTATGGGTTTCTACGGCTTGTATGAAACGTTTAAAAATTTCTTTTTGAAGATTTTCAGGAATTCCTTCTCCGGTGTCTTTTACATAGAAGCGGATTTTATCCGGTTTATGTAGGTCATACCCAAATGTGATTTGGCCTTCTTTGGTATGTTTAATTGCATTAGAAAGCAAATTTGACAGAATTTGAATCAGGCGGTTCTTGTCAGTATATAGATATAGATCGACTCCTTCTTCTTTAATGAGTTCGACGTCTGCTTCTATTTGAAGTTTGGTAGACTGGTATAATTCATCCATTAATGTTGGAATATGAACATCCGAATAGGAGAATGTAATCGTGTCGGATTCGATTTGTGAAATATCCAATACATCATTAAGCAGATTAACCAGTAACCCATTATTGTTTTTTATGATATTGATGTATTGTTCACAAGTTTCAGGGTCTTCCTCTTCTGCCAGTAATTTAGAAAATCCGGCAATTGCATTGAGAGGATTTCTGATTTCATGATTCATGTTTGCCAGAAATGCGGATTTAAGCTGATCCAGATGTTCAGAATGGTCTTTTGCGGATTGCAGCTTCCTTTTTAAGTTTTTGTTTATCAAGATTAAGATAACAAGGAAAATACAGAATGCAAATAAGCAGAATGCCAATTTATATAAAGAAAGTGACTTTTCTTTTAATTGATTATTCCGACTCTGTTTTTGCTTAGCTTCCTGTTCTGCTTTGAAACGGTTGATTTGGTGAATATATCGTTCTCCTGCAATAGAGTCCTGTAGTTGTGTCAGTTGCAAATAAGAATTGAAGGCTTCATTGTAAAGTCCTATTTGTTTCAGGATTTGTGCTTTTTGTTTCAGGATGAATAAAGAAAAATCAGAAACGCAATTTAAAAGAGCAATTTCTTTATCCAATTCTTCCAATGCCTTACCCGACTGTTTTGTTGCTATATTATATTTGGCATATTCGTCATGATACATGATTTGGTATTCTATGTAATTTGTGGAATCACTCCAATGATCGATTTCTTTCAGGTATTTTAGAGCCGATGAATAGTCGCCCTTTTGTATACTGTTTTCTATAATATATGTATGGAGCCGGACTTGTATATCGCGTTTTCTGATAGGATTGATAAGAAATGGGTCCGGATGCTTATTTTCCAGTGATGTTTGTAATAACTGTAAATAGTATTCTATGGAATCCGAATCTTTAAGAAGTAAATTCGTTTTAATCAATAGCAGTAAGGTTGTTTGAAGAAAAATATTTTTTTCTTTTGGGGAATATTGTGATAATATATTTTTTAGCAGTTGTTTGGCTTCCGAATATTGTCCGGTAGAGATATAAACAATAGCTAATGTGTTTTGCGTAATGATAGAGGAAAGCGGGCAATCGAGTAATACTCTCGCATCATTCATTTTCTGGGCTTCGAGCATAGCCAATCCTAAGTCCCCATGCACACAATACAGTTCAGTTAATGACTTATGACCTTCGTATGCATAGATATTACAGTTCTGTAGGCTTGAGATTGAATCTAATTTGTTCAACCAAAAGATTGTCTTTTCAATGTTGTAGTTTAGACGGTAGTAACGGACAAGATAGTAATATGATAAAGTTTCGAAAAAGGGCTCATTTTCTTTTACAGCTTCAGTATGCAATACCTCTATCGCTTTGTATTCTTCGGACATGGTTTTTGCATTTAAGATATTTGCGTGTAATTGCAGCAAGGCTTTATTTGACGTTTTGAGGATTTCAGGGGTACGATTAGATTTAGCAGATAACAGGCTTATCTGGAAAAAAGTGGATGAAAGCAATATTATGTATAGAAATAATTTCATTTGTTGCTATCGTTTTATATCTGGGGAGATATTGGTAAAATAAACTCGATCCGGCTTCCTTGAGTTGGAGTTGTATGGAAAAATAATCTTCCACCCATTTTAGTAATAAGTCCCTTGCTTATTATCATTTCAAGTTTCATATCTTCCAGTTTGCCGGAAGTCTGTTCCAAACGGTCGAAGAGAAGTGCATATTCCTGTTTGGATATGATCCATTTTTCTGCAGAAATGAAAAATAGTATACCTTCTTTTACAACTTCGTATCCTAAATCGACCTTTCCCCCTTTTGTGTGAGTAATAATATGACTTGCCAGGTTTTTTATCGCTTGGCTTAACCGTAGAGAGTCTGTAGTGATTGTAATTTCCGGTCCCGGTTTTATCTGGACCTGGACATTTTCGGGAATGAGATGGAGAAGTGAACTGTATACTTCACTTACCAGGCCGCTTATATTAACCGACTCGTAATGGAACTGCATTCTGTCGGATTCGATTTTTGAAACATCAAGAATATCAAATATGACTTGCTGTGCCTTTTCATTACGACGGTCCAGTTCCATAGCATATTGTGTTCTTTTCCCAGATTCATGTTCAGTGATGAGTGCATCTGACAAATTTCCGATTTCTGTAAAAAAGAGCCGGATTTCATTGCTTAAATTGGTAAGGAAGATAGACGTATTATCATTGGCCTTCTGGGCATCTCTGGCCGCAATTGCAATTTGACGTTTCATATATATGAAACGGTACAGGCAAAAACCGAGTATCAAAACAGATATACACAGTAAAAGTATCAATACTACTTGTGTACGGACCATAATCGCTTGTTCTTTTCCTTCCTCTTCCAGAAGGGAGATGTTGTAAATGGCATGCATTTGTTTAGATTGGTTCATGAAACGGATTTTATTGATAGAGTCTGCTGCCAGAATACTTTTTTCAATAATGTCTGTGGCTAATAGGCTGTCACCTTTTTCGTGGTATATTATTGCCCGTTTTGTAAGAATATCCGCTCCTTTTTCTTCCTCCGAGAGGTATTGTATGCCTTTGTCCAAATATTCAATTGCTTTATTATAATTTTTACAAGCAAGGTAATAATCAGACCAGGTGAAATATAATAAATCCATGTAAATATTGTATGTACTATATTTTGTGTACTTCTCCGCTTTTTCCAGATATGATTTTGCATTTTGCAGATTATCCTGTTGTAAACTTAATGTGGCATAGCGTGTGTATACCCATTGCCAGTAAAAATAAAAATAGTGTTCCGGTTTTTCCGGATGTACTTTCTGATAATCGATTAATTGATGCTGGACAGAATCAACATATATTTGGACAGAGTCTTTTTCTTTCAAAGAAAAATAGGTTTCGGCGAGTATGAAATAGAATTCCATGTGGTCCATATGCCTGTCTTTCTGTCCTTGAAGAAGCTCTAATCCCTGTCGGCTTCGGAATATGGCTTTTTTGTATCTGCCGGATGCATAGTCTGCATATGCTAAAGTATAGCATGCGGAAATCTTGCCATCATTATTTCTTAGCTTTTCTGCATTATAGAGCATCTTTTGCCCTTTCACCCGCGCTATTTCAAATTCATTGCATTTGGTATAGGTCGCTATGAGCATAGCTTCCGTATCAAATAAATAGTTGTACAACTTGTGCTCTTTAAAGAATATGTGTGCTGGATGGAATGCTTTTTCTATGTTTTCCAGATCTTGGGCATTAAAATAATAGCGGATGATATTGCGATGTGCATAGGCCTGAAGTTCAATATCATTTTGAAGTATCGATTTTTCCAGCAAGGAATTGAGAAGTTGAAGTTCTTTAGGAGTGTCTTTAAGATTTTCGCATTGGTTTTTTAGGAACAACAAATTGCAAATAGAATCACCAGGCTGATAGTCTCTTATATGAGACAAACTATCAACCTGACTTCGGGCCATGTTCGTATTAAGAACGAAAAACAACCACCCGAAAATAAGCAATTTTTCGTGTAAATTCATGTTTTTCCCTTGAATTCCAACCTTATTATTTTACCCTATAAAAATCGATCAAGTTGTAAAACCTGATAAAATAGTTGTTTATTCTATTCAAAGCGCAAATGTAATAAAAGATATGAAGTATGTTATGGTTTATTTATCTATTTTTATTATAATGCTTGAAATATAAGGTAAATCTTATTTCATAGGATTGTAATATTTGTTTCATGAAGTTGAAATATGGGTATATTTTCTTTGCACTAAGAAAATTAATTCAGTAAGTAAAATGAAAAAGACAATTTTTGCGGCAGTATTGGTTGCCAGCTTGTTTACAACAAATTTGTTTGCACAAAAAATTAAAGGAAGCGATACATGCTTACCTCTTACGCAGTCGGAGGCGGAGAGTTTTATGAATAAAAATCAATCTGCTAAAGTAACGGTGACTGGTGGTGGTTCAGGGGTTGGCATCTCTGCATTGATGGATGGTACTACCGATATCGCAATGTCTTCAAGAAAGATGAAATTTGACGAAAGAGTTAAGCTTCAGGAAGCAAAAAAGAATACAAAAGAAGTGGTAGTTGCTTACGATGCATTGGCAGTAGTCGTGCATCCGTCCAATAAAGTAGAAAACTTGACTCGTGAGCAATTGGAAGGAATCTTTACCGGCAAAATTAAGAACTGGAAAGAAGTAGGTGGTGCAGATATGAAGATTGTGGCTTATTCGCGTGAAACCTCTTCAGGAACATATGAGTTTTTTAAAGAAAGTGTATTGAAGAATAAAAATTATATGAATGGGATACTTAGCATGCCTGCAACCGGAGCTATTATCCAATCTGTCAGTCAGACGAAAGGTGCTATCGGTTATGTCGGACTGGCTTACCTGAATAAAGATGTCAAGCCGATCCATGTGTCTTACGATGCAGGAAAAAGTTATGTGGAACCTTCATTCGCCAACGCTAAAAACAAGACTTATCCGATTGTCCGCCCTCTTTTCTATTATTATGAAACAAAGAATGAGGCGAAAGCAAAACCTTTTATTGACTATGTTTTGTCAACTGAAGGGCAAGGAATTGTAAAGAAGGTCGGTTATATTCCGGTTAAATAAATCAGGCATGTCAATGTGGTGTCGGCAGGACGAAGCTTTCTTCGCCCTGCTTTGTTTATGAAGGCTATAGCAGAGGTATTTGATTGTAATATGCACAGAGTTGAATTATTTGTGCAATTATATTGGTCCATTTTACACATACATTGGTTTATTATACTACCTTTGTCCCGATTATTTTTCAAACATATACTTAAATGAAGACATTAACAATTGGGGACCTGAAAGCCCGTATCCCTATTATCCAAGGTGGGATGGGCGTAGGTATCTCTCTTTCCGGCTTAGCCTCGGCCGTTGCAAATGAAGGTGGGATTGGCGTTATCTCCGCAGCCGGTCTCGGGCTTATATATAAAAAATTATCTTCCAATTACACTGAAGCCGGTAATTTAGGACTGGCAGAGGAAATCCGTAGAGCACGTGAAAAAGCAAAAGGAATCATTGGCGTAAACGTTATGGTTGCTTTATCCGATTTTGCAGAATTGGTGAAGACCAGTATTGCAGAAAAGGTAGATATTATTTTCAGTGGTGCCGGACTGCCTCTTGATTTGCCGTCTTTCCTGAAGAAAGATAGCGTAACAAAGCTGGTGCCTATTGTATCCAGTGCACGTGCAGTTCGTATTATTTGTGAAAAATGGAAGAATAATTATGATTATCTTCCGGATGCGGTAGTTTTGGAAGGTCCGAAAGCTGGTGGACACTTAGGATATAAGGAAAACCAGTTGGAAGATACCAACTATTCTTTGGAAGAATTGCTTCCTCAGGTAGTGCAGGAAGTTTCTGCATTTGAGAAGAAATACAATAAGAGTATCCCGGTAATTGCGGCAGGAGGCATTTATACGGGTGAAGATATTAAGCGCATGATAGACCTTGGAGCATCAGGCGTACAGTTAGGAACCCGCTTTGTCGCAACAACGGAATGCGATGCTTCCGAAGCCTTTAAGCAAACTTATATAGAGGCGGAAGAAAAGGACATAGAAATTATCAAGAGTCCTGTTGGCATGCCGGGGCGTGCTATCCATTGCAATTTTCTTCAAAAAGTAAAAGATGGATTGAAACAACCGAAGCTTTGTCCGTTTAACTGTATTAAGACCTGCGATATTTCTCGCAGTCCTTATTGTATTGTTACGGCTCTGTATAATGCTTTTAAGGGTAACTTTGAAAACGGTTATGCTTTTGCCGGAAGTAATGCATGGCGTACGCAGCGTATTATGTCAGTAAAAGAAACAATTAATGAGCTGATCGCCGAATGGAAGGCGAAAGAATAAGGCTTATTTGGTAATTAATAGAAGAAAGGTGTTGTAAGAGCTTTGTAATACAAGCTTTTGTAACACCTTTTTTTATGGGCTTTTGTCTGCATATCTTAGAATTTGTTAAATGATGCTTTTGTGCTGGATAATTTTACATAGGCATTGGGTTTCATTACTTGTCGTTCTTGTGTCTGCTTTTGATGGGTATAGAATCATGTTTTGTACGGGTGAAAATATGCATAACTGCAAAATATTCAGATGAATATGTGATATTGTAAATATAAGCTTGTTTTTGATGATGACTATTGGGAGAGAGGTATGGGTTCTAGCAGAACTACGGTTTTTGGGTGTCTTATATCCATGGCAAAGATACGATTTTTATTTTGTTATATGTTTTTTTGCAAAAAAAAGTTCACGTCAAGCTCAGTTTTAACAGTTCAGTTTTATGGATTCCAAACAAATATCAGACCATATCAAGTATTTGGGTTCATTTTCCTACAAAAAACAACTTGTGGCTTAAACGTGTACAACAAATAAGGATTGTCTTTTTGACAAAATGACAACAGAACCCCTCCATGCTTTGCTTGTATGGGACAATCTACAGG
Source organism: uncultured Parabacteroides sp. (assembly GCA_900541965.1). Lineage (GTDB taxonomy): Bacteria > Bacteroidota > Bacteroidia > Bacteroidales > Tannerellaceae > Parabacteroides. The sequence goes on along the minus strand of UQLN01000010.1, from coordinate 49,263 downwards.
ACAGATTACAAATATTCCGCTCTCACGGAGTTTGGATTTATCAATATGTTGATGCAAATGGGCTTGTAGTCTCGAAATGACATAATACGATGTTTGTGTCTAATCAGATTGTACTGTTTAGCGGGATATGGCAATCTGTTTAATATCTGCGTTTAGTCCGGTTTTCCAACCATTCCAGAGCCGCATCCATACTTAATAACATCTTAAAACGAAGCATATATGCTTTGATTTCAAAACATATATGTTTTAAAGTCAAAACATAAGTGTTTTGCTGCGCAGATTATTGTCTTTTTATGCGCTGACAGTTGTAATTAGTGCTGCGACTAACTGGAATTATCCTTAGGATAAATGGGAAAAAGTGCCGGATAATAGAAAAAATCCCCCTGATTCAATGCCCGAAAGTGCTCGAATTCCCCTGGAAAGGGGGATATGCACATTGTTCAAGTCAACAAAAAAGGGCTTATGCTGTAATAATGTTTCTATTTACAGCAAACTCCTGACACTATGATTGGCTGAATTCGTTCATGACACCTATGTTTAAGAAGTGGTAATCCGGATATAGACTTTTGGAATGACCGAACCCCTACTTTTTATTTGTTAATTCAAAACTTAACGAACTATTGATATATGCTCTTTCCTAAAACCGTAGTTCTGCTAGAACGAATTATAAAGACACAAAAAACACTATAAAAATATGCTAAATCTAAATGAGCCAGATCTAACAAGTCACTCAACGGATGAATGCCTTTTTCGTAGTATGTATTATTTCTTTTAAATATATACTCTATGTTGAAAAAAACTAAATTAGTAAGTCTGATGCTACTGGCAGGAGCTTTAACTGTTCCTGAAGGTGCTTTTGCCGAAATTACACCGGAAAGGCCGTCAGTAAGTCTATCCCAACAGAAAGGGAAAGTAGTATGTGTAGTCGAAGATTCGTCCGGTCCTGTGATTGGGGCGGCAGCTGTTGTTAAAGGAACAACTAACGGAAATGTGACAGACATGGACGGCAAGGTTGTTCTGGAGAATTTGAAGAAAGGAGATGTTATTCAAATTTCTTATATCGGATATGCAACACAGGAAATAACCTATACGGGACAATCTTCTATTTCTGTAACATTAAAAGAAGATTCTCAGGCATTACAGGAAGTAGTTGTAGTAGGTTATGGTACACAGAAAAAGGAGAATTTGACAGGTGCTGTAGCACAAGTTGCAGGCGATGTTTTGGAAAATCGTCCTATAACAAATGTTGGACAGGGATTACAGGGGGTTGTCCCAAACTTAAATGTTACGATGAGTAAAGGTGGTGCTCCGGGTAGTAGCTCAGACTTTAATATTCGTGGTAATAATTCTATTAATGGTGGTAGTCCTTTGGTACTGGTGGATAATGTTCAAATGGACGCAAACCTTGTTAATCCGGATGATATTGCATCTATTTCTGTCTTAAAGGATGCTGCATCTGCTGCTATTTATGGAGCCCGCGCAGCTTACGGTGTTATTTTAATAACAACAAAGAAAGGTAAAAACGAACAAAAACCCCGGATTTCCGTATCTGCAAGTGGCTATTGGCAGAGTCCTGCATTAAGGATGCACAATATCAATTCTCTGGATTATCTGAATATGAGGGATATAGCGGCTGCCAATAGTGGAATGAGCTCTCTGATCACTCCGGGGCAATTGGATTATGTAAAGAAATATATGGATGGATCTTATAAATATCCGGAATATTTCGACCAGTCACTGGACCAAAGTCTATGGATTTATTGTGGTAACACGGATTGGTTTAATGAATTGTATAAAACAAGTTTCTCCCAGCAATATAATGTAAATATCAGTGGCGGAGATTCAAAAACCACTTATTACGGTTCAGTCGGATTTGCAGACCAGAATGGTATTTTGAAGACTGCCGATGATAATTACAAGAAGTTTAATGCGACCTTGAATCTTTCCTCACAACTGACAAAATGGTTACAGGTCAGTGCTAAAATCACTGATAACTACTCCACAGAGGATCACCCTATTACTAACTCTACAGCAGGAATCGATGCCTATGGAGGTATGTTGAAAAATGATTTAAGCCCGTTGATGCCTGTGCGTTTTGGCCATACAGGAAGGCTCGTTTACAGGCCTGGTGCAGCAGCTATCAATGATCCTGAGTTAGGTATCCAAACTTCAGGTGATTATGTTTATGAAGAGGAGGGTATTAATAACTATTCAGGCCAGAATGGAAATACAAATCCCGCTGCGGTAGGAGATTTAGGCGGATATACTAAATATAAAGTTAACGATTTATGGTTGACGGGAGCCGTAAAAATCACGCCTTTAGAAGGGCTGGTTATTAATGCGGATTATACATATAATATTTATAGTAAGAATTCTTCAGAGGTTCAACGGACATTTACAGATTATACGGCTGTTGCCGGAACGGAAGCTCTTTATGGTTGGACAAAGCCGAGTTATGCAAATTATACTACAAATGAAGATTACTACTATGCATTCAATGCTTTTGCCGAATATTCCAAATCATTTTTAGAAAATACGCATAATTTTAAAATTATGGCCGGGTATAACCAGGAGAAGAAGTCTAACAAACAGTATAATGCGAAACGTACCAATCTGATTGTCGAAGATATTCCTGACTTGGATTTGGCTACAGGTGAACAGAGCATGTCTTCTGAAGATACATATTGGGCTATTAACGGTTTCTTCTTCCGTTTCAATTACAATTACAAACAACGTTATCTACTCGAAGTTAATGGCCGTTATGACGGTTCATCCAAGTTTGTGAAAGACCATCGTTACGCTTTCTTCCCGTCTGTTTCTGCGGCATGGCGTATTTCAGAAGAAAACTTCTGGCAACCGTTAAAAGGTTGGTGGAATGATATGAAAGTTCGTGGTTCTTATGGCTCATTGGGTAATCAGGTAATGAATGATTTAGGTAATTTCCCTTATTTGGCAACGTATGGGACAAATTCATCTTATAATTATTTGATCAACGGTTCCAAACCGGTTATCGTAAGAGCTCCGGGACTTGTTGCTCCTGATTTTACCTGGGAAACCGTCACTCAAATGGACTTCGGTTTTGATGCTTCATTTTTGAATAATCGATTGACCGGAACATTTGACTGGTATCGTCGGAACACAAAGGATATGTTGGTACCCGGAGCTACTTTACCGGCAACATTGGGTGCCGGTGTGCCTAGAAGTAATTCTGCTGATATGAAGACCTTAGGTTGGGAACTCTCTTTAGGATGGAATGACCGGTTAGAAAATGGATTTTCTTATTGGGTAAAAGGTGTTTTGTCCGACTATCAGGCAACGATTACCAAATATGCCGGAAATGACGATGGTTTCTATTCACAAAGTGATAACGATGGAAAATATTACGTAGGACAGAAAATCGGTGAAATCTGGGGGTATCGTTCAAATGGTCTTTTCCAATCGGATGCTGAAGCTGCTGCTGCAGACCAAAGTGAACTTTATTCAGGTAAATGGGGTGCCGGTGATGTAAAATACGAAGATTTGGATGGTAATGGGAAAATAACAAAAGGTGAAGAAACGATTTATAACCCGGGTGACAAGCGTATTATAGGTAATAAAACACCTCGTTATCAATTCGGTATTACTGTCGGATTCGATTATAAGAACTTTGATTTTGAAATGTTCTGGCAAGGAACAGGAAAGCGTGATTATATGTTGAGTGGTGCTCAGTTCTGGGGTTTCACCAGCCAGTGGGATGTCCCATATACTCCGGCTCTTGATTATTGGACGGAGACAAATACAAGCGCTTATTTCCCAAGACCGGGGTGGCTAAATGGCGGTAACAGGGTAACGAGTGACCGCTATTTACAAAGTGCAGCTTATGGGCGTTTGAAGAATTTGACGCTAGGTTACACAATTCCGAAGAATCTAACGGCAAAGTGGGGCATTTCTCGTTTGAGATTATATGTGACAGGAGAAAATTTATTGACTATCACTCCTCTGAATGCTGCATTCGATCCCGAGACATTGGGCGGCTTGACATACCCGATTAATCGAAAAGTTGCAATCGGATTAAATTTAACACTGTAAAAAAACGAAAGAAGACAATGAAAACTAAATATATCTTATTAGGATTAAGTCTTGGATTGTTGGGAGGATTTACGGCTTGTGACGTGACGGATCTCAATCCTAAAGACAGCATTACCGATAACAGCTACTGGAATACAGTCAGCGATTTGGAAAATTATGCTAAAGGCTTTTATATGAATCTGACCGGAAAAGGATTAAGGTCGGATGGATCTGAAAATCTGGATGATTTGAATGCTCTTGATGAAAGAAGTGACGATCGTCTGGTCGCCTCTCCCGACCAATGGCTGTTTAATGAATGGGTCATACCTTCTAACGCAGATTTTGATTCAAAATGGTATTGGGATAATATTCGTAATCTAAACTACTTTATGACCCGTTACCAACAGGTAAATGCGACGGAAGCTCAAGTTAATCCGGTTGTTGCCGTAATTCGCTTTTTCCGGGCTTTCGCTTATTTCGATAAAATTAAGACATTCGGAGATGTTCCCTGGTATGACAAGGATTTGACAACTGCCGATACTGATGAATTGTATAAAGCACGTGACAGTCGTGACTTTGTATTGGGGAAAATTATTGAAGATTTGGAATTTGCGATTGAATGGTTACCGGAAAAAAGTGCGGCAGAAGTAGGCGCTTTGCATAAGGATGCTGCCCGTACATTCTTAGCTCGTGTTTGCTTACATTATGGTACCTATAAGAAATATCATAATGTTTCGACATCACCTACGTCTCAGGAATTATTGCAAAAAGCGGCAACTCTTGCTAAAGAAGTGATGGACAGTGGCCTTTACGATATTGTACAGGGATCGGATGCCGGGGCAAACCAGTCTGCATTTGCCAATTATCCTTTGTATTATGCGAACCAGTTTACACAGGAGGATTTGACAACGAATAAAGAATGTATTTTAGCCCGGATTTTCAAAGCTGATGTATCGACCTACAACCTTGCCCGTGGTGGAGGTGCCGGCCTTTCCAAAGATTTTGCAGAGTCATTCCTTTGCAAGGATGGTCTGCCTATTGCAAACAGTAGTGAGTATAAGGGGGATGAAACACTGGACGATGAGATGGCAAACCGCGATCCCCGTATGTACCAGATAATAGACAGTAAATACCGTCCTTATACTGTGAAAAGCAATGGTATGCGTGTGGTAAATTCCGGTATTCATGATAAAAAGGAATTCAGCGCGTCTGAAGAACCTGGAGCAGACGTCCATTCAGCACCGGGTTTGACCGGGACTGCTACAGGGTACTCGCCTATTAAACTGATATCAGCAGATCAGAGCCAACAAACAGCAGTGAATACATCTACTTATGACTGGTTTGTTTTCCGCTATGCAGAAATCCTGCTGATTTATGCTGAAGCAAAATGTGAATTGGGTGAATGTTCGCAGGCTGTTTTGGACGAGACAATCAATAAGTTACGCGACCGTGTTGGCATGAAACATTTAACGGTATCTCCAGTAGCGGATCTGAACCCGGTTGATTATGGGTATTCCATAACTCCATTGTTATATGAAATCCGTCGTGAACGCCGTGTTGAATTAGCTTTGGAAGGTTTCCGTTATGATGATATTATGCGTTGGAATGCGATGAAACTGTTTGAAAATCCTAAAACATATCTTGGTATGCGTGTTACGGATAAAGTAAAAGCTTTATACCAGCCTGAAGTATTTGAAGGGGCAACTGCGCGCGACTTAATCGAATATAATGGTAAAACTTATATTCGCATGTATTCAGGCAAAAGTTTGAATGAAGCTGGTCGTAAATGGGCAACAAACGACAAGCGTCTGTATTATCCGATTCCAACAAGTCAGGTTACATTCACGGGTACTCTTTTGAAGCAAAATCCGGGTTGGGAATAAATATTTTATACTAGAGGGAAGGTTAGCCTTCCCTCTTTGTGTCTCTATATTCTACAATATAACTGTTGAAAACGAATACCTATAAGTTGGTTTCCCGGATAAAAGAAGGGAAGAACCGGAAAGTCTCATTTATAAAATATAACATGAACACAAAGAATCTTTTAATTGCCGGTATGTTTGCCGGGTTGTTCCTTTCCTGTAAGGAAGTGGAGCCGCCTGCTCCTGTTTTGCCGGTTCCGACGTCGGAACAGATCGAATGGCAGAAAATGGAAAATTATGCATTCGTGCATTTCGGGTTGAATACGTTTAATGATTTGGAATGGGGCTATGGGAATACGCCTGCGGAAACATTCAATCCGACAGACCTCGATTGCGAACAATGGGTGCGGATCATCAAGGCCGCCGGGCTGAAAGGGGTGATCCTGACAGCCAAGCACCATGATGGTTTCTGCCTTTGGCCAACCCAAACGGTCGATTATAACATCTCTAATTCCCCTTATAAAAACGGAAAGGGCGACATGGTGCGGGAACTGTCCGATGCCTGCAAAAAGCACGGCCTGAAGTTCGGGCTTTACCTCTCTCCTTGGGATCGCCATAATGCCGAATATGGACGGGAAGGTTACCAGAAGACCTATCATGAACAGATCAACGAACTAATTTCCAATTATGGTCCGCTATTCGAGTTCTGGTTTGATGGTGCGAACGGAGGAAATGGCTGGTACGGTGGAACGAATGAAACACGTTCGATCGATCCGAAAACCTATTACGGTTATGAGACAGCCCGCGAAATGATCAAAGCGAAACATCCGGAAGCGATGATTTTCGGAGGGACGGTCCCTGATATCCGCTGGATCGGTAACGAGTCAGGTTGGGCGGGGGAAACAAATTGGTCGTCTTATTCTTTGGATAAGGAAACCCATTATACTCAGAATCAATGGGGCATGAAAGACGGGAGCCAGTGGCTGCCGGGAGAATGCGATGTGTCTATCCGTCCGGGATGGTTTTACCATCATCGCGAAGATCATCAGGTCCGTACAGTTCCGAATCTGGTCGATTTGTATTATCGCAGCGTGGGGCATAATGCCAACTTCCTGCTTAATTTCCCGATAGCATTGAGCGGACAGATTCATCCGGTCGATTCGGCACGTGCCGTCGACTGGTATCATACGATCCAGACGGAGTTGAAAGATAATCTGTTGGCCGGCGTCAAGCCAAAGGCAAGCGAAACCCGTGGGAGCGCTTATAAGGCATCGAATGTGACGGACGACAGTTGGGATTCTTATTGGGCTACTTCCGATGGAGTGACGTCCGGTTCGTTAACTTTCCCATTACCGGCAGGAACTTCGCTGAACCGGGTGATGATTCAAGAGTATATACCTCTTGGACAGCGTGTATGCGCTTTTATGCTTGAAGTGGAAAAGGATGGCAAATGGCTGCCGGTGGAAATAGCTGATACGCTTTCGACAGTGGGCTACAAACGTATCGTCCGTTTCAAAACGACTTCGGCAGATGCCTTGCGTATTAATTTCACAGAGGCAAAAGGTCCGTTGTGTATTAATAATGTAGAGGCTTTCCTGGCTCCCCCGCTGTTGGAACAGCCGTGTATCGTGCGGAATGCGAAGAATGAAGTCCGTATAGGTGTGGAAAGCGAAGGAGCCGACATTTATTATACGACAGATGGAACAGAACCGACGGTGCAGTCTGCTAAATATGAAGCTCCATTTATACTGGACAGAAAAGGGACTGTCAAAGCGATTACCAATGATGCGCAGTCCGGTAAAACCGGTCCTGTGGCAATTCGTAATTTTGACTTGCCGGCAGCTGATTACAAGGTGATCAGTCCGGTTGACGAACAGACAAATCTCATGTTTGACGGGAATGGCTATTCTACCTATTACCTGCCCGAAGGTAAGAACGAAATAATTGTGGAGTTTCCTGCTCCTCATACGATAAGCGGTTTTGTTTATACGCCTAATCAGGGACGCGATTCACAGGGACATATCTCGAACTATCAATTATTGATAGATGGGAAAGTTGTTGTATCTGGTGAGTTCTCGAATATCAAATATAACCCGATCGAACAGGAAATACGTTTTGCGCCTGTCAGAGGCCAAAAAATAGTTTTTAAGGCAACACGAATAGTAGACAACGTAAAACGTGTTGGAATTGCTGAGTTTTCTGTGATTACGGAAGATTGAGATTTTCAACATGATTTGTGTCTGGTAGCAAGCGCCTGTGAAGGTCCTTGCTGCCTTTTAAAAAGGAAAATATCAGGTTTATCGGACAAATGTGTGGTTTTTCTTATAAAGAATGTACTAATCCTTCATTGGCAAGGATGGTCCCAGGGAAAATAGCTTCTGCTTCTTGTTTTAGTTCTGTTAATTCTTCATAACGGGCGGAGTAGTGTCCGATCATAAACTGTTTGACTTGCGCTTGCTTGGCTATTTGTGCAGCTTGCCGTGCTGTGGAATGGAATGTTTCTTTTGCACGTGCAGCATCACATTCGGCAAAGGTTGCTTCATGGTAAAGTAAGTCAACACCTTCTATAATAGGTATTATGGAAGGACTGTAAGCCGTATCGGAACAGTAAGCATAGCGTTTTGGGGGAGCGGCAGGACGTGTGAGCCGGGCATTGGGGATTATTTTTCCCTCCGGAGTGACAAAGTCTTGTCCTTGTTTGATATCTTTCATACAACGGACAGGCACCTGGTAGAAGTCTGTCATTTCCCTGATGATATGTGCTTCTTTGGGCTTTTCTGCAAATAAATATCCACAGGTAGGGATACGGTGTTTCAATGGTATGGAATAGACGGAAAGTGACCGGTCTTCCATCACCAGAGCATGTTTGTAAGGGTCTATGGAATTGAAGCGAACATCGAATTCCAGTCCGCGACAAAATAAATCCATTACTGGACGCAAGTAGGTTTCCACGTCTTTCGGCCCGTGTATAACTAATTCTCCAGTTCGTCCCAACATGCCTAAAGTGGAGATAAGCCCGGGTAAGCCGAAACAGTGATCTCCATGGAGATGGGAAATGAATATATGGTTCAAGCGGCTGAAGCGAATACGCATTTTGCGCATTTGGACTTGTGTACCTTCCCCACAATCAATCATATATAGTTTGTCTCGTAAATCTATAACTTGTGAAGTCGCCAAGTGCCGGGTTGTGGGTAATGCAGAGCCGCATCCTAATATATTTATGTTAAAATCTGCCATGAGTGTTGTTGGAGTAAATCAATGCAAAGATAATACAAAAGCTCTGGTGTTCTGTGAAAAAAAACAAAAAAACGGAAGAGCGTGTACTTTAGGTGATAGGTATTCCATATATTTGTTTGCTGTCCTTGTGGTAGCAAACTTATAGTCAGTAGAAAAGACTTGAGATATTTTCATCTAAGCCTTAACTAACTTTTTCTTTTTGTTTAAAACGGTTAAATGTAGAAACGGCCAAGCGCGAGCTTCGCCGTTTTTTTTATTCCCCATATTGTAGGGACAACCTCAAGCCTTAATTAATGGGACGGGGCAGTTTGAGCCGCCCCGTAAATAGTCTGTAAATGATAAAGCTTCTTTTTAATACGCATGCCCTTTGCCCTCTTCCATTTCTTTTGATGTTATTTTCCTTAAATCCAGTGAACGCCAGGCATAGAAAATATAGGCAAGAACAAAAGGAATTAAAATAGATACATAGCTCATCACTTTTAGCGTGAATGGGCTGGAGCAGCTATTCTGGATGGTAAGTGAACTTTGTAAATCGGCAATAGACGGATAGTAAGCTGTATTATTCCAACCTGCACAAAGTAAGAGTGCCAAAACAGTAAGTACCGTACCTGTTCCACAGAACCAAATTCCTTTTTTCCATGTCTGGGAGAGGACCGTGTGTATAATGCCATAAAGAACTCCGATGATACCAAGAAGTAATACAACAAGTACAAGCGGCATTTCAATTAAGTTTATAAAATATTTGAATGGTTGCATATATATTTCTCCGGTATCCGGATTTACAGCAAACCCGTCAGCGACCAGTAAATGAACCAAGAATGTAAGGAAAAATACGAGGAATAGTACAGTTTCGATAATTAAATGCTTTCGGCTTCTTTTTTGGATTTCATTATCATCTATATTATTAATGAAATAGAGGAGTGCCTGAATGCGTGCAAGGAAAAAGACGGCAAGCCCCAAACAAATATTCCAGAAAACAAAGGCCGCCTCTAAACCATGCCAGGGATTTGCCCAAGTGGAAATAACAGGCATTGCCACATCTGTCAGTTGGGCTTTGTTTACGACAAATTCAGCTCCGTTGAAAAATGTGCCTACTGCTGTACCCAGTAAGATCGGCCCCAATATACCATTTAATAATAGAAAAACCTGATAGGTTTTCTTTCCTAATAGATTCCCTTTCTTTGCCTGGTATTCATAGGAAACAGCTTGTATTACGAAACATGCCAGTATAAGCATCCATACCCAGTAGGCTCCTCCGAAACTAGTAGAATAAAAAAGGGGAAAAGAGGCAAAGAACGCTCCTCCGAAAGTTACTAATGTTGTGAATGTAAATTCCCATTTTCTCCCGGTAGAGTTTAGAAGCATCTTTTGCTGAAGTTCTGTTTTGCCAATAGTAAAAAGTAAGGACTGCCCTCCTTGTACAAATAGAAGGAATACCAATAGTGCTCCCAGTAAAGAAACCAGAAACCACCAGTAATGCTGTAATAATATATATGTACTGTCCATAATGCTTAATTGAAGATTGATAATTAAAACTTGAAAACATTAAAAGTTCGGACCTTTTTTTATGGCTTTCACCATAATTCCAATCTCTGCTATCAGTAAAACTGTAAAGAGCAGAAGGAAAACGAAGAAGGTTGTTTGCACCGATGAGGTAGCCAGTTTTGATACCGATGCACTGGTCGGTAATATGTCCTGGATTGCCCAGGGTTGACGACCGACTTCAGCAACAATCCATCCTGCTTGTCCGGCAATATAGGCTAATGGAATTGTCCATAATGATACCCACTGCAACCAGCGTGCATTTTCAAATTTACCTTTTTTGCTCCAGATGTAAGCGATGATAAAAAGCAGGATGAAATAACCTCCTAAAATTACCATGATGCGAAAAGAATAGAATGTGAGTCCCACATGCGGTATTAAATCAGCAGGATCTTTAATATAACCGTAACCAAAGTAAGGAAAGTTTTCATTCAATAGCGTTTGTGCTTGCTGCGCCGTTGTTTCGTCTTTATCTTTTAACGCTTTACGGTAGTCAGCAAGAGCTTTTATCGCGATTTGTCCTTTCTGGATTTTTTCTTCGGCGGAGAGGGCAGGCGTACCATCATGGGTAGTATAGCCTCCCTTTATCAGATTCATGATACCCGGAACATATGCATCTGCTTTGCGTTCTGCAAGAAACGAGAGTAATTTAGGTATTTTGACATCGAAAAGGAAGGGCGATTGTAGACCCGGATTTTCCGGTCTGTTTGGGTCCAGTATGCCGATAGCTACCAATCCAACGCCATTGCCTCCTTCATAAAGGCCTTCCATTGCAGCCAGTTTCATCGGTTGTTTTTGGGCAACCTGATAAGCGGAACCGTCACCGGTCCATACAATGAGGATAGAAGCAACTAATCCGAAAATGGCTCCTACTTTGATACTTTCCAGTGCGAATTTTTTATCTCGTTTCTTTAATAGATACCAACTGCTGATACCGATCACAAACACGGCTCCCACAATCCATCCGGAAAGTACTGTGTGGAAAAATTTATTGATTGCAACAGGGGATAATGCAACAGCCCAGAAATCAGACATCTCATTACGTACGGTATCCGGATTGAATTCCATACCGACAGGATGCTGCATCCAGGCATTGGCTATCAGGATCCAAAGAGCGGATAATGTAGCACCGACGATTGTCAGCCATGTAGAAGTTAGGTGAAAACGTTTGCTCACTTTTTCCCATCCGAAAAACATAACAGCGATGAATGTAGCTTCCATAAAGAATGCCAGAATTCCTTCAATGGCGAGTGGAGCACCGAAAATATCGCCGACGAACCAGCTGTAATTAGACCAGTTGGTGCCGAATTCAAATTCCAGAATTAACCCGGTGGCAACACCGATAGCAAAGTTAATACCGAACAGTTTCATCCAGAACTGTGCTGTTTTTTTCCAGAATTCGTCACCTGTTTTGTAGTAAATGGTTTCCATGATAGCCTGTATCACTCCGAGTCCGAGTGTCAGGGGCACGAAGATCCAGTGATACATGGCTGTAAGAGCAAATTGAGCTCTTGACCAGTCAATCAATGATGTGTCTATGTTCGCAATCATAACTTATATAATTTAAGGAGTTATAGCCCTTTGGATTAATTCGTTTGAAACATGTTCTTCTTTGGCGGAGTCTCCTTTAAATTCCCTCAGATAATTGGGAAAGAAAAAGATTTTTAATATAAAAAACATGATGAAGAGCTTTATAAGGATTATTAACCATAATGTTTTACCGAGTTTCATTTCGCGAAACCCTTCCAAATAAAAATGGAATATTCGTTTATATACAGGCTCGTTTTTCATGCAGGCGTCTTTGTTTTCTATAACAAAGTAAATATTAAGTAAGTTTTGTATTTGTACAAATATAACAGGATATGCAATTTAAGGCATCCCTAAAGGTATAGATATTATTTATATAAAAATAGAACTTATTTATAATCACTGTTAAAAAAAACTATTTTAAAAAAGAAAGGAGCGGGGAGGATTTGTTGTTCATTTCGCATTGCCTATATTTGCAACAGTTTGTGTTTTTAAAGTACGAAAAATCACAGAAAAATCATTATTAAGTGCTAATCTATAAAAAATTATTACTATGTCAAACATTTCAAGAAGATCATTTCTTCAAAGAGGAGCAGCTGCCGCAGCAGCATTTTCTATTGTTCCTGGTTCCGTTTTAGGTAAAAGTCATGGATATGTAGCTCCAACTGATAAGTTGAACATTGCTGCTGTAGGTATCGGTGGTATGGGACATGCAAATATCAACAATGTAAAAAAGACAGAAAACCTTGTTGCTCTTTGTGATGTGGACTGGAAATATGCAAAAGGCGTATTCAAAGAATTTCCTGATGCAAAAAAATATTGGGATTATCGTAAAATGTACGATGAAATGGGCAAATCTATTGATGCCGTTATCATCGCAACAGCTGACCATACTCACGCAATGATTACTGCTGATGCAATGACGATGGGCAAACACGTATATTGCCAGAAACCGTTGACTCACTCGGTTTACGAATCTCGTCTGCTTACAAAACTGGCTGCTTCAACAGGCGTTGCTACTCAGATGGGTAACCAGGGTTCTTCCGGTGAAGGTGTGAACTTGGTTTGCGAATGGATTGCTAATGGTGAAATCGGGGAAGTAACAAAGGTAGAATGTGCGACAGACCGTCCTATCTGGCCGCAAGGTTTGAATACTCCGGAAAAAGCAGATAAAGTTCCTTCTACATTGAACTGGGATTTGTTTACAGGTCCTGCACGTATGAAACCGTTCAGTAACGTTTATCATCCTTGGAACTGGCGCGGATGGTGGGATTATGGTACAGGCGCTTTGGGTGATATGGCTTGCCACATTATGCATCCTGCATTTAAAGCCTTGAAATTAGGCTACCCAACAAAAGTTGAAGCTTCTTCTACATTGTTGCTGAACGACTGCGCTCCTCAGGCACAGCATGTAAAACTTATATTCCCTGCTCGTGATAACATGCCGAAGGTTGCTATGCCGGAAGTGGAAGTTCACTGGTATGATGGTGGCATGATGCCTAACCGTCCGGAAGGATTCCCTCAAGGTAAACAATTGATGGGTGAAGGTGGTGGATTGTGTATCTTCCATGGTACAAAAGATACATTGATTTGCGGTTGCTATGGTTTGAACCCATGGTTGCTTTCTGGTCGTGTTCCTAATACTCCGAAGACAGAACGTCGTGTTACTGTTTCTCATGAAATGGATTGGGTACGTGCTTGTAAAGAAAACAAGAGCAGCCGTGTACAAACAAAATCTGATTTCTCAGAAGCAGGTCCATTCAACGAAATGGTTGTAATGGGTGTATTGGCAGTTCGTTTGCAAGGTCTGAACAAAACATTGTTCTGGGATGGTCCTAACATGCAGTTTACAAATATCGATGACAATGAAAAAGTTGCAACTGTTATTAAAGACGGTTTCAAAATTCATGACGGACATCCTTCATTTGATAAGACTTGGACAGATCCTGTTAATGCAAAACAGTATGCTGCAGAATTAATCAAACATAATTATCGTGCAGGCTGGAGTTTGCCCGATATGCCGAGATAACAGTTTTAAACTAAATAATTAAAATGAAAAAGTCAGTATTATTAGCAAGTGCCGCAGTTATGATGTGTTATATGACATCTTGTGGCGGAGGAAAGAAAACCCAAGAAGCTGAAGCTTCAACTGATGAAGCAAAAACAGAAGCTGCCGTTCCTGAATACAAATTGATGAACGATCTGCCTACTGTTGATTTGTCAAAATTCCCGAAGGATAAAGAAGGTAAAATAACTATGTTCGACGGAAAAACATTCAATGGTTGGAGAGGTTATGACCGCGCTGATGTTCCTGCAGCTTGGGAAGTTGCAGATGGTACAATCCATATCAAAGGTTCTGGCGCAGGTGAAGCTGGTGCTAAGGATGGTGGTGACCTGATTTTCGCTCACAAGTTTAAAAACTTTGAATTGGAATGGGAATGGAAAGTTGCTAAAGGTTCTAACTCTGGTGTATTCATCATGATCCAGGAAGTAGAAGGACAGCCTTCTTATATCTCTGCTCCTGAATACCAGATTTTGGATAACGAAAACCATCCGGATGCAAAATTGGGTAAAGATGGTAACCGTATGTCTGCATCTCTGTACGACATGATTCCTGCTAAACCGCAGAACTCTAAACCGTTTGGAGAATGGAATACTTCTAAAATCATGTGTTACAAAGGTACTGTTGTTCATTATCAGAATGGCGAACCGGTTGTAGAATATCACATGTGGACTCCACAATGGAAAGAAATGTTGGATAACAGCAAATTTAGCAAAGACAAATGGCCGTTGGCTTATGAACTGTTGCTGAATTGTGGTGGTGAAAACAAAGAAGGTTTTATCGGTCTGCAAGACCATGGTGATGATGTTTGGTATCGTAACATCAAAATTAAGGAACTTGATTAATAATTAAGCCGCATAAGTAAAAAGAACCCCGGTGTCATAATGATACCGGGGTTTTTTATTGGAAACAAAAGCTGTTATTTAGCTCTGACTTTAAGATTACTATAGTTGTTGCCTTCAAATTCGATTCTGCCTTTCTTGCCTCCATTGATTTCGGAACGGAAGTTTACTTTATCTTCAACAGAAGAGTTTGTTACGTTAAAGCCCTTGATGTTGTAGTTCCCGTATTTCATATTGTCGGCTTTTACTTTGAATGAAGCACGGGATGGTATATTGATATTCAGGTTTCCGTAATGCGCTTCTGCATAGATGCTACTGAAGTCTGAATTTACTTCTTTAATATTGAGTGTGCTGTAGCTGAGTGCATCTATGTAGAGTTCTTTTTTCAGAGCTTGAATACTGCCCTGACTGTATTTTATCTCAATAGAGCCGTTAGTCAGATTCTCAATCCCAAAGTTTCCGTACTTGATTTCCATATTGATTTTATCCACATCCTGTAGGTTCAGGTTGGAATATTTACTGTCTATATTTAAAGAGTTTGCATTGGATAATGTAACATTACCACAATAGGCTACATCAAGATTTGCTGTTCTGACGGTACCTAAATCTACATTTCCATATTGTGCATCGATATTCAGACTCTCAGTGAAACTGCCTGCATTTATATTACCGTATTTAACATGCAGGTCGCATTTCCCTTTATTATTCTCCGGCATATTTATGTTACCGTATTTCTGGGTGAGGTCTGCTGTAAGGCCTGCCGGCATTTTGATATAATAATTGATAGAGAAGGATTCGTTGTTGCCTCCATTGCCATTTTGGTTTCTTAGTGTAGTGATGGCAGAGATAGTTCTTCCGCTTTTTTCCATATTAATCTGGATACGATCCAGATTCGCTTTTGCTCTCTCTTCATTGCGGGCTTTTACTTCAATGACAACCTGTATTGATACTTCATTTTTATTCCAATGGGTTACGGTAATGTTCCCGAAACGATTGTCCACCTCGAGCACATCACTGCTACTGGCATTAAAAGATTTACTGATTTCCTTCTTTTTGATACTTTCCTGCTTATCAGCCAGAGCAGGGTAGCTGCATAATAACATGAGCATTAGGAACAGACCGGATTTTAAGAATGTCCGGATATTTCCGTTTGTTGATTGATGATGTAATGTTTTCATATTTCTTTTATTTAGTATTTCTTTTGTCGTTTTTTTTCAGCTTTTCCAGTTGTTCCAACATGATATTCAGACTTTCCAGGCTGGAGCTGTAATGTTGGTTCATCGCAAACAAAGCATCGTCGGAACAGGGAAGTACAGGCAATACAGTTTCTTCGAACATATAATTGTCTTTCAAAACCTGCTTCATTTCCTTTAATAGTCCCTTTGCCCCGGGTGTCTGCTGTTGTTTGTATAATGTATCCATTTGGGCGACAACTTCATTCATTTGCATATTATAGTAAAGACGAAGTTCTTCAATCTCGGTTTTCATTTTACAACCATGATTCTGGCTGGAAATATTCAATGATGCAGGAGCCTGTGTCCCTCCTGGCAAACGTAGTAGCAGGAACAAGGTAATACAAGCTGCCGTTGCAAAAGCAAGCAGGCTGTATAGTTTTGCATGATTCTTGCGGGAGGCAGGCAGTTTTTGTGTGAAACGTTCGAGATGTCCTTCCGGCAACAGTTCATTGTCGAAGGCCTCTCTGTTTGAATCTATGAAATTCTTAAGTTTGTCCATTTTAATTAGTAGCTATAATTTCCAGAAGTTTACGCTTTGCCCGTAGATACTGGCTGCGTACGCTTGGTGGTTGTATTTTTAAAATAGAGGCAATTTCCTCCATGTCATATCCTTCGAAAAGGTAAAGAGAGAGAATGATCCGGTAACCGGGAGGTAAAAGGTTGCATGCCTTTTTTATTTGTGCAACCGAATAATTGATTTCATCCTCGTCAGGTTCGTCGGAATCCGGTTCAGCATAATTGTCCCGCAGTTCTTCCCAATCGGGAGTTTGCCTGCGTACATAATCGATGGCCGTATGAATGGCAATCCGGTGCATCCATGCCTCAAAACTCTGCCCGTCGTGATATTGGTCCAGGCGGGTGAATATTTTCAGGAACGCATCTTGCATGGCTTCCTCTGCTTCGGATGTATTTCCTACAATACGCAGGCAGGCTACATACATCCATTGTGCGAATTGTTTATAGAGTGCAAGCTGTGCAGAACGGTTACCCTTCCGGCAGTCCTCGACAATATGTGCGATTCTTTCATCCATTTGTTTATATAAACGAGTATAACTTGCAAACCGTTGCATCCCGGTTACGAAAATACACAAAAAAGAAAGGCATCATCGCGATGCCTTTCTCCCTGAACTAAATGATAAAAATAAAAGTTATGTGGGAAGGTTTTATTTCGATTTATAATCTAATTCGATCGTTTTGTCTCCGTCGTACGATTTATATTTAATTTTCAATTTTACGGTTTCGCCTTTTGTATCAGGCAGGGTTTTCAGGTCAAATGCAACAAGGCCTTCTTGACGGGTCGTTTTTGGATCATCATACGCATTGTGGCGGAATTCAAGTGAATAAGGGTCTTGGTTATTTTCACTTGCCGGGATGAGATTCAGGAAGTGTTTCTTATAACCTCCGAACTCGGAAATGAAGTTGATGTTCAGGTAACCATCTTCAATCCATACGCCACCTTTTACCCAAAGGCTGTTTTGATACATAGTAACAGGATCTTTTCCATACACTTCATCATTCTTAGCGCCTAAATTTTCAGCAATAGGTTTGGTTAGAACCGAATCCATACGGATTATATTTACCGAGTGCGTATATCCAGCCGTCTTTTCTGGTAAGAACTGGAAGTATACAATTGCCCGGCGTTCTTTTAAGTTAGACGGTACATAGCTATTCATTGGCCAAAGCGTTGTTGTATCATCTAATTGCAAATAGTAAGAATCAGAACTTAACGGTTTGATAGTAACAATTCCTAAATTGGCATCATTCAAAGAATTGCCATCATCCTTCAAGCAAGAATAAAATACGGTGGAGCTTAATATGACTCCTAACATTACTATAAATGTTCTCAATGTCTTCATAGCTTCATCTATCAACTTATTGTTTCTATTTTTTCCTTTATATAAGAGTAGATGATAAACTTTAATGAAATGCTGCAAATACGATTGATAAAATATGTTAATGTTTTAAAGAGCGGTAAATAAGTTCTGCGGTTCGTTTGGAGGCTCCGGGTTTTCCTAACAGACGAATTACTTCATCATACCCTTCGAGCATGCTGTTACGATAGCTGGCGTTATGTATGATTTGGTATAATTCGTCGTGTATTTGTTGCTGGGAGAAACGAGCGCCGAAAAGTTCCTGTACAACCTCCCGTCCGGCAATCAGGTTCACCAGTGAAATATAAGGGGTATGGAAGAAGTGTTTGAAAATAAAACTGGCAAGCGTTCCTGCCGGTACATAATAACAAACGGCTTGCGGAACGCGGAATAAAGATGTTTCAAGCGTAGCTGTCCCCGAAGTAACCAGTGCTACTTTGCTATGCTGCAATAAAAGATAGGTTTTGCCGAATACGATTTTAGCCTGGCTGTTTCCGATATATTGTCGGTAATATTCTGGTTCCAGTCCGGGAGCACCTGCTATCACTGGTTCATATTCCGGAAATGCTGCAGCAACTTCAAGCATAACGGGCAAATTGTCTTTGATTTCCTGTTTGCGGCTCCCGGCCAGTAAAGCCAGGATAGGTTTTCCGGATAAGCTTTCATCTTTTATAAAAACATCCGGCAGTACAGCTTGTTGCTCTTTGAATTGTGCAACAGAGTCGACGGATGGATTTCCCACATAGTCGACTGCATAATTTAATTTCTTGAAAAAATCGGTTTCAAAAGGCAGGATGCAGAACATCCGGTCCACATAGCGGCGGAAATCTTTGATACGGTATTGTTTCCAGGCCCATATTTTCGGCGAAATATAATAGTAGACAGGCAATCCGAGTTGTGTTTTTACAAACTTGGCAATCTTCAGGTTAAATCCCGGATAATCAATCAGGATAACAACATCGGGATGGTAAGCTTTTATTTCCTTTTCGCAGATTCTCATATTGTTTAATATGGTACGGAGATGAAGCAGTACGGAGATGAAGCCCATATAAGCCATTTCCCTGTAATGCTTAATTAATGTACCGCCTACCGCCTGCATTAAATCTCCTCCGAAAAAATGGAAGTCAGCTTCCGCATCCTGTTCTTTCAGGGCTGCCATCAGGTTAGATGCATGCAAATCGCCGGAGGCTTCTCCTGCTATCAGAAAATATTTCATATTTATTATATTACCAGAGGTCTTCCAATCGTTTTAGTCTCTCCAGATAGTCATAATCCGTGACGTCTATCTTGCATGGGACAAGTGATGCGTATCCACTATCCAGCGCCAGTGTATCGTTGTCCACATGTATCGGTTTCTTATTTTCAAAAGAGCCGGACAACCAGAATACAGGTTCACCTGTTGCATTTTCCGACCGTTTAAACTCATTTATCCAGCGTCCGTCTGCCTGACGGCACATTTTTACTCCTTTAACCGATGGCATATTCGGAACATTCAGGTTGAGGTATGTCCCGTCCGGCAATCCTTCTTTTAATACTTTTCGTGCCAGCATACGTGCCAGTCTGCTGCTTTCCGTAAAATCAGCATCATCCCGATGATCGAGTAAAGAAACGCCGATAGAAGGAATTCCAAAAACACATCCTTCGGCGGCAGCACCCATTGTCCCTGAATATTGGACGCTGATGGCCATATTGCCCCCATGGTTGATTCCTGAAACCAGCAAGTCGGGTTTGCGGTCCAGCGCTTCATTGATAGCGAGTTTTACACAATCCACAGGAGTTCCGGTACATTTATATATAATCACTCCTTTTTCTTTCTTTACTAATGTATATTTGATAGGGACCAACGATGTGATGGCACTTGCCATGCCCGAACGTGGTCCGTCCGGTGCAAAGACAATAATATCACCTAAATCCTTTAAGCATTCTGTCAGCTCTTTAATCCCTTTAGCCTCTACGCCATCGTCATTAGTGAGCAGAATAAGCGGTCTGTCTTTCATCTTTCTTCTTTTTTTGGTTACCAGTGCAAAATTTATCCGTTTCCCCATAATATTTTTTACTTATGAACAGTCTGTTTATAAGGGATAACAGCCAAATATTGCATTGCTGATACAAATATAACGATTTTTTTGTATCGTGTTTTTCCCGATTCATAGTTATGATTTCGGAAAAACATAACTATGAATTGCCAGAATCATAACGATGTCTTTTTTTCAGGCTCCTTTCTCTTCCGGTGACATTCCGGATTACGTTCCACGCGTACTGAATGTTTTAATCGGAGAGTTTGGATATCTCTTCCGAGGACAAACCGGTACATTGAATGATTACATCTACCGGAATACCTTGCTTCTTTAACTTGGCAGCTATCTCACGTTTGCCTTCCGCTAATCCCTCCGCTCTACCTTCTGCTAATCCTTCTGCTTTACCTTCCGCCAAACCGTCGGCACGGCCTTCTATCCAGCCTGTTTTGATAACGCTACGCTGGTAACGGATTGCTTCCATGTCGGAATAATACTGCTGCTTATCACTCGGACTTAGCTGGTCGATACGCAGGCGTTCGCTGGCTTCCTGCAAACCGGGGGCAGTACTGTCATGTTCGATTTCACCGGTTTTAAGGAACTTTATCCACTCATCGAGAGGTGTTTTCGCCTGGTCGTTAAAACCATCCACACGCAACACATAATATTCTGGGAAGATGTCACCCGCCTCGTGACGCACGAATTGCTCACGCTGGCGTACAGAGAGTTGAAGTATATCGTTATAATGAATGCCACGAAAGGTAGTATAACCATGATAAACATAATCCTTGCCCTGCCCCAACTCGAAATAGACAATGTTTACGGAATAGACCTTACGGATAATTCCATATTCCTGGCCTTCGTTGATATAATCGGTAACGGCTTTGGAGGCGCCATATAACATGCGATGAAAATAATTCAGCTCGCGGTTGTTCTGGACTTCGATAATGATTAACTCCCCCTTGCTGTCCTCGGCAAGCATATCCACACGATTGAATTTATCATCCCGTGCATCCTTGTTGCCTTCGCTTTCGAGCAAACGTACAATCGTGATCTTCTCTTCAAGCAGGGTGGAGAGGAATCCTTCGAGAATAACAAAATTTGATTTGTTACGCAGAAGTCTCTTCACGGCCCAATCAAAACGAACTAATGCTGACTTATTTTCCATAGTTATTTTGTTTAATATGAACATATTGTCACAAAGATAACATTCTTTATCTCACTCCAATGCTTTTGATTCAAGTTTTTTGATTATTCTTCGAAGCAGGTATCGGAAACTGAAATAGACCTGCTTGTCATAACCGGACGGGGAAAAATATCGAAGGCATAATGTCAGTATTTTGTCTTATATAGTTTCATTTTTACAGAATAACGCCTTTTCCTGTGACACGGCCTGTTAACAGAAAGCTCTTTCCAGAGAATTTCAGGCTCTTTTTTCCGGTAAAAAGGAGGTTTTTGTGCACTATCCGGAACCTTTTTCCGTTTTCCCGGAGGATATTTCCAACTATCCCTGCAACTAATTCCAATTATTTCTGCAACTAAATACAACTATCCGCGCAGATAAACATATATGTTTCGACTTTAAAGCATATATGTTTTGAAATCAAAGCATATATATCTTGGTTTTTGATGCTATAGAACAGAGGGGCAATGCTATAATGGTTGTAAAATCAGATCTGATTAAAATATTAAATAGATTCATGTGTTCCTATAAGTCTAGCAATATGTTCATGAATAGGTTGTATGTAATATTAATTAGTAAATATTTTGACGGATGTGCAAATAAAGTGGCAAAGACAAACCTCGCAAGAGGAGCATATTTGCAATCCCTTCCGGATATTTATCCATACAGGTCGCTGGGGAGAGGTTATTTTATCAAAGTGTCAAAATGAAAGAAACCCGGCTGGGAAACAGAAAGGGTGAACTGACAAATATCTCTTTTTTCATGAAAAAACATTCAATCAAACAGGTATTGGAAATGAATCAGACATCTTGAAGAATCAGGGTAATAACAAATACAAACAATTAAATATCTATGAATGACTTTTACCGTAGTGCCAATATGGTCACTTATCCTGTCAGCGATACGAAACGTTATACCGCTATCCAAATGACTGGAAAAGACGGTAAAACCTATTATTGGGATGGCGGTAGCGTCAATTCTTTATGATTTGTTTTAAAAATTGTTTCTATCTTCCTTGTTAGGAATGAGTTATCGGATATTCTGTTTATATTTGCGAGTTATCAACAGTTAAGGTGACTTTTCAACAAAACGAGCATTGTTTTGACTAAACCCATTTCTGTTAGTTTTTTAATGTTTAGTTTTGCCCTGAATAAATAAACATAGTATGGGAAAGATTATCGCTTTAGCAAATCAAAAAGGTGGTGTCGGTAAGACAACCACTACGATAAATCTGGCTGCGTCGCTGGCTGCACTCGAAAAGAAAGTGTTGGTTGTTGATGCGGATCCACAGGCTAATGCTTCATCCGGCTTAGGAGTGGATATAAGAAACGTGGAACTTTCCATTTACGAATGCCTTGTGAACGGTGATGAGGCCAAGCGGGCAATCACTGCAACCGAGGTGGAAGGACTGGAAATTATCCCTTCTCATATAGATTTGGTTGGTGCGGAAATTGAAATGCTGAATATGGATAGCCGGGAACAAATATTGAAACAGATTCTGGTTCCCCTGAAGGATATGTACGATTATATCCTGATAGATTGCTCTCCGTCTTTAGGTTTGATTACTGTGAATGCATTAACTGCTGCCGATTCGGTGATTATCCCGGTACAATGCGAATATTTTGCTTTGGAAGGTATCAGTAAACTGTTGAATACAATTAAGATTATTAAATCAAAACTGAATCCGGCTCTTGAAATAGAAGGATTTTTACTTACAATGTACGATTCGCGCTTGCGTCTGGCAAACCAGATATACGAAGAAGTGAAGCGTCCGTTCCGTGATCTGGTCTTTACGACCGTTATTCAGCGGAATGTGAAACTGAGCGAAGCTTCCAGTTACGGTAAACCGGTAATCTTGTATGATGCAGAGTCGAAAGGGGCTCTTAACCATATGCAACTTGCGCAGGAATTGATTGATAAGAATAAATAATGTTGACAGTCAACTAAATTTGAATTATGGCAGTAATGAAAAGATCGGCTCTTGGTCGCGGTTTGGATGCTTTGATTACGATGGATGACCTGAAAACAGGTGGTTCGTCATCTATCAGTGAGATAGAATTGAGCAGAATTCAGCCGAACCCGGATCAGCCCCGTTCCATATTTGAAGAAGAAGCCCTCGAAGAACTGGCAACTTCCATCCGTTCTTTGGGTGTAATCCAGCCGATTACCCTGAAAGAGACCGGTACGGAAAAATATATGATTATATCCGGTGAACGGCGTTACCGTGCATCTTTGATGGCGGGGTTGGATCGTATACCGGCTTATATCAAGACCGCCGCCGACGATAATGTGGTCGAAATGGCGCTGATAGAAAATATCCAGCGTGAAGACCTGAATGCAATAGAAATAGCCCTTGCTTATCAGAAATTAATAGATAATTATGGCCTTACACAGGAAAAATTGAGTGAACGGGTAGGAAAGAAACGGACTACGATAGCAAATTATCTCCGTCTGTTGAAACTGCCGGCAGAAATACAGGTAGGGCTGAAAGATAAGAAAATAGACATGGGGCATGCACGTGCCCTGATACCCGTGGAAGACCCGGAAGTCCAGTTGGCTTTGTATGAGCAAATTCTGGCAGAAGGGTTATCCGTTCGTAATGTGGAAGAAATTGTCCGCAACGGAGTGAATGCTGTTGCTCTTGCCCAGGCAAAGAAAGAACAGCCGGCGGGACATAAACCGAGACTTCCTGAAGAGTTTAATTTGCTGAAAGATCATTTGTCCAGTTTTTTCAATACCAAAGTGCAACTTGTTTGTAATGATAAGGGAAAAGGGAAAATTACTATCCCTTTTACTTCGGAAGATGAATTGGAAAGGTTGATTGGTATGTTGGATAAACTGAAATGAAAAACAGATTAGTACTTCTTTTATTGTTAGGACTATGTTGTTCGTGGATTGGGCGGGCACAGGTGGAACAGGCTTTGGACCGCGATACGGTGATGTCTCCGGATTCCATTATTCCTGCCGTTGTCAAGGGACAGGTTGCTGTTCAGGATTCTTCGGTCACAGCAGTCATGTCGGCCGCTGATTCGCTTCCGCAACCGAATCCGAAGTTGGAGGTCAAACCTTTTAAACCGAATCCGAATAAGGCGTTGCTTTATGCTCTTGTTCCCGGTTTGGGGCAGATTTATAACCGGAAGTACTGGAAATTACCGATTGTGTATGGCGCTTTTGTAGGATGCGTATATGCGATTACTTGGAATAACAGGAATTATACGGACTATTCCAATGCCTATCTGGATATTATGATGGACTACCAAAAGGTACAAGATGCCAAGAAAGCGGGTAAGGAGTATAATGGTCCGTGGGGTAGTTGGGAGATTTTCGTTCCGGTAGGGAGTGAAAAGGAATATGTCTCGAATACCCAGTTCCAGGACAATTTGAAACGCCGGAAGGATTATTATCGCCGTTATCGTGATTTAAGTATTATTATCACGGTCGGAGTTTATGCTCTTTCGATAATCGACGCTTATGTGGATGCCCAGCTCTTCGATTTTGATATTTCATCGGATCTGAGCTTGCATTGGTCGCCAGAGGTGACACCGGAAACAAAATTCAGTTCAGCGTCATACGGATTTAATTGCAGCTTAAAATTTTAGAAAAACATGAATAAATATCTACTTATCTTATCCTGTTTGTTCGGCTTTCTTACTGCCGCTTATTCGCAAGACTGCTCAACCGACGGACAACAGTATTCGACATTATCTACAGACTCATTGTCTGATGTAGTGGGACTAATACCGGAAAGTCTGGATGCAAACGTAGATAGTTTGTTACATAGCTGGCATGTCCAATATTTCTCTAAGCGGGATGAGTATTGCCATGATGACGATGAAAATGTTTATTTCCCCGACTCTGTTTATATCGAGCGCCTACAGCGTTTGCCTCGTGTTATCGGATTGCCCTATAATAAGGTAGTACGGGATTGTATCGATCTATATGCAGCACGCAAGCGTAACCTGGTTCGTTATATGTTGGGAATGGCAGATTTTTATTTCCCTATTATTGAAGAGGTATTGGATAAACATAATCTCCCTCTTGAGCTGAAATACCTGGCAGTTGTGGAAAGTGCATTGAATCCGACAGCACTTTCGCGCGTAGGTGCCTGTGGACTTTGGCAATTTATGTTGCCGACCGGAAAGATCTATGGACTGGAAATAAACAGCTTGCTGGATGAACGTCGCGACCCGAAGAAAGCAACAGAAGCTGCTTGTAAGTATTTTGAAGATATGTATGCTATTTATGGAGACTGGAATTTAGTATTGGCTTCTTATAATTGCGGACCGGGAAATGTGAATAAGGCCATACGCCGTGCCGGGGGAAAGACGGATTTCTGGGATATATTTCCTTATTTGCCTAAAGAAACCCGTTCGTATGTCCCTCTCTTTATTGCAGCGAACTATATAATGAATTACTATTGCGACCATAATATATGTCCGCTTCAAACCAGTTTGCCACTTGCTACCGATACGATTATGGTGAATGAGATGTTGCACTTGCAGCAGGTATCGGAAGTACTGAATGTAGATATAGAACAGTTGCGTGCGCTTAATCCGCAATACAAACGCGATATTATCCCGGGAAATACCGAACCTTCGGTTTTACGTCTTCCGGCAGCCATTACGTATGCATATGTAGATAAGGAAGATTCGATAAACAAACATCGTGTGGAAGACTTGCTTGCCAACTGTTTGCCGGAAAATAAAACAAGACAGGAGCGAATAACCCATGTTGTGGCAGCAGGTGAGAATATTTATACGATTGCCAATCGCTACGGAGTGACCCCGAAAGACATACGCAAGTGGAATGGGCTTGGATCAAACCGTCTGGCAAAAGGACGTCGCCTGAAATTGCATGTGGATAACGGCGGTGTAGCTTTTGCTTCTAACGTAAAGAAGGAGGAAACAGTGAAAAAAGGAACAACTGCATCGGTTAAAAAGGCAACTCCGGTTACGACTAAAAGCAATACGATAGCAAAGGCTTCGGCACGGAATGTTGAATATAAAGTCCGGTCCGGCGATTCGCTTTACTCTATTGCCCGCAAGTATCCGGGAGTCTCTACGGATGATTTGCAAAAGGCTAACGGACTGAGCAGTGCAGATATCCGTCCGGGACAAGTTTTGAAAATTCCTGTAGTATAACTTTTATCGCACTTTCGGAGTTATCAAAGCAAATATTTATTTATATTTGCCTAAACGGTTACTAAAAACAAAAGGGATTCCGATATGAGCGATATAAATAAAGATACAACTATAGTTTCCAGTCAAACCACCAAGCCCGTTCTTTCCGAGGATGAACAGATGATTCAGGATAGTTTCAACGAACTATTGGATGATTATCTTAAATCTAATCACCGTCGTAAGGTAGAGCGTATTACGAAAGCATTCAATTTTGCGAATCAGGCACATGCCGGGGTGAAACGTCGTTCCGGTGAGCCTTATATTATGCACCCTTTAGCTGTGGCGCGTATCGTATGCCGTGAGATGGGATTGGGTTCCACTTCTATTTGTTCCGCATTATTGCATGATGTAGTGGAAGATACGGAATATACGGTGGAAGATATGCGCGATATGTTTGGTGATAAGATTGCCCAGATTGTAGATGGACTGACTAAAATATCCGGTGGTATTTTCGGAGAACAGGCCTCTGCACAGGCAGAGAACTTCCGCAAATTGTTGCTTACCATGAGCGATGATATCCGGGTAATCCTTATTAAGATAGCAGACCGTCTCCATAATATGCGTACATTGGGTTCCATGTTGCCTGCCAAGCAATTTAAGATTGCAGGTGAAACTTTGTACCTGTATGCTCCCATGGCTCATCGTTTGGGGCTTTTTTCCATTAAAACAGAGTTGGAAGACCTGAGCTTTAAATATGAGCATCCTCAGGAATATGAAATGATCCGGGAAAAACTCCAAGCTACAGAGAAAGACCGGAACGAATTATTCAAGCATTTTGCGAAGCCTGTCGATGGGAAGTTGAAAGCAATGGGGTTGAACTATGAAATGCGTGCCCGTGTGAAATCCGTCTATTCAATCTGGAATAAGATGGAAGCAAAGCATGTCCCGTTTGAAGATATTTATGATTTGTATGCTGTCCGTATCATCTTTGATCCGCTGCCGGGTGTGGATGAGAAAAATCAATGTTGGGATATTTATTCTGCGATTACGGATATTTACCGTATCCGGCCGGACCGTATTCGTGACTGGGTAAGCCGTCCGAAAGCAAACGGATACCAGGCGTTGCATCTTACAGTGATGGGACCGGACGGGCAATGGGTGGAAATACAAATCCGTAGTCGGCGCATGGATGATATTGCGGAAAAAGGCTTTGCCGCCCATTGGAAATATAAGGAAAACAATGTCGAAGAGGATACCGAACTGGATAAATGGTTACAGACGATTACTGAAATCCTGGAAAGTCCGGACCCGAATGCATTGGATTTTTTGGATACGATTAAACTGAATTTATTTACATCCGAGATATTTGTTTTTACTCCGAAAGGTGATATAAAAACATTGCCGCAGGGAGCTACTGCACTTGATTTTGCTTATGCCTTGCATACAAATATAGGTGACAGGTGTATAGGTGCGAAGGTAAACCACCGGCTCGTTCCGTTGAGTCATCCGTTAGCAAGTGGAGATCAGGTGGAAATATTAACTTCCCGCTCGCAGGAGCCTCAGCCGGAATGGCTCAACTTTGTTACGACAGCCAAAGCGCGTGCAAAAATTGATTCTGTCCTGAAAAGAAACAGGAAAGAAGCCGCTAAGGAAGGGGAAGTTAAAGTTATAGCTGCTTTCAAGCGTTCGGAAATGGAACCTTCTATGGCTAATCTGGATAAACTGTCCGTTTATTTTGGTTTCTCCAAACGCGAAGAGTTTTTCTATGCAGTAGAGAAGGGTGATGTTGTTCTGCCCGAAAATATAAAGAAACTGCTGAAAGAGAAAACCGATAATGTATTGTTTAAGTATGTAAAACAGGCATTGGGAGTAGGAACGAAGAGCTCCAAGAAACCGGAAGAAACAGAAGAACCGGAAAAGAAGGAAAAAATTAAATATGATAAGTCTAAGCCTTATATCTTGCGTGAAGAGGTTTTTGAACGTAATTACGTAATTGCGGATTGTTGTAAACCGATTCCCGGTGATGATGCACTCGGGTTTATCAATGATGACGGTAATGTGGTAGTCCATAAACGTTCCTGCCCTATCGCTATGCGTCTGAAAAGCAGTTTTGGCGAACGTATCCTGAATACCGAGTGGAGTAGTCATAAGAATGCTTCTTTTGAAGCGACGCTTGAGGTGAAAGGTCTTGATTCTATCGGTGTTTTGAATGCCATAACAAAGACTATCACAGACTTTAATGTAAACATACAGCGCCTGCAAATCGATGCAAAAGATAGTTTCTTCGAAGGAAAGATTAAGATGAAGGTACATGATGTGGAAGATATCCAACAGATGTGTGTCGCTTTGTCCAAGATAAAGAATATTAAGTCGGTCGGACGTGTTGCTGACTAATAGATAAATCGCAAACATAAAATAGGCTGCTAAGGAGATAAACATAAACCCTTAGCAGCCTATTCTATTTAAAAGCCATTAGAATGGCAGGTCGTCAATCGGATTGGCTGGCCCGAAATCAGGAGCAGCCTGTGCTGTCGGTGCTGATGCCGGAGCAAAGTTTTCCGGGGTTACAGCACCCGGTGCTGATTGGGGAGCATCTGCCATCGGGCGCTCTACTTTCCATGCACTGATGTTAGTAAACCAACGTCCCTGATATTCGCGGCTGTCTATATCAAAATATACAGTAAGTTCCTCTCCGGGTTGTATGGCTGCCTGGTCTATCCGGTCGGCACCGAATATCTGGAAGCATACTTTCTTAGGGTATTGGTCATGTGTTTCGAGTACGTACTCTTGTTTTTTCCACTCGTTTCCGTTTTTGCTCGTACCTCCCTGGACAGGCAATACTGCAATAATTCTTCCCGTAATTTCCATGTTTATCGTTTTATTAATTAGGTGCGAAGGTACGGTTTTCTCCCGTAACTTGCCAATTGTTTACTTCCGTTTTTAATTATGAGGTTTTATTACTTTGCCGGGTCGAGCATATCGAAAGCATCTCTCAGGGATATCAGCTCTTCTTTGATTTGCTTTAATTTATTGACAATTTCTTCCTGGCGGATGGTGGTTTCCTTGTTATCCTTCAGTTTCTGGCGGGCACCGGCCAATGTCATGCCGCGTTCCTTAACCAGATGGAATATCAAACGGACGGCGTCGATATCTTCCTGTTTATAGAAACGGGTTCCCTTTGCCGTTTTACGCGGGCATATAATGTCGAATTCCTTCTCCCAAAAACGCAGGGTCGATTCGTTGATGTCGAACATCTGCGCTACTTCGCTGATAGAAAAATAGAGCTTTAGGTTTTTATCTTTATTCAATGCCATGGCTGAGTTGTTTAATCCATAACCTGACCGTGGTTATCCGCAATCTGAATCATACGGTCGTATTCTTCCGGAGTAAGGTCCATATAATAATATTTGGACGGATTGTCATGTTTTCCGCGTACGATTACTTCATAATGTAAATGGGGACCGGTGGATTTTCCTGTATTTCCTACTTCACCGATTACTTCACCACGTTTCACTTTTTGTCCGACACGTGCTTTGAATTTACTCATATGTCCGTATAGGGTTTCGTAGCCGTAACCATGATTGATTACCAGACAGTTTCCATAACCTTGTTTCCATGCGGCAAAGGTAACTACGCCGTCGCCTGTTGCATAGATTTCCGTACCGACTTTGGCCGAGAAGTCCATACCCGAGTGAAAGCGCGGGGTACGGTAAATCGGGTCGATACGTACGCCATAACCGGATGCCGTTCGTTTCAGGTCTTTGTTGGAAATAGGCTGGATGGCAGGAATACATTTGCTGCGTTCTTCCTGGCTTTTTCCCAAGGAGATAAGTTCATCCAGTGAGTTGGATTCTATATAGAGCTGTTTACTCAGCATATCCATTTTCTTTGTGGTGGCAACTACCAGGTCTGCGTTGGAAAGGCTCATCAGGTGTTCATACCGGTTAGACCCTCCGAACCCTGACTTTCTAACCGATTCAGGGATAGATTCCGCCTGGAAAATAGCACGGTACAAATTCTCATCGCGCTGTTGAATGTCGTCCAGAACTTCCATGGCATTGGTCAGACGAAGAGAAAGTACTTCATATTGGGTTTGCAGTAATTTATTCTCCTTCTTCAATAAAGACTCTACCGGTGAGTCAAAGGTTTTGGATAGAAGGAAGAAAGCCCCGACTCCAATAATAATACCGATACTCAGATGGCGGAGAACCCCGAAGAAGCGATCTTTGGCAGAAGGATAAACGCGCTCATAGCTAAGTGTGTTCGGATTATATAAGTAGTATGTTTTACGGCTTTTGAATAGTTTCATTGAATATTTTCTTGCTTGGATATGTGCAAAAATAATAATTTGCTGTACTTTTGCAAATTGTTTTTCAGAATATTAAGACTATATAGAAATAGATTATGTTGACAGCAAAAGAAATCCGCGAATCATTTAAAGACTTTTTCGCATCCAGGCAGCACCAGATTGTGCCTTCTGCTCCGATGGTTGTGAAGGGTGACCCTACATTGATGTTTACCAATGCAGGTATGAACCAGTTTAAAGATATAATCCTGGGGAACGTACCCCGTAAATATCCCCGCGTCGCGGATTCACAGAAATGTCTTCGTGTGAGCGGTAAGCATAATGACTTGGAGGAAGTAGGACATGACACGTATCATCATACCATGTTTGAAATGCTCGGAAACTGGTCTTTCGGTGATTATTTCAAGAAAGAAGCTATCGAATGGGCATGGGAATATCTGGTGGAGGTATTGAAGTTGAATCCTGACCGTCTGTATGCTACTGTTTTTGAAGGAAGTCCTGCAGAAGGTCTTTCCCGTGATGACGAGGCTGCCGGTTATTGGGAACAATTTTTGCCGAAGGATCATATAATTAACGGAAACAAACACGATAACTTCTGGGAAATGGGGGATACAGGTCCTTGTGGCCCTTGTTCCGAAATCCATATAGACCTTCGTTCTGAAAAAGAACGGGCGGCTGTTCCCGGACAGGACATGGTAAATAAAGATCATCCCCAGGTAATTGAAATCTGGAATCTGGTATTCATGCAATATAACCGTAAGGCTGATGGCTCTCTGGAACCGCTTCCTGCAAAGGTTATCGATACCGGTATGGGTTTCGAACGTTTGTGTATGGCATTGCAGGGTAAGATATCCAATTATGATACGGATGTATTTCAGCCGATTATCAAGGTGATAGCCGGAATGGCAGGAACCGAATACGGAAAAGAAAAGCAGCAGGATGTGGCTATGCGTGTAATAGCCGACCATATCCGTACGATTGCTTTTGCTATCACCGACGGCCAGTTACCTTCCAACGCAAAAGCCGGTTATGTAATCCGTCGTATTTTGCGTCGTGCCGTTCGTTACGGTTACACATTCCTGGATCGCAGAGAAGCTTTTATGTACAAACTGCTTCCTGTCCTGATTGAGACAATGGGTGATGCTTATCCAGAGTTGATTGCTCAAAAGACTTTGATTGAAAAGGTTATCAAGGAAGAAGAAGAATCGTTCCTGCGTACACTGGAAACAGGTATCCGTTTGCTGGATAAGAAAATGGAAGAGACAAAGGCTGCCGGAAAAACCGTTATCAGCGGTGTGGATGCCTTTACATTATATGATACATACGGATTCCCGTTAGACCTTACCGAATTGATCCTTCGTGAAAATGGCATGGAAGTCAATATCGAAGAGTTTAATGTGGAAATGCAGAAACAGAAAGAGCGTGCGCGTAATGCTGCTGCCATCGAAACAGGTGACTGGGTCATCCTGAAAGAAGGCGAATGCAAATTCGTAGGTTACGATTTGTTTGAATGTGATGCGGAAATTCTTCGTTATCGCCAGATTAAGCAAAAGAATAAGGAACTGTATCAGATCGTTTTGGACCAGACTCCTTTTTATGCGGAAATGGGTGGTCAGGTAGGCGATACCGGTTGGTTGATAGCTGACGATGAAAAGATTGACGTAATCGATACGAAACGCGAAAATAACCTGCCGGTTCATCTGGTGGCTAAATTGCCTAAAGATGTAACTGCTACATTTACAGCGAAGATAAATAAGAAAAAACGTATCCAGTGCGAATGTAATCACTCAGCAACCCACTTGTTGCACGAAGCTTTGCGCGAGGTCTTGGGTACACACGTTGAACAGAAAGGTTCTTATGTATCTCCGGATACTTTGCGTTTCGACTTCTCTCATTTCCAGAAAGTGACGGATGAAGAAATCCGTAAAGTGGAAATGCTGGTCAGCGAAAAAATCCGTGCTGACTATCCGTTGGAAGAACATCGTAATATGCCGATAGCTAAAGCAAAAGAATTAGGCGCAATGGCTTTGTTCGGCGAAAAGTATGGCGATGAGGTCCGTGTGGTAAAATACGGTAGTTCTATTGAATTGTGTGGTGGTACGCATATTCCGGCAACAGGAATGATTGGTTCATTGCGCGTAATCGGCGAAAGCTCTATTGCTGCCGGTGTTCGTCGTATTGAAGCCGTTACGGCCGAAGGTGCAGAAGACTATACCTATAAATTACAGGATGCTCTTCGTGAATTGCGTGCGATGTTCAATAATGTGCCGAACCTGTCGCAAACCATCAAGAAAGCTATTGAAGAAAATGCCGAATTGAAGAAACAGGTTGGCGATTATGTAAAGGAAAAAGTCCAGTTGTTGAAGAAAGAACTGATTGCTAAGGCTGAAGAACGTAATGGCGTAAAACTGATTGTATTCCGTGGTGAAGCGAATACGGATGCTATTAAAGACCTTGCTTTCCAGATTAAAGGTGAGAGTGCTACCGACGAAAAGGTCTTCTTTGTTGCCGGTATCCGTGACGGTGAGAAATGTGCATTGATGGTTATGCTAAGCGAACCGTTGGTCGCTGAAGGTATGAATGCCGGTAAACTGGTAAAAGACGCTTCCAAGTTAATTCAGGGCGGCGGCGGCGGACAGCCTCATTTTGCCACGGCAGGAGGCAAGAATCCTGGCGGTTTGTTACAGGCAATCGAACTTATATTGGAAAATGCCGGCTTGAAATAAGATAAAAAGTAGACGGAATTTAATATGAAAGGCTAAGTTGAACGTTCAGCTTAGCCTTTTTTTTTATTTATACATTCCTAAAAAACAGAGTTTTTAATGTACATTTGTCGAAACTTATATAGCTCATATAATATGAAATTAGGCAAAAAACAGCAAAGAGTTACTCGTATGTTCACCTTTTGTGGAGCGATAGCTGCCATATCTCTTTTAGGAGGATGTAGTGGAACGGGTACAACAGCCGAATCGTTTGAACGTTCGGATTATTATACGCGCGGTATTGGTCAATATCCCGGAAATCCCAAAGAGGATTTTTCGCCATCCCTGGCTCCGGACAAAGAAAATTACCGGAATATCGCCCTTTTGCGTTCTGCATTCGGTTCGTCCAGTCACGATTATAATCTGACTGCCCAGTTGGTGACAGATGGTATTGTCACTGATAAGCAACCGCAGTATTTGGATCTTTTAACTCCCGAAGGCGCCGCTCCCAGACGCGAACGTGAGTGGATGATAGATGAAGGTCCTTATTCAAGAAATACATTTTCAGGTGCCGATACTTATTTTCAGTTTACACTGAATAATTATAGCGAATCTGCCGATAAACTGTCGTTGGTCGGAACGCTTATCTATGATGATAAGGTGGCAAAAGGAGGCTACGAAATTATTTGCCAGGGTTCCAATGATGGAAAGAACTGGGAGGAAATAGGAAAACTGAGTGGTAGCGGACTGCCGGGCAAAGCTTTGTCTTATCGTGTCCCGGTGACCGACCCCAATAAACAAACAGAACAAGTATCCATGCCGGTTCGTAAGTTGGATGAAACAATACCGTTCAAAAAAGGAACCGCTTATTCCGATTATCGCGTCCTGTTGAAAATGGCAGGTGCGCACGATTGGGTGTTTACAGAGGCAAATTTCTATAATAAAGGCGGACTGGTGGAAATGAAACCCTCCCAGTTCTTCAACAGTGCATGGATGAGTGCCACACCTGGCGAAGAGTGGTTGTATGTGGATTTAGGCAGTCGCTCAGAATTTGATAAAGTGATCTTACACTGGGTAAATAAAGCCGTAAAAGGTAAAATACAGGTGTCTGATGATGCCCTGCAGTGGACCGACGTGGCTGAATTACCTGGCGGAGATGAACTGAAAGATGAAATTTCTCTGAATGGGAAAAAACAGGCACGTTATGTGCGTCTTTTGATGCAAGAACTGGGTAATGGCAAGAACTATATCCTGAGCGAAATAGAAGTCATGGGTAAAGGAGGCTTGCTTCCTCAGCCTGTTGCGATGCCTGCTGCATCAAAAGATAAAATCTATTTGTCCGGAGGTAACTGGAAGCTTCAACGTGCTTCAGAGGTTGCTGCTACAGGTACGGAAATATCGACTACAGGTTTTAATCCTGAAAACTGGATTGTAGCAACTGTTCCGGGAACTGTATTAAGCAGCTATAAGAATATAGGGGCTATTGCTAATCCCGATTATGCCGATAATCAGTTACATGTATCCGAATCTTTCTTCAATTCCAATTTCTGGTATCGTGATGAATTTGAAGTGCCGGAAGGATTTAAGCAGGATCGTTTGTTCCTGAATTTCGACGGTATCAACTGGAAAGCGAACGTTTATGTGAACGGTAAACAGGTCGGTCGTATCGAAGGGGCGTTTAAACGTGGTCAATTTGATGTCACGGATGTGGTTGTTCCGGGTAAGAATGTTATAGCCGTAGAGATTATCAAAAACTCCCATATCGGTGCTATCAAAGAAAAGAACAGACAGAGTACGGACTTCAACGGGGGCATTTTGGGGGCTGATAATCCTACTTTCCATGCAACGATTGGCTGGGACTGGATTCCGACTGTACGCGGACGTAATATTGGTATATGGAATGATGTTTCTTTAACGACAACGGGTAAAGTAACGGTAGCAGACCCGCTTGTCCAGTCCGTACTGCCATTGCCGGATACGACTTCCGCCAAACTGACCGCAGAAGTGATAGTAAAGAATCACGATGCCAATGCTGTAAAAGGAATTTTGGAAGGCAAGATTGGTGATATTACTTTCCAGCAACCGGTTGAACTGGCTGCGGGAGAAGAGAAAACCGTTGTTTTCGATGCAAAGGATTTTGCCCAGTTGAATGTACAGAATCCGCGTCTGTGGTGGCCTAAAGGCTATGGAGAACCGAACTTGTACGATGCGAACTTCACTTTCAAGATTGATGATAAGGTTTCAGACGCTAAAGACTTTAAAGTCGGCATCCGTCAGATGACATTCAATGAAGATAACCATATTCTGAGTCTCTTTATCAATGGGCGCCGTTTTATCGGCCGCGGTGGTAACTGGGGATTTAGCGAATCGAACCTGAATTATCGCGGACGTGAATATGATATTGCCGTAGCTTACCATGCAGATATGAACTTTACCATGTTGCGCAACTGGGTTGGTATGATAGGTGATGAGGAATTGTATGATGCCTGCGACCGTCATGGTATTATGGTTTGGCAAGACTTCTGGTTGGCAAATCCTGCCGACGGACCCGATCCTTATTATCCGGAAATGTTTATTGATAATGCGGAAGATTATGTGAAACGAATCCGTAGCCATGCTTCCATCGGCCTGTATTGCGGACGTAATGAAGGCTTCCCTCCTGAACAGATTGACAAGGCACTGCGCCGGATTGTAAAAGAAGACCATCCGGGTATCCATTATATTTCCAGTTCGGCAGATGATGTAGTAAGCGGACACGGTCCTTACCGTATGCTTCCTGCAAAAGAATATTTCACATTGGAAACCGGTAATGACAAGTTCCATAGTGAACGAGGTATGCCAAACGTAATGACTTATGAAAGTATGCTTCGTACTTTCTCGCCGAAAGGAATCTGGCCGCAGGATAACGAATGGGGAATGCACGATTATACACGTGAAGGTGCACAGGGATGTACTTCTTTTAATGAGATTATAGCAAAAGGATACGGAGAACCGCAGAGTGCCAAAGAATTTGCTGAACTGGCACAGTGGGTAAATTATGACGGTCACCGCAGTTTGTTCGAGTCCAGAAGTAAGAACCGTAAAGGATTGCTGATGTGGATGAGCCATCCTTGCTGGCCTTCTATGGTATGGCAGACCTACGACTACTACTTTGAACCTACAGCCGCTTACTTTGCAATCAAGAAAGCATCCGAGCCATTGCATATCCAATGGAATCCGGCAACCGATGAGGTAGAAGTCGTGAACTACAGTGCCGGTTCTCGTAAAGACCTGACCGCCAAAGTCCAGATATTGAATATGGATGCTTCTGTTGCCTGGGAAAAAGAGGTGAAGATTGATAGCAATGAGGATACAACCAATAAATGTATCAAGTTGGAATTTCCGGAAAACCTGTCGAAAGTCCATTTCATCAAAATGGTATTGACGGAAAATGGCAAGGTGGTTTCCGATAACTTCTATCACAGAAGTTTGGAAGAAAATAATTATCAGGCATTACGTGAACTTCCGAAGGTAGATTTAAGCACTGATATTGTTGTCAATAAAGAAGCTGACGGTACCTGGCGTGCGAAGGCAACTCTGGAAAATCTGACATCTACTCCGGCTTTAATGGTTCGCATAAATGTAGTAGGCGAGAAAGATGGTTTGCAGTTTCTGCCGGTGTTCTATACCGATAACTATTTCTCATTGCTTCCGGGTGAAAAGAAAGAAATTGATATCCATTGGAAAGACGAAGATACGAGAGGTAATAAGCCGAATGTAACTGTTTCCGGATACAATGTATTGAACAAGTCTAAATAAATTAGGAAATAAAAAGATTTATCTATAGCGGCTGGTGGTATTTGCTTCCTTTATGAAGAGTAATACCATCAGCCGCTATCCTTTTGTAATGGGAAAGTCCTTTGATAATCGGATTACAAATAATACCTTTGTCATTCAAGAAGTAAAATAATAAAGTATATGGCTGCTCAAAAAGTTGTGATTAGTAAGGAGTTGAAAACTGATTTACAGGAATTCCTTTCTGCATTGAATTACGATAAACTGTTTATTCTTACCGATACAAATACCCGGGAAAAGTGTTATCCTCTGGTTAAAGACATTCCGGCATTCCAAAATGCACCGGTTATCACAGTTGAAGCCGGAGATACCCATAAGGGCTTGGAACAGGTGGTGCACATCTGGTCCCGTCTTTCTAACGAAGGAGCTTCCCGCAACTCCCTCCTGGTAAATCTGGGCGGAGGAATGATAACGGATATGGGCGGCTTTGCCGGCGCTACGTTTAAACGTGGCTTGAAAACAGTTAATATTCCGACCACGCTAATGGCTTCGGTTGATGCAGCCGTAGGAGGGAAGACCGGAATCAATTTTAACGGATTGAAGAATGAAATCGGCTCTTTCTATCCTCCCGAATGTGTATTTATTGATTGTGAGTTCCTGCGCACATTAGATCGGGATAATCTGTTGTCCGGTTATGCCGAAATGATTAAACATGCGTTGATTAGCTCGATGGACATTTATGCCTCTGTGCTGTTGTTTGATTTGGATGCACAGTTCGATTATGAATTTCTGAATAAAATGGTGGCACAGTCAGTTGCAGTAAAAGAACGGATTGTGGAAGAAGATCCGAAGGAACATGGTATCCGTAAGGCATTGAACTTTGGTCATACAATCGGTCATGCTTATGAAAGTCTTTCATTTAAGAAGAACTGCCCGTTGCTACATGGCCATGCGGTAGCTGCCGGTATTATCAGCGAATTATATCTGTCGCATAAACTGTGCAGTTTCCCAATGGACAAACTGAGCCAGGTGGTTTATTATATCAAGGAATACTATCCGGCCTTTACATTCGATTGTAAGGATTACGATACGCTTTATGAACTGATGACACATGATAAGAAGAATGAAGCCGGTATCATCAATTTTACCCTGCTTGCTTCAGTGGGAGAAGTTCGTATTAACCAACAAGTGAGCAAAGAGACAATCCTCGAAGCATTAGATTTTTACCGGGAGAGCTTTGGAGGATAAGAAGCCTTATGTTTCTATCTTATTCTTGCGAATGTTTATTCTACAAAATAAAGCCTTTTATGTGAACTGCATAAGTCGACATAAAAGGCTTTTCTGATGATTTGTCCCTGTAATCAAACGATATGGGGATGTATTTCTTTATCCTAAGAAAGAAATTAAGACACCTGCTGCCACCGCAGAACCGATAACTCCGGATATATTGCTGGCCATGCAATATTGTAATACATGGTTCTTCGGGTCATATTGCAAGGCAATCTCATTAGCTACACGGGATGCCATTGGGACAGCGCTTAATCCGGTAGCACCAATCAGCGGGTTTATTTTCTTCTTGGTAAATAAATTTGCAAACTTAACGAAGAAAATACCTCCGGCAATAGATAATGCAAATGCCAGGAAGCCACCGATTACGATTCCTATGGTTGTCAGGTTCAAGAAAGCCTCGGATGTCATAGTGGCTCCAACGGATAACCCTAAGAAAATAGTCGCAGCATTCATAATGCTGTTCGAAGCAGCGTCAAACAGACGGAATGTATTGGTCCCGATTTCTTTTACCAGGTTACCGAACATCAACATGCCGATCAGAGGTACTGCACTGGGGACAAATAAAGCAACAACTGTTGTAACCACGATAGGAAAAATAATTTTCAGGACACGCAGGTTCTTTATTTCAGTGGTTGAAGGATATTTCTTTTCCTGTTCCTTCATATTTATCGATAGCTCTTTCCGGCTGCACAATAGTTTAACCACCAAAGGAATGATGACCGGAACCAATGCCATGTACGAATAGGCGGCGATTGCGATAGGACCCAGCAAATGAGGAGCCAGTTTAATGGTTGTGAAAATCGCCGTCGGTCCGTCTGCCCCTCCGATAATCCCTAAAGAAGCTGCTTCTTTAGGTGTAAATCCCATCAGGATAGCTACTAATAATACGGTGAAAATACCAAGTTGTGCAGCTGCTCCGAAGATAGAAAGACGCAGGTTACGCAGCATCGGGCCGAAGTCTGTTAACGCTCCTACACCCATAAAGATAATAGGAGGCAGGAAACCCGTTTTAATCAACATATAGTAGATGAAGTTCATCAATCCCAATTCATGTGCAATGTCATGTAAAGGCATTTCCCAGATGTTTTTCATTACTCCGTGTACGTTGATCATTCCGTTCTCGTCTGCCTGTATAACGCCCATATCGCCACCCGGGAAGTTTGCCAATAATACACCGAATGCGATAGGTACTAACAGCAAAGGTTCATATTGTTTCTTGATTCCTAGGTAGAGTAATATGAAGGCGATGGCATACATGATCAGGAACTGCGGTTCAGCAATGATATTGCTGAACGCAGTCATCTGGTATAAATTATGGAATATCTCGTTCATTATCGGATTGTCATTAATACATCATCTTCAGAAACAGCATCACCGGAACCAAAACCGATTGCTGTAATTGTTCCGCCGAATTCGGCACGTACAGCATTGTAGGTTTTCATGGCCTCCACATAGCATAATACGTCTCCTTCTTTTACTGTGTCTCCCACTTGGACTGGTGTTTCGGAAGCATTCTTTACCAGGAAGAATTTACCTTCCAAGGGTGACAATACTTCTTTCCCTTCGCCTTGTGCCGGAGCAGCCGGAGCTACGGGAGTTGAAGCTGCAGGGGCGTTTGGAGCAGTTGTGTTGCTTTCGCCGAAAGCAACAGTTACCCGGTATGCTTGTCCGTTTACATCCACGGTCATTACTTGCGGAGTAGTAGGCAATGGTGATACGGAAGCCGGTGCTACAGGGGCTGGGTTGGCTGCCTTTTCTTTCTCTGCTTTGCGTTTGGCGACATCCGCTTTAAATTCCACTTTTGCTTTGCCGGAACGATAAGCCTCGTATTGAGCTGGGTGCATGGCGTATTCAAATAATTCTTCTTCGTCTTCACCCACTTCCCATTGCTTTTCGTTCATCAGTTTGCGATATTTGTCTAACGCATTCGGATAGTTGTCTTGCGGATTGCCTTCGAAGAACTTATGTCCTTCGGCTTTTGCTTTCTCTATCAATTCGGGAGCCAATGGTCCAGGCAGGCGGCCGGCTTTACCCAACAGCATATCCCAAATGTCATCGGCAATCATGCTCCAGCGTTCTTTCCCTTTCTCCATTTGCATGACATTCATCAATGCCAGGTTCTTAACATACTGGCTGAATGGTGTTACTAATGGAGGATAGCCTACGCGTGGCCAAACATAAGCAACTTCATCAAACAGTTTGATTAATAATTCATCCTGTGAGATAACCGGACGTTTGTTTTTGATATGGTTCTTATTGATGGACTCCAGATTTTTATCCAGGTCTGCCATCAAACTGCCCATCATGCCACCGGGCAGTCCCGGCCCGATTAACAGAGAGTTCATCAAGCGATTCTTCGGGCTGATATACAATCCCAAGAAGTCATCCATAAACTCCTGTATCATAGAACGGACTTTCATATAAGCATTCATGTTGATTTCCGGAACTTGGAATCCGGCGTCTTTCAGCATGGCTTGTACTGTCAATAAATCAGCATGTCCAGTGCCCCACGACAGCGGTTCCATACCTACATCGATGTAATCGCAGCCCGCTTTGCAAACTTCCAGTATAGAGGCTACATTAAAACCCGGACCGGCATGGCTGTGATACTGGATAGGAATTTCCGGATATTCTTTTTTGATGTTGGCTACGATTTGCCCCAGTGTATGTGGGCGTCCGATGCCTGCCATATCCTTGATACAGATTTCATCTGCTCCCAGTTTAATCAACTCGTAAGCCATCTTGGTATAATATTCTACCGTATGTACCGGAGAATGTGTGATACACAAACTGCATTGTGAAATCATACCTGCCGCTTTGGCGTATTCGATAGATGGGGCAATGTTACGGATATCATTCAATCCGCAGAAAGTACGAGCGATATCCGTCCCTTGTGCTTTCTTTACTTTGTAAAACAATTGACGCACGTCAGCCGGAACCGGGCTCATGCGTAATCCGTTTAGGGCGCGGTCCAGCATATGTGTTTGTATGCCGGCTTCGTGAAACGGTTTTGTCCATTCGCGGACAGATTTATTAGGATTCTCTCCAAATAATAAATTGACTTGTTCAAAGCCTCCGCCATTGGTTTCTACGCGAGCGAAACATCCCATTTCTATAATGGCAGGGGCAACGCTAGTAAGTTGGTCGACTCTCGGTACATATTTTCCGGCAGATTGCCACATGTCGCGAAAGACCAAACTGAATTTGATTTCTCTTTTCATGATAATAGGTAATAAACTAGTATTATATCTTTTCTATTTTAATCACTTTTCCCAATCCCCGGGTGGCTAAACTGACAGCAGAGACAATAGCTGCAGTTTCCTGACCGGACAATGTATTGCTTTTAGTGGCCTGTGAACCGGATGTCATTATTTTGTTTGTTACTTCTTCCGGAGCATATTTGTTAACTAAGGCGATCAACCCTTTTCCTAAATAAATAACGATAAGCAGGATAGCGAAGACCGTAGTCATCCCGACTGCCATCAATAATAAACCTGTTTCTATGTTTTCCATAATTTAAAAAATACTTGGAGAGTTTATTGGTACTAAATTGATTTAAGAAGTGACAAAGTTAATTAATTAACATTTGGTATAAAAGACACAATCTTTTAAAAACTGGTAAAATATTCTATAGTTTATTGAAAACAAAGGCTTTTTCTGATGAAATGTTTATTTCTTAAGTCTGTTTGCTTGTTTTTTGTAATAAGAACCTTTAGTATTTTAATAAAATCAATGGAATTGTTTGCTATTTTAAAATTAATCTATACTTTTGCAACCGCATTTCGGGATGTAGCTCAGCCCGGTAGAGTACGCGTCTGGGGGGTAATGAAATGAGCA
This sequence comes from uncultured Parabacteroides sp., assembly GCA_900541965.1. Lineage (GTDB taxonomy): Bacteria > Bacteroidota > Bacteroidia > Bacteroidales > Tannerellaceae > Parabacteroides. The sequence continues at coordinate 6,811 of UQLN01000010.1, read as the reverse complement.
AAGATTGAAAAGATTACAATGCAATATAAATCAAGGGGTTAAGTTTGTACTTAACTCCTTATTTTTTACCTGTGAATAAAAATCGATTAAAGTTTTCGGACAAATTGGTGCAAACCAATACAAATTGTGATACCAAATGGATTTGTATTAAGTGACCGTTAATGTTTCCCAATCCTCTGTTTTTTTTGCGCACAACCACACTCCCCTTTTGTATATAGGCTCTTCCACTCCTCTATTAGGAACAAACCTATTATAACAAACAGGGTAGGACAACTATTGCCCTACCCCTATCTTATACGCTCCATTAGAAGCCTCATTGTTGTTATCTACTTGTATATTGAATATACCTCAATAGGAACTGTATCTACTAAGCCATGTTTTACATAGCTTAAAGAAACAAGTTTTTCATCTACAGTTTTCCAATACAAAGAATACTTTCCTTTTTTCACAATGTTATCCTCAACTATCTTTCTTATTTCTTTAGGTGCTTCTATTTGATTGGAATCATTCCACAACGAACTTCTATATGGATATTTAAAATACAAATAAGAACTTTCTTTTTTATCATAAAGCACAGAACATTCATGCTCTTTTATTTTTAACTTGGGGTGAAATGTCATACTAAAGAACACTTTACCGTTAATAACTTTCGCAGTCTTTCCCCCTGTGCTTGACGGTTCGTATTCTATTCTACCGTGTAATTGCTCATTTTGCAACTCTGCATTCAAAACAACTTCATCTTTTTGAATGACCGTAACCTGTTTATTCGTGTCAATAACAGCAGTATAGGTATGGAAAGAATGAGGCTGTAAATCAAATGATTTCACCTCACCAGCATTGTCGAAGAACTCCTTAACAACTTGTTGTTTTAGACTGTCTTGTAGGAATTGAACGCCATACGGATAAAGTTCTTCGAGTTTATTTCGGGCTGCATTTTCTGCTTCCTGTTTAGCAACTTTTTCTTCTATTCTTTTACGTCTTTCAGGAGTATCTTTTATTGGATAGACAGACAAACTCCCCGAGCCACTTATATGGAGTTCAATCAGCTTATCCTTTTCAAACGTTTCACTTTGCATCTGCCCATAGTTATTTAGAAAACGGCTTAACTTTACGGAAGTCATTACGACAGCCTCCGTCATGTTCCCAATTTCAAAGCCAGCATAAACATATCGCCCATTATCCATGCCTTTATAACTGAGGTTTAATGAATATTTTACATAGCCATATCTAAACTCTATTCCATAGGAGTTTTTCTTTTCTGAATAACTAATTTCAAGTGTGTTACCACCATATATCGGTTTACCCGTATAGGGATTAGGACACAGATAATCGGGATATTCAAAAGCCTTAATAGAAGTGGATTTTTGAGCATAAACAGAAAGAACCATTATTACGCTCATCAGAAACAGCAAAGTTCTTTTCATAATACTGTGATTTACTTCCCATAGCCCCGACAGGAAAGTTTTGTATAAAAAGGAAAGCGTGAGGCTGTTAGAATTATCTGTTTTAGAGGCTCTGGTAAACCCATGGTACAAGATAAAACGACACCCCACGCCAAGCTATATATATCACTGATATATACAAGATTAGCATGAGCGTTTGTATCGTCTATCCCCGTACCACATGAAATTTTACCAGAATTTCTAAAACGGGATAAAGCTAAACGCTTCCTTTGACTAATATATCACCGACAAGTCTTTCAACCTGTTAGTGGGACAAATATAACTAAAATCCAGCGTTCTACAAACGTTTTTAGGGATGTCGTGGAACAAATTTACTCATTTATTGATAGTTCACAAGATTTTAAGCAGGGAACTCCGATGAGGCTGCTGCATTTCAGAATGTCTAATCTTTTATGGATGCCTCGAAATAGCCTCATCACCATATCCACACTCTAACTATACCCTACCATTCCATTATATTTCATCCATTTAGAGGTGCTGCGTGATATTTCTACTCCTTATATTGTAAGACCTCTATAATGCTATACACTATTATCACATAGGCTCATCACTATGTAGTGAAGATTGACGAGCCCTAAATCCTCTTCAACTATGACCGGCATTGATTCTATCGACTGCACACTAACAGCCTCATCACATATATAATCACGTGACCTCGTAATTAGAGCGTATAAGCTATTATTGTATTCCGCCGAATACTTTTATTGTGTTTGATAAGTTTTTGGCTGTGTGCCACCAATAGAGGAGCTATAAAAAGGATAAGGCTTGATAATCATCAGAAGAATAAACTTAGGAAAGTGAAGTTTACACCCTTTGATGATTATCAAGCCTTATTTGATTAGGGAGAGGTCTAACAGGCAGTATTGAATAATCGACGTTCCTCTGCAGCGGTTATACCGTCTGCCGACTGTTCCAACAGCCAAGTAAGGTATTGTTCTATTTTGTCTGTCAGTTCCAATGTCAGATTAGGGAGAGATAAATGACTTTTACCCCACTCCAACGCGTCTTGAATCTTTTTCTGTATTTGCCCATGCAGAACACGGTCTTTAGGCTGTGGATTTTTACGTAATTTAAACAGGACGCTCTTTACATAATAAGACAGGTTTTGGTCAGCATTTGCTATACAAATGCACCACTTGGCAAAGTCTTTGGCGCTCTCAAAAATACGGTAATCCACATCCCAACAGTCATTCGGTAGCTTCACCATATCCTCATAATATCCAAACCACTCCGCAACCAGCGTCCAAAATACCTGTTTGCTCCAAAGCTCCTCTGCTACTATATCTCTGCCAAACAGCTTACTCAGCCCTTTCTTATAAAATGTCACTTCATATCTCAATAAGTTTTTGGGTAGGTTCTCTCTTCCATATTTAGGTAACTCACGCTTCCTCTTTGCCTCCTGCATCTTGTCATAAAACTTACAGCGTACCTCTCCATTCTCTATGTACTTAGTACCGTTCCACCCATTAGGTCTAAATGCTTTCATGGCATCCAACTTCTGCATATACATAATAGGAGGCTCTTTCATGCTAAAGTTATGTGCAAACTCTGCCGACTCCACTACTGCCTCATACATGGGTACACCTAAATCCTCGCTTAACTTCATAATAAGCCACTTGACCTCCCTTAATGATAAGGTCTTTAGGTTATGCCCACATAGACATTTAGGAAGACTGCCCTCGAATGACACATACGTTTCTGTGGCTATGACTCTACGTCCAAGCCATAACCCACTACCACCTGTACCATCAGCAAAGTAAGACTGCACAACTATGCGTTTTAATACTGATTGCCAGTCGTACCCTGTTGGCAGGCCATATAATATTAACTTGATTTTATCATACATGACTGTGATATTAAAATGTATATAGAATATTATACAAAATTGAGCTTATTAACTATTTACGAAGACGCGCAACAAATCCTAACTCCATACTTTCAATGAATTCCTGCTTAGTTTCTTGTCTTTTAGCCATCATCCACGTTATTATTTCATCACGTTTAAATCTTAGTATTCGCCCACTTTCCGCACGATAACAAGGTATTTCCTTATGACTTGTCAACTTATAAATTGTATGTTTGGACTGCCCAATCAACTCGCTACAAATATCAATACCGAATACCTCCGGATAATCTTCCATCCGTTTTAGTGGTCTATTGTTCTTCTGTTTTTTGCTTTTACCCTCTGACGGTACTAATCCCAGCATAGTACAAATTATTTCCCTTAGCGACCTTATTTGAGCCAAAACATAATATTCCCACTCGTTTCTTAAAAACTCCATATCATTATACAACCATGCGCTTTCCACAGAATCACGATGATGTTCATTAATGAAACCGTACTTTGCTATTGCACCATACAGGAAATCTTTTGCTAAAACAATTTTCCCCTCTTTCTGCAAGGAGACTTCTTCATTATAGATATCATCCAATTCTTGACTGCTCATATTTAATTTCCCCTGAACTACAGACTTTACCTTTACTTCATAAGTAGAAATAAAATACCTGCTTTTCCACATGCCAATAGCTGTATCGACTACCTTTAATGCCTGTCGGAGTTTTCCTTTATCCCCATTCGTCAACCGCTTCACATAGACAAACAACCAACTTTCACGGACTGCAGCTTCCCCTCTGAGCGACTTGTTTATCAAGTCGCCCAAAGGCATTCCATAATGAATAAACATACCTATAATATTTTTACGACTTTATCTAAAACACTTGTAGAGAAACTGGCAAGATATGTAGCCGTTGTCGTAAGATTACTATGTCCCAGGGCTTGGCTTATTATTTCACGGGGAATATCATTGCCTTGCAAAGTCATGGCCATTGTGTGCCGTGCTGTATAAGTTGTCAAGTTCAATGAAATTCCTAAAGCCTTACCCATTTTTTTCAAATTGGCATTAATACGTTTGTATCGACAACGCACATGCTCATACAGTTGTTCGCCATCATACTCTTTAGTAATAATAGGAAGTAAATACTTACCCGTTTGAGGAGTGTTTGCCTTAAACCATTTCAATTGCTCCTCTATGGCAGGAGTAACGAATATTTTTATCGGCTTTACATTCTTGGCATTTTTTGTCTTTTGCCTTTTATACACGATATGCGTTCCTGTTGCCAACATTTCAAGATTGTCTGTTGTAAGGTTTGCCATATCAACAAAGCTCATGCCCAAACAATAGTAAGAAAATAGGTATATCCGACGGGCACGCTCCAATACAAAATTTTGTTGAGGCGAGTTCTTTATCAACTCCAAGTCCGTTGGTAGTAAATAGCGTTTTGCCGTTTCCTCCGCCAACTTGTTGATTTCAAAACCACCTTTACCAAACGGATAAGTGTTGTTTGAGGCTGCTTTTTCTTTAATGGCTTTATTAATTACAGCACGCAATGTCTTTAAAGTGTGCATACGGGTGTTTCCACAACAACCATTCTTTTCCATAGCCATATTTAAGCGATTGATGTATTTTACGTCTATTTCTGAAAACAAACGTTCTTTTGCTTTAGAGTCATATTTGCAGAACAGGTGCAAGTCACGTTCATAAACCTTTCCATTACCGATGTGACCTATAGACTTTAAATCCTCCACCTGCCTTATCCAATAATCATAGATTTTTCCTTGCCTCGAAATTCCCAAAAACTCTTCCTCAAATTGATTTAGTGTCCAATCCACCTGTGCTTTCATAAACTTATTCACCACTTCATTTTTACGTTCCTCGCAACTAATCAACCAATTGTTATACGACTCATGGTTGGGGTTCACGCGTTTGTCCCTTTTAAATCGGTCCGCGTTTTTATCCCACTCATTTTCAAAGGCGGACAATTTTAAATCAATGTATTTTAGTTTACCTCTTTTAGTGATGCGTAAACAAACAGGGTTACTCCCATCTTTTCTTTTGTTACTCGTGTGGAGTACAATACGAAACTTTGCCATAATCGTCTTTCTTTTTTTTAGTGAATAATACAGTTGTCTATGAGTGCAACGTAAAAACTCAATCCGCGATTAAATTTTTGACGAGTAAAATTAGGCTATTATGATTTATTAACAATGAATACACGGAAAGTTTCTTTCAATATATGTCAGACCCATATTAATAATTGGAAATGTAGTGGCAAGATATATTCCTATTTTGTATCTATCTTCGATTAAAGTTTGATTAAAGTTTTGGGATAAAATAATCCAATTCCATACAAAAGACGATAGACTAAATACAAATAGCTGAACAGAACAAAAAACTTAAGCAGTTAAAGCACTGTTTAGAAACAATTCTAAAAAACAACAAACAAAGCCATTGTAAAGTGCTAATAAAAAAGACTATACAAAACTTGGCATAGAACACAATAAATAAAAAACAGGCTGTTTATTTGCAGATTAAAAATAAAGCACTACTTTTGCAACCGCATTTCGGGATGTAGCTCAGCCCGGTAGAGTACGCGTCTGGGGGGCGTGTGGTCGCAGGTTCAAATCCTGTCATCCCGACTATCTTGAAGAGGTTAGAAGTTAAATCTAACCTCTTTTTTTATTCTTAGCCCGATTGCTTGATAGTGCTAAGATTCTTAATGTAATTAGATATAACCAAGACCTGCATTACTTGTACACATATTGTAGTGAAGTAGTAAAGGCTTTATCATAAAATAGAATGAGTATGGAGCAGCTACAATTGATACAAAGTAAGATTTACGAGCTACGAGGCCAAAAAGTGATGCTTGACTTTGATTTGGCAGAGATGTACGGAACGGAAACAAAACGTCTCAAGGAGGCTGTAAGGCGTAATATAGAAAGGTTTGACGGAGACGATTTTATGTTTCAACTAACGAAAGACGAGGTATCTGAGCTATCAAGGACGCAATTTGCGGCCTTGAACAAAAGTAGGGGTTATAATATCAAATATGCTCCTTTCGCGTTTACCGAACTTGGGGTTGCCATGCTTAGTAGCGTCCTCAATTCAAAGACAGCAATAGAAATAAATAGAGGGATCATGCGGGCATTTGTAGCCATGCGGGATCTGGTATTGAATCCTCCGGTTGACAGGGTAGGAGAATTGGAAGGTCAAATAAAAGAGCTGAAAGAATATATGGATGAAGTTTTTGCCGACTACAACGACATCAATGATGATACCCGTATGCAGTTGGAGTTAATCAATGAAACGTTGGCAGAATTGCAGAACAAGAATAAGATACTGAATATGTCACGACCAAAGATTGGCTTTGTGAAGTAATCTTAACCTATTTGATAGCGTTAAGAATATTGATGTAATTTAGATATAACCAAGACCTGTATTACTTGTACACATATTGTAGTGAAGTAGTAAAGGCTTTATCATAAAATAGAATGAGTATGGAGCAGCTAC